>CAYHDA010000062.1:0-17868 GCA_964355145.1 uncultured Mariniphaga sp.
AATTGAGTCATTTCGGATGATTGCTAATCCCCCCTGAAAACAACCCGCATAAATTGTATTGGTTTCATCAACGGCAAGAGCCCATACTTTATTTGAAGGAAGACCATTTGATTTATAGATGTTCTGGAATTTATCCCCGTCGAACCTGGAAATGCCATTATCAGTGGCAATCCACATTAATCCATTATTGTCTTTAATGATATCCCTGACCATATTCCCGGCCAATCCATCATCTTCGGTAAAATGGTAATCCGGCTTTATCTGGGCATCAAGTGATTTGAACAGACCAGGCAAAATAAAAAGGATGGTGAAGAGGATAATGCCTTTCAATTTGTCAGCATTTGTTTGATTTCTTTAGTAATATCCACCCTGTTTCTCACCGAGACAGGGATTTTTATGCCACTCCTGAGAAGAAGGTGGCTTTCATTGGCACGTACAAATTTTCGGATATAATGGATATTTACGAGATAGGATTTATGAGTACGGTAGAACTGGTTGTTGGGAAGCAGTGCTTGCAAGTCCTTTAAAGATTTGGAAATCGTAATTTTTTTACCCAGGTAGCTGACCAATACACTCGAGGACTGCTCGGCATAACAGTATTCAATATTTTTGGTGTTTTCCATTACAAAGCCCGACTCGGTTTCAAACACTAAGTTTTTTCCGTCCATTTCAGCCGAGCAGAGGATATTTATTTTGTCTTCAAGTTCTCTTTGTATTTGTTCGTGCTCCAATAGTAGCCCCACCTTAGTCAGGCATTCGTTTAAATCCCAAAAATTAACTGGTTTTAGAAGATAATCTGTGGCAGAGTTTTTAATTGCTTCGATTGCAAATTGTTTGTAAGCCGTTACGAATATGATCTTGAACTCCGGGTTTTTAAAATAATTGTAAATCTCCATGCCACTCTTATTGGGCATGTCAATATCCAGAAATACGATATCGGGTTTGGTTGCATTAATTATTTTTATCCCTTCATCCAGGCCATTGGCTGTTCCAACTACTTTAACAGGCTTTTGTACAAATGTTTTCAGCAATTGAGACAAAACATCAATAGCATCATGTTCATCATCAATCAGGACGGCTGTAATCATAATGTTTTTTTTCAAAGCTATTAAGAAATTGGCAAAAAATCAAACAGGATTTCTTAACGTATTTAAATAGGGATTTAACGTTTTGTGATTTACACAAGATTCAACAAAATCAATATCCTTAAATGACATTGATTACTTCCGTCGGCGTTCAACTGAGCTCACGCCAAAGTCTGACGGAAGTAAATTTACCAATGTGCCAATGTGCTAATAGTCTAAAAGCCTACAGCCTAAAAGCCTAATTTACCAATGTGCTAATGTGCCAATGTGCTAATAGTCTAAAAGCCTACAGCCTAAAAGCCTAATAGTCTTTTATCCTAATGTGCTGACGGAAGGAATTACGAGAAAATTATCAGTGGATCAATTATCAATGTTCAATGGGGAAATATTACGAAATGTCCTAATAGCCTAACAGCCTAATAGCCTAACAGCCTAATAGTCTAATTTACCAATGTGCTAATAGTCTAAAAGCCTACAGCCTAAAAGCCTAATATGCTGACTGACCTAATTCCTAATTGATAATTCCTAATTGACCATTGTTTTCCCCTACTGTCTTACTTCCTTTACATTTGCACTTCCGAAAATAATGAAAAGGCTTTTGATCAAGCCATATAACACCACCAGCGTGAAAATGATAGCTGCACCTGAAGGAATGTCATAGATGTATGAAAGTGAAAGTCCGGTCAAAGAACCTAAAAATCCGAAGGCGATGGAATATAGCATCATATGGTCAAATCGCTTTGTGAATAGATTCGCAATGGCCTGCGGAATTGTCAGGAGCGACATTACAAGTATGATTCCCACAACTCTGATATTAAGCACAATAGTTAGCGCCACAAGACTTATAAGCAGTGCATTAAACAGTCGGACTGGGGCATTATTGGTAAGCGCGAACTCTTCGTCGAACGAAACAAAAATAATCATCCGGTAGAAAATCAGGAAGAAGGCAATCACAAAAACGGCCAGAAAAAGAAGATAGAAGAGATCTCCTTTTGAGACAGTAAGAATATTTCCGAACAGGTAGCTCATTAAATTAGGGGCGTATCCGGGAGTGAGGAAGATAAAAATCACTCCCAATGCCATTCCTAACGACCAAAGCATGGCGATTGCTGAATCTTCACGCAGATCGGCTCTTTTTGTAAAAAACTCGATTCCAAGAGCTGATAGGATGCCAAATCCAATTGCTCCCATTATCGGGTCAAATCCAAAGTAATATCCCATTCCAATTCCTCCGAATGAGGCATGCGTAATTCCGCCGCTGATGAAAACAATGCGTCTGGCAACAATATATGTTCCTATGATTCCGCAGGTTATACTTGCAAGGAATGCAGCGAAAAATGCATTTTGGAAGAATTCAAAGCTTAAGAGTGAAATCAGGCTCTGCATCAGGATAAGTGATTATGTAAAACGGTATGAGGTATATCTCCATGAGAGATGATCTGGATCGGACATTCATAGGATTTTAGCAGTTCAGGTGTGACTTTATTTCCGGCATGGTAATGCAATGAACTGTTTACACATGCATACGATTTAACGTAGGTCGAAATAGTGCCCAAATCATGCGATACCAGTAAAATGGCCAATTGATCATTTAAAACCTTCAGCTTTTCATATAGCTCGCGCTCAAACCGGTTGTCAACATAGGTATTTGGTTCATCTAAAATTAACAATTTAGGGTTATTTACCAATGCACGGCACAAAAGTGCTCGCTGAATCTGTCCGCCTGAAAGTTCGCCGATGGCTTTATTGCGAATACCGGTAATCCCCATTTCATCCATAAGTTGATGAGCCCTGTCATTTTCTTCACCACTGTATCGCCCGATAAGTCGTTTTCGTGACATCAGGCCAGACCTGACCACATCATATACTGTGACCGGAAATTTACGATCGATATTATTAATCTGCGGCAGATAGCCGATCCGGTGCGCGTTTCCTTCGGTCATCGAATCATCAAAAACTATTTCTCCCGATAAGGGAGAAATCAGCCCAAGCAATGCCTTGAGCAATGTTGTTTTCCCACCTCCATTAGGACCAATCACGCCGATAAAATCGTATTGCCGAATCGTAAGACTGACATTATGCAAAACAACATTTTGCCCGTATCCAGCTGATAAATTGCGTATTTCAACTAAGGAGTCCATGAATTCAAAGTTTATTTAGAAGGTTCTGAAAGTTTTTCGGCAATCGAAATCATCTGTTCAGGCCATTCGTAAGCGAGCGGATCTATTTGCACTATCTTACTGCCTGTCTCCTTCGCAATAATCTCAGCATTTTCTTTGTCGAATTCTTTTTGAATCAATATTAATTTGATTTTCACTGACTTCGCAGCATTTATGACAGTCTGAAGGTGTTTCGGAGAAGGAACTTTTCCTTCAAATTCGATTGACAGCTGTTCGAGTCCATAGTCGCGGGCAAAATAGCTCAGGGCTGGATGGAAAATTATAAATTTTTTCGATGTGCTGCCGGAGAGTAATCTGGTAACAGATGAATCTACTTTTGCAATTTCAGCCAGCAACAGAGAGAGATTTTTCTGATAAGTATCACCGTTTCCCGGATCTATTTGCATCATTCCGTCAAAAATATTTGTCGCAATAAGCCGGGCGGCTTTGGGTGATGACCAAATATGAGGATCAACGCCTTTAGGATGAGCATGGTCCTCGTGTTGTTCCGTCTCTTTGATTAAATCAATCCTTTTTGAGGTTACGAATACCTGCAAATTAGCATTTGATGATTTGAAATTTTCTAACCAGGCTTGTTCAAAACCTAGAAAACCAATCGAAAAGTAAGCCTGTGCCTGGCCCAGAAGCAGCATTTGTTTGGGTGAAGGAGAATAAGTTTCCGGACCAACACCGGGAGGGACCATAACCTCAACTTTATAAGTATCGCCGATAATTTTATCGGCAAAATATTTCAAAGGCAAAATACTGACAAATACGATTTTATTTTTTGATTTCGGAGCTTCCGAAAAGCAACCGGTAAACAGTAGAGAAATGAATAGATAAATTAGAAATTGCTTCATTGGTATGGTGATGATTGATAATTTAAAATTGATATTTGGTCATTGATAATTACTCATAACTCCATCTTGATCATAAGTTTAAGATTATTTTGGAGGCACCGGATCAAAACCATGTGTTCCCCAAGGGTGGCATTTTGATATTCGCCTGATCGCAAAATAGATTCCTTTGATGGGTCCATGAATTTTCAATGCTTCAACTGCATATTCCGAACAACTTGGGATATGACGGCACGAAGCAGGTGTCATTGGCGAGATGACATATTTGTAAAAATAGATGGGTCCCATTAAAAGTTTGATGAAAAACCACCTGACCCCATCGACAACCTTTATAAACATTTATTTTTTCACTTTGTATAAATCGTCCAATTTCACTATCTCAATCAAAGTTGAATCTTTTAGTGTCTTGGAAATTAAGCCATAAGGTGCCACAATAATTTCATCATCCGGACTTAGTCCTTCAATGATCTGAATGTTTGTATTATCCTGAATGCCGGTTTTAACCTTCACCTGACTGGCCAATCCATTCCGGTTAACAAAAACTACTTCGAATTGTTCCGGATCTTTGGATGCTATTTTTTCCTCATTCGTGTCTTTACCCTCCACTTCCGCTACCGGCTGAGTTGTTGATTTTTTGGCGGCTCCATTATCTGCCCGGGTTGTAACAGCCTGAATGGGAACCGTGATTACTCCCCTTCGGGTATCGGTACGAATTTCGACAGTTGCCGACATCCCTGGTAAAAACGGGTAACGATGCGGATTACTGACTAACAGATCGGCATAGGAATCCTGTAAAAGCAATATTTTGACATTAAAATTAGTTACCTGATCGGTTGAAGTGCCCAAAACATTTGCAGAACTGGCTATTTCAGTTACCAGACCATTGAATTTACGTTTCATGTAGGCATCGATCTTGACTGTGGCTGTATCCGATTTTTCTACATTAACAATGTCATTCTCATTAACTTCCACCTTTACCTCCATCAGCGTCAGATCGGCAATAGTCATTAATTCAGTCCCTGCAAATTGATTCGTTCCAACTACTTTTTCTCCCTTTTCGACATTTAGCTTGGAAACCGTTCCTGATATAGGTGAGTAAATCTTTGTTTTTGTGAGGTTTTCCTGAGATTCGTTAAGACTTGATTCCGCACTTTTTACCGCAAAACGGGCAGCCTGCACTTCTGACTGCGCAACTTTCCAGGAAGCTTCGATAGTTTCGAAATCAGACCTGGCTATGGTGCTTTTATCGAAAAGTTGCTTTGACCTTTTGTAATTTAACTCTTTCTCTACTAATTGCGCTTCTGCTTGTGCCTGTCTGGCTTTCTGACTGTTGAGAGAAGCTTCGAGCCGGTTACGGTTGGAAATATAAATATCGGGGCGTATAACAACCAGTAAATCTCCCTTTTTTACTTCATCACCTTCCTTAACAGGCAGCTCAATGATTTCACCCGGCACCTCAGGACTAATTTTTACCAGCATTTGCGGTTCAATTTTCCCATTCGCCGTAATTATTTCTGTGATATCTTTTTTCTGAACTTTTTCAACAGCGACCTTTAACGCCATGTCTTTTCCAAACCATCCGGCTTTCTTCCCGGCAATAAGCCCTACAATCACGACAACACCCAAAATAACGAGATACAATACCGTATTATTTTTCTTTTTCATCCGATGATAATTATTTTGTTATATGACTTGTTGAAACTCATTCCGTTAATCCAGAGTCTGTTTCTTCTTTAGAAGCATTCTAAAGAAGAAATTTTACTGATTCCTAAAATTACAAATAAAAATGACCTGAAGTTAAACAAGAGTTTAAAATAACAAGTAAATCCTTAAATACGATATTCTGATCAAATCTATCAGCCCCGCGTCTTATCGTTTTCGTCTAAAGAAATCAGTATAAATTTGCAAATGTGCCCGGTACCACTTGGGATCTTTGAAACGGTTAATTACTGATTGGCGTACAGACCTGGAATAGATTGCCCTGATAATCTGCCCAAAGTAAGCTGTAAAAATCCTTTGATAAATAAATAGCAAGGTACGATGCGTGTTGTAAAAGGCAGCAGAGCCCATGTTCAGATCGTGTTTTTTGGAAAAAAGCCACGAAGAAAGATTCCCTTTCGGACTGAGCGGTTTGGGAAGGCCAAATGCTTTACCTGCAAATAGAAAATATGCAATCGCTTTTTCCTTGGTTTTAATATTTGGAAGGACATCATTAAACGGCGTTCTTTTTGAGAGCAGGTATAAATCGTAAAGGTCGCGAAAGGAAACTATCCCGCTTAAATGTCCGCCATGACTAAGCTGACTGTGGATAAAATTGTGAATGATTTGATGGTTCTCAGACAGCACAAAACAGCCTTCCAATGACTTGACTGATTTTTTCTCCTGATCGGTAATCTGGGGATTAAACCAGCTCAAAAAATTCTGGGTCAGGGCCTGGTGAATCTCCAGATCGGCCGGGAAACCGGATTTTGAAATCCGTGGATAATGTTTGAGCAACTCAACATCGAAGTACTTAAGACTGCCTTCAAAAGTAGAATAGCCATCGTGTTCAAGTGCTGTTGCAGCAGCAAGATAGTCCTTTTCAGGCACTAAAAAATCGATATCTCCCAAAATGCGTTCTCCGATAGCTGAGTACAGTTCACTCAGCAAATGAGCAGCACCCTTCAGGTAAATGGGATAAATATTGCTGGCATTCAGAGTTTTGGTCACTTCCTGTATCTGTGACAGAATTTTCTGGTTTCTGGATGTATTTAAATCATATATCTCCTTTAAAAATAGGCTTAGTTCGTCAGGTAAAGAGGGGAGAATATTGTGTTTTTCAAATTTAACGTAGATAACAGGCAGAATTAAATGATCACTGCACAGCACCACAAATTTTTGCCAGTCAATGGGTTCTGAATTTATTTTATCAATAATTACCTGGCTGAATCCGGGATCTTCATCCAGCATCATGCATTTTCCGGTAAAGTAGAATAACTCTTTATTGGTCATGATCAAATAGATTAGCAATCGCATCAAGAGCCTTTCGGTTGTTTGAATAGGTCAGCTGATAGAAGGAAATTTGTAAAATCCGGTCGAACAGCAGGGCTGCATTGCCTGACAATGGTGCCACCCAGGCCTGATCGAGCAGGAGTTTTATAGCTTTTATCGGATCCAGTTTTTCCCATAAGAAATCAATGGAGCCGTCGTATTGAACAAAAATAAATTCATGAACAGGATAAACCGCTTTAAGGAGATCAGGTTGTTGACCCGATGTTAAATAGCGCACACTTTTTTCCGGTGAAATATAGTTAAGAGGTTTTTCTCCCAGCTCAGGGAAAAGCGAAGTGAGTACCTCCATAGATCCCTCTTTCACCGACATGGCGATCGGAAAGGGAAAAGCATTAAATGAATCCCGGTCGATCGGGACGAAATCATCGGAGATTAACTGATATCCCCGTGTCTGAAGCAAAGCGGCAATGGTCGTTTTTCCGTTTCCGGGGGGTGCTGAAAACAGGATTGTTTTCTTTCCGTTCGTAATCGCCGAGGCGTGAACGGTCATCAGCCAGTCGGCATCCGTTTTATTATGCATCACATTGGTTAGAAACATAAAAATCATTCCTTTAACCAGATGGGTTTCGTCTTTTGTCCAAACCCCTTTTGCCTCACCATTAAAACGAAAAACAATCTGCTCCTGATAGGCAAACAGCTCAAAGAGAGGCGATTCGCTAAATGTGTCTGATGTTTCCAGATGGCATATTAAGGGATGAAGGTAATGTTCGAAGAGACGGGTTTCGTAAGAAAACGTTACCCCCCGATTGCCTAATTGGTAGTGATGGACCGAAAATGGAACAAAATGATGTCCGTTTAGGTCGCCTGAAATTTGATCGGTCTTCTTTTGAGTCTTGTCAGGCTGGTTTAATTTTTCAATTTTCGATCGGATATCTGTTACAAATGCCAGGCTCGCTTTGGGAGTGATCCCATAACGGGTGGCAAATTCCTTGGAGATTGTAGTGGCTTTGTATCGCTGCTTTGTTTTGCGGAAAACAAACCAGGCCGGCTCCTCCAGCTGAATGTAAGAATTGCTGTTTTGGAACCAGACCAGGTATGATTTACCAACCTTTTTAGTAATGGCAGGAATTGCGGCCATAAAACTTAAGTAATTGTCAATTAATAATGTTCAATGATCTTTATTGTTAATATTCAGCACTTTAGTAAAAGAGCTTTACGATATGAAATCTTTCAGGTTACTTAAGTGACATAATTCTTTTAAGATTCTTTTTCCTCCGGTACTTCAGCCTGATCACATAGTCAAGATAATACAATGCAGGAACGAAAACCAAGGTTAGGAAAGTGGCAAAGCTCAGACCGAAGATGATGGTCCAGGCCAATGGACCCCAGAAAGCAACATTATCACCTCCAAAGTAAATATGAGGATTTAACTCGGTGAACAACGTCACAAAATTAATATTCATCCCTACCGCCAGTGGAACAAGTCCCAGCATGGTAGCCGTTGCGGTTAAAACAACAGGCGTGATACGTGTTCGTCCTGCCTGAATGATAGCATCGCGTGTTTTCAGTCCTCTGTCCTTCATTACATCGCAGAACTCCACAATCAGGATTCCGTTTCGCACGACGATACCTCCAAGGGCTACTACACCTAGTCCTGTCATCATAATTACCAGATCCATCCGGAAGATGATAACACCAAGTAATACCCCTATGATGCTGAATATTACTTCGCTAAGGATGATTATGGTTTTGCTTATTGATCCAAACTGCGTAATCAGGATAAAAAAGATAATTCCCAGTGCAATAATCATGGCTTTCATTAAAAATGCAGATGTCTCGTTCTGATCATCCTGCTCGCCGGTCAGTTTAAATTCAGTCCCTTCGCGTTTGCTGAATTCAGCGGCAAGAACTTTGATTTTCGGAACGATGTCATTTGCTGAATAACCCGAAAGTACGTTTGAGTAAACAGTTATAACCCTTTTCTGATCCAATCGTTTGATTCCCGCATACGAGCTGGAATAATTGATTTTTGCCACTGTTGATAAAGGAATACTCTTCAATAGTCCGGTGTTCATATCACGGTAAGTGATCATCAGATTGATCAGGGAATTGATGTTGTCACGTGTTACTTTATGATAACGAAGGGTGATGGGATATTCGTCTTCATCCTGTTTAAATTTTGAAATCTCCTTCCCGAAAAGTGCAGTACGGATTTCGAGTCCGATCTGCCCGGTTGAAATACCTTGACGCATGGCACGGTCACGATCGATATCAATGATAATTTCGGGGGAATTCATCTCAAAATCGGTTTTTAACTCTTCGATTCCCGGAATCCTTAACGAGTCGACATAATCCCTGAAGGCATAGGCATCGGCGATCAGATTTTCGAGATTCTGGCTTGTTACCTCAATATTAATTGGTTTTCCGGTAGGAGGTCCGTTACGGTTTTTATCAACTGTAACTTCAGCGCCAGGGATATCAGCAACACCTTTTCTGATTAAATCCATGTATTGGGTAGTTGTTTTTCCGGTATTCCGCAATTTGCTTTCAATAAAGTTCACAGAGATCTTTCCTTTGTTGTAAGGCTTTCCGGCCGACGAAAACCCTTCCTCTTCAACTCCGATTGTGACATTTGAGATAATGGATTCCACGTCGTGATTATTCTTTCCCATGGTCTGATAGACCCTTTTTTCTGCAATCTGTGTTACACTGTCTGTTACGCTCTGGTCGGTTCCTCCAGGCATCTTAATGTAAACATATACCGTGTTTGGGTCGTTGTTTGGAAAGAACAGCACCTTAGGTTTTACGACACCGGTGAGAAAAATGGTAAAGATAAACAACAGAATCATCCCTGCTAACATCCACACAGCCCGGTTTCCTTTCAACATAAAACGGATTGTATTTTCATACGAATCCATCAAAGATGGCCAAAGTTTGTCCTGAAAAGCAGTGATCCAATGGCGTATTGCATATTCGTAAGCAAATACCAGCAGTATTACCAATACCAGGAAGTTGGCAATTCCAAACATTTTTGTGGCGTAGAAAAGCAGGGCGAGACTCAACACGACGATCAGAAATCTTCTCATCTTTTTCCATGCTGCCTTACCGTCTGTTTCGGCGTCATATTCGTGCTGCATAAACGATACAGCGAAAACAGGATTGAATATATAGGCGACAAAAAGCGATGCAAAAAGTGTAATAATCAGCGTAACAGGTAAATAATGCATAAACTGACCGACAATACCCGGCCAGAATGCCAATGGGAAAAAGGGTGCCAGCGTTGTTAATGTTCCTGATAATATGGGCATGAAAACTTCTCCGGCTGCCATCTTCGCGGCAACCTTGATGTCCGGATGTTTTCGGTGCAGACGGTGGGTATTTTCAATCACTACAATAGCATCGTCAACAACAATTCCGAGGGCGAAGATAAACCCGAACATGACAATCATATTCATCGTGAAACCAATTCCAGGGAGGACCAGATAGGCTACTGCCATAGAGAGAGGCACAGATAATCCGACGAAAAAAGAGTTCGTGAATCCCATGAAAAACATTAGAACAATAGTCACAAGAATGAATCCAATGATAATTGTATTGTTCAGCTCTTCCAGAGTATTACGGGTGAAGCGGCTTTGATCACCGGTAAGTGTAAGGGTAAGGTCTGAAGGGAATTCCTTTCCTTTCAGCTCATTGTCGACGATATCTTTAATGTGGTCAGATGCATCCAAAAGGTTGGCGCCGCTTTTTTTAATGACATTAAGCGTAATCACGTTATTCCCGTCCAGACGGGCATAGCTCTCCTGATCTTTGAAATCATCCTTAATGACGGCGATATCGCTAAGTTTCACAAAAGCTCCGCTTGAGGAGTGAACAACAATTGCGTTTAAATCTGTAACATTTTGAAACTGACCTTTTAAACGAACAGTATTTTTTGTTCCATAGGTAGTTATAACACCTCCTGAAATAGTGAGATTCTCGCCGGCTACAGCTCGTTCAATATCGGAGAAGGTTACTTTTGCCGCCTGCATCTTGAAAATGTCGGCCTCGATCTGTATTTCGCGTTCGAGCGCTCCCACAATATCAACCCTGGTTATCTCTTTGACTCCCTCAATCTTATCCTGAGCGATATCTGCATATTTTTTCAGCTTGTCGAGGCTGTAATTTCCTGATATATTGATATACAAAACAGGGAATTCGGAGAGGTCAACATCGAGGATCTGAGGCTGATCCGGTAAATTATTAGGAAGCTCGGTTTTTGATTTATCAACTGCATCCCGAACACGTTGTTTCGCTGCCTCAATTGAAATATTCGGATCGAATTCAACAACTATGGAAGAGAAATCCGGAACTGAATTGCTGGTCACTTTTTTCACATCCGCAATCGATTTCAACTGTTTTTCGATGGGTCTGGTAACCAGATTTTCGATATCCTCAGGTGAGGTACCCGGATAAGGAGTATTCACAATTATATAAGGAATAATCACTTGAGGGAACTGTTCTTTCGGGATGAAAAAATAGTTCATAAGCCCTAAAACAGATATCAGGAATGCGAGCACATAAATGCTCGTCTTATTATTAATCGCCCAACTCGTAGGGAGAAATTCTTTTATTTTATGTTTTTCTGCTGACATAACTGGTAATTGATACGGATTAATAAGTGATTTGTAAGCCTTCGTTCAGACTCTGGTAACCCGCAGAGATCACTTTATCCCCTTCGGCAAGTCCTTCCAAAATTTCTGCTACTCCGTTATAGTCCATTCCTGTTTTAACCATTCTGCGGGTTGCAACCCACTGATTGCCTTTCTGCACCGCGACATAAATGAACTTTCCTTCTTGATTGGTCTGAATATAATTCATCGGGATGCAGATCGCTTTTTCGTTGGTATAGTCTTTAATTTTTACATAAGCGATCATGTTGGCTCGCAGCTGCATTTCGCGCGACTGCACTTTACATTCAACTTGAAATGTTCTGTTGGTAGGATCAATAAAGTGGCTTGCAAAAATCAATGTTGACTCGATTTCTTTTCCAAGATCAGGGAACCGGATCAGTACTTTATTTCCGCTTTGAATTCTGGACGAGTAGTTTTCTGATACATCTGCTTTAATTTTTGCAGAATTCATGTTGATCACTCTGATCGCAGATGTTGGTAATCCTGGTGAAGCCATTTGTCCAATTTTTAGCGGTACACTTTCAACGGTTCCGGTAATAGGTGACACTACCTTTGCCATATCTATCTGGCCTTGAAGTGTTTTAATCTTATTTTCAAGGGCTTCCTTATTCGTTTTAGCCTGAAGAAATTGTACTTCACTCCCTATATTTTTTTCCCATAGTGCTTTCTGTTTATCAAAAAGACTACTTACCAGGCTCGACTGTGTTTTAAGTTCATCAAGTGTTTGCTTCAAAACAACAGCATCCAGTTCAGCAAGAACCTGCCCTTTTTTAACATTCGATCCTTCAGTAACATACACAGCTGTAACAATTCCGTTCATTTGCGGACTTACTGCGACATTCTGATCGCCATCTACAATGCCTTGTACTTCGACATAATGATTGAATTCGCATCCGGTGACCGGGGCGATTTTCACCGTAACTGATTTTATTTCATCAGAAGCTCCATTGGGATTAACCTCGGCTTCCAGTTGAGCTATCTGGGTATTTAACAGCTCATGCTGTGCTTTTAGTTTCTCTAATTTCCCTTTCGAATCAGTGGAATTATTGCATGAAACAAGAATGGCTGCGATTGCCAAAGCATAGATACTATTTTTCATATAATGGTTATTTTGAATTTTTTGAATTGATATTGAATATTTTCTCAAGTTTTGATTTGGCACCCACAACGTCATAAATACTTTGAAAGTAGTTGGTCAGATTGTTCAGGTACTGATTTTGAATGGTCATAAGCTCCATGCTTGAAGAAATCCCTTGTTTGTATTTTTCAAGGGTACGCTGATAGATATCATCTGACAATTCCTTGCTTTTCTTCTGAATCTGAAATTTTTCCAGCTTGGTGCGCAGGTCATTTTGGCATTGCGAAGATTGCATCAACAAGGTGTTTCCAACGTAGAGTTTGGTATTCGTAGCTTTTTCAAGCGCCATTTTTTTCTGCGAAACGGTAGCAAGACGTTGTCCGCTGCTGAAAATGGGAAGGCTTACATTGATCCCGATCACATTCTTAGGTGCAAAATCAAATATTGGAGTTTTCCATTTTTCCTGATGATTATAGAAGGCAGCAATTGATGGAAGTGAATTGGTCATCTCCCTTTTATAATCATATTTTGCAAGCAGTTCGCTCGTAGTCAAGAGCTTAAAATCAACATTATTTTCCAGGATAAACGGTTCGCTTACCAGAGCATTCAGACCGGCAACCTGAGCTGCTTCCATACCCAGCTGATCGGTCAGGATTATATTATTTTTTTCCTCAAGACCAAGATGAATTTTCAACAGCCTGTTGCCCATTTCGAGGTTATTGTCGATTTGAGAAATTGCGTTTCTGATCGTGTTGGAAGTCAGCTCCAGCTGATCGGCATCGGTCTTCTCTACAAAACCTTGTTTGTACATCTCTTTGATATCCGACAAGGTTTTATCGACATTTTCAAGATTGGAAATTAATATCTTGCGACTCTCGATCCCAACAAGGATCATATAATAAGTATTGGTCACCGATTCGTTGATTTCGAGCATCGATTTTTCGAGTGTCTCTTCTGACAGGTTATAATAAACTTTCGAAGCTTTCAATCCGATCAGATAGGCGCCGTTAAAAATCAGCTGCGAAACGGTGATATCATAGACAATATTCTGCTTTACGCCGAGTTCAATCACTGCATCCGGAGCAGCGTTGGGATCAAAATTGGAGGCAGGTAATGTTGGTACTTTTGGAATAAGCTGGTATTTAGCCGTTCCATCAATGTGTGGCATACCTATGGCGATGGTTTCCCATATTTTTTTCTGAGCAATCTTCAGATCAATTTGTGAATTTTTGATATTCAGGTTATTATCCTGAGCAATCTTTAGCGCTTCATTCAGCGACAGACGGATCGTTTCCTGTGCCATGCTGATCTTTACCCCTCCCAAAGTGAGCAAAATCAACAAGATTAACTGGTATTTTTTCAATGACATATTTTACCGTTTTAATTATTATTTCTGTTTAATGATTCAGTTATTTCTTTTTTCCGATTTTCATAATAGGCAACTCCTTCCGGTGTCGAAATAGCGCGGATATGATTTTCGAACATCATGTTAAAGAGTTCGTCGAACGTCATATCAGCCGATTTGCATAGTTCCGAATTATGTATCTCGACAAGGTAATTCATATAAATTGCAACAACACCTTCGCTATTAAGGTCTTGCCTGTACAGTCCTTCTTTTATTCCACGCTCCAGGTTCACTCTCATCGATTTTGAAATGTGCTTTAATTTTCTTGCATGAAATACATTGAAAAGATGTTCATAGTATTTCCGCATTTCAAAAAGCAGCATTGGATTAAATCGTTTCATCTCTTCATAAACCATCAGACTCACTTTAAAAAGCTTCTCAATGGCATTATCTTCGTGGAAACCAATAATATTTAAAGCCTCTTCCCATTTATATTGTTCATGTATAAATAGTTGCGAGATAAGATCTTCTTTGCTTTTTACAAACCGATAGAGTGTTTTTTTTGAAATTCCCAGCTTGTGGCTGATGTCATCCATATTGAGATTTTTAATCCCAAATTCAAAAAACAACACTTTGATTTGTTCCAGCATTGGTTCGAATTTCTTATCGGGAACGTTCAATTCATCAGTCATTTTTCATTTCTTATCAAATTTATTTCGATTGCCAAAGATAGGAAACAGTTTACACTATAAACGTTTCCTTAATGTTAAATGTTTCTGAAATTTTAGGCTGAACAGATGGTTTGCTTAAAATCACACTTTATAATCTCAACTAATCAGCTGGAATATGAAGAAAAATCAATAAATAAAATCATCCTTTTTCGTATATTTATGATTCAGTAGTTTTTATAGATTTTTTTGGTGAGGAAGGTATCCATAAAATCTTCTATCGTGTTTGTAATTTTCCATGCACATGCTTTCGGTTAAATAATTTAATGCTATACGTTATGAATGATAACTACAGAGACATAGCAGAAGAGATCTTGGAAATGGCCGGTGTACAAATTAACGGTAGTAATCCGTGGGACATTCAGGTTCATAATCAGGCATTTTATCGTCGGGCACTTACTGAAGGTGAATTAGGTCTTGGCGAATCGTATATGGATGGCTGGTGGGATGTTGAAAAAATCGATGAATTGATAACCCGCATTTTAGTAGCTAAGCTAGATGAGAAAATTCACAGAAAGTTCTCTGTTCTTCTGAAACTCTCTGCAGCAAATCTTTTCAATTTACAATCCAAACGAAGAGCTTTTATTGTGGGGGAAAAGCATTACGATTTAGGAAATGATCTTTTTCAAAATATGCTTGACCGCAGGATGAATTACAGCTGTGCTTACTGGAAGGGTGCTGAAAATCTGGATGAAGCACAGGAGAATAAACTGGAGTTAATTTGTCGTAAATTATACCTCAAACCTGGGATGCGCGTCCTTGATATTGGCTGTGGCTGGGGTCCTTTTGGGAAATATGCTGCCGAAAAATACCAGGTTGAGGTTGTAGGCATTACCGTTTCGAAGGAACAAATTGAGCTTGGAAGGAAATTGTGCGCAGGGCTTCCTGTCGAATTCCGCTTCACCGATTATCGTGAAATGAACGAAAAATTTGACAGAATCGTCAGTGTTGGAATGATTGAACACGTTGGATATAAAAATTACCGCACTTTTTTTCAGGTTGCCAACAGATGTCTGAAGGATAACGGCTTATTTCTTCTTCATACGATCGGGCACTTAAAGTCTACAAAAACTTTTGATCAGTGGTCGCATAAATATATTTTTCCAAATGGAATGCTACCTTCGGCAAGCCAGCTTAGTCAGGCTTTTGAAAGTCTTTTTGTTATGGAAGACTGGCATAACTTTGGGCCGGATTACGATAAAACCGTGATGGTGTGGTATGATAACTTTGTTAAGAACCGGGATAAAATAACCAGCCATCCGACAGAACGGTTTTTTAGGATGTGGAAATATTTTTTACTCTCACAGGCTGCAACTTTCAGAGCCAGATCCAGCCAATTATGGCAAATTGTGCTCTCTAAAAACGGTGTGCCCGATGGCTACCAATCGATCCGGTAACGAATTCCAGCCTATTCCTGCAGTCCTAATCAACTCACTCATTGCTCATTAACCATTGAGCCATTGATAATTGACCATTGATAATTGACCATTGCTCATTGACCATTGCTCATTGACCATTGATCATTGTTCACTGTCCGTTGGTCATTTTCCCAGAAGTTCTTTTGTCGATAGCAATCCGCAGGCCGCGTAAATGTCCTGCCCACGCGATGCACGGATCGTGGTAGTAATATCCTTGTCGTTGAGCTGATCTCTAAAGCTGTTAATTGTCTCTTCATCAGGACTCTCCAGAGGTGTTCCGGGAACTGGATGAAAGCGGATCAGGTTGATACGGCATCTGATTCCTGACAGTAACCGGGTCAACTCACGAATATGAAGTGGGGTGTCATTGAGTCCTTTAAAGAGAATATATTCGAAGGATACCCGACGCTGCCGGCCAAAGTCCCAGCCTTTAATTTCTCGCACTACTTCGGCAATTGGGTAGGCAATCTGAACGGGCATCAGTTTGCGGCGTTCTTCATCAAACGGAGTATGCAAACTGATCGCCAAATGCGCTTCACTCTCGTTGAGGAACCGGATCATTGCCGGAATAATTCCAATCGATGAAACGGTGATTCGTCTGGGACTCATCGCATAGCCCCATTCGGAGGTGAGAATGGCCAGACTCTTTAATACTGCTTCAAGATTATCAAATGGCTCTCCCATTCCCATATAGACAATATTCGATACTTCACCGTGTTCTTCGATACTTCTGATTTGGTTAACTATTTCACCGGCAGTTAGTTGTCCTTGAAAGCCTTGTTTGCCCGTCATGCAGAACAGACATCCCATTTTACACCCAACCTGAGTCGAGACACATACCGTTTTCCGCTCGTCATCAGGAATCATTGCGGTTTCAATAAACTTGTTTTGTGCCGTTGGAAACAGGTATTTTTTTGTTCCGTCAATACTTTCCTGTATTTTCGATGGGGCAGAGAGGCCAAATTCATACTTTTCGTTTAGCAACTCTCTGGCGTTTTTAGAGAGATTGCTCATCTCGTCTACTGAACTTATCTCTTTTTTATAAAGCCAGTCAGCCAACTGCTTGCCGGTATATTTAGGCAACCCAAGCGCTAAACTGAGCTCCTGAAGTTCATTTAAATCTTTGCCAAAAAGTTGATCTTTCATCACTGCTCCCTTTTAAAATTGAAAAATCCCCCGATAACGTAAGTTTCCAGCTAAAAATAGATCTCAGCAAAGATATGCTCATAAGGTATTCCTTTGGAAATCAGAATATCACGAACATCAACAACCATCGATGATTTGCCGCAAAGGTAGTATTTATAATCCTTAGGGAAGTGATTTTTTGCTAAAAGATAGTCAGATACTCTGCCTGCGAAAACCGTTTCGGAAGTTTCGCGGGAGCAGCAACGGATATAATTATTCCCTAAAGCCCATTCCAGTTCGTCATCGAAATAGAACTGATTGAGCAGCCGTGCACCGTGAATCAGCACTTTATGATCGGACAAGCCTGATTGAAACATACTGTAAAAGGGAGAAATTCCGGTTCCTGTGGCGA
>CAYHDA010000063.1:0-17532 GCA_964355145.1 uncultured Mariniphaga sp.
TCGAACCAAAGGACGGTTTTAAATGGGCATACGAAAATGGAGCCGATTTTATTTGCGTTGGCATGTTTGATTTTCAGATCGTCAAAAACGTGAATATTGCTATGGAATGTCTGAAAACAGCCAATCGTAAAAGACTTTGGTTCGGATAGGGAGAAAAAAAGATACTTCGACACATCTGGTATGCCGTTTTAAAAATTGTTCCTTTAAAGCGAAGTTTTGGTCTCCGGAAAAACGGTCGGTATAGCCGGGATAATTTCGGTTTAACAGGTTATTGAAATGAAATTCTTTTACCGACTTGCTTTAGCCATTCACGTGCCATCAGTTCATGCCCTGCAACTGTGGGATGAACGCCATCCCAAATCCAGTAATCAGCAGGAGCTCTTTTACAGGCATTGTCGAAAATTTCCTGAAAACCGACAAAAACTGTATTGAATTGGGATGCCAATTTTCGAACTACCGCCTGTCGTTTTAAGATATCGGATTGATAAGCGTCCCAGTTATCTTTTACCCTACCGACCTGCAGAATAAATGGTTCACATAAAACAATAATAATATTGGGAAATTTTTCAATGGTCTGATCAAGCAAAGATTTGTAAATCTCCTCATATTTTTCAACCGTAATTACAGGCGCTTTTTGGAACACCACAGAACTGGAATCATTCACACCTATCAGAATACTTAGAATATCAGGTTTCAGACCGATGGTTTCGGCCTCCCAGCGTTTGGCAAGATCACTCACTTTGTTCCCGCTGATGCCTCTGTTGTAAAAAGCTAATTTTTTCTCCGGAAAATCGGCACCCAAACGACTTGCAACGCTAAAGGCGTAGCCATGTCCCATGATGTGATTAGGATCGGCACTCCTTCCGCGGTTTCCATCAGTAATTGAGTCGCCCTGAAAAAGGATGGTCATTCCATCAGCTGCTTTCAATTTCCGTTCCTTGCCGGATGTCATTGCAAATGTTTCCGCAATAGGGAAGCATGATGCGGTAACCCCGGCTAAGGCTATACCTTTTATAAAACTTCGACGTGAACTTTCTTTCATCAGAAGATAATTTGTTTTTTAATTGTAAATCTCAGATAACCGGAGTAAGTCTGCCGTGCAACTTAACAGGAACCTTATCTTCCGGATGAATGATCACCACAAAGTTGTACTGAACACCTGCATCGAAAAGTTTGCCACACGTTAAATTAACGGTAGTCTTTTCGTAGGGTTTCAGAACAGGAATTAAACCTTCGGCAACTTCTGCATCTTTGTCGTCTTTAGTAAAAAACACCTTTAATTTAGCTGTTTCCGATGCAACCTGGCCAAAATTCTGAACTTCAACTTTCAGATTAAAACCATCTGCATTAGGTGTAATTACCGGTAAAAGAGGTGAAAGTATGGGCTCAATGAAATTAACCCCCGGCAGACGTGCATATCCAAAAAGTAATTTTCCGGTATTTGTTTTACCCAACAATTTTGCAGCGAATTCATCTTCAGGGAAATGATTGCCAACCGCCTCGAAAGTAACAATCAAATCGGCGCCTGATTTCTCTGATTTAATAACCTTGCCACCTTTGCCATAATTCACAGACTCGGGTTCTCCAAACTGCAGTGAGTTGAGATCGACGTCGGTCAGTGGATTAAAACCTGGTTCTGAGGCTATCTTAATCCTGATTGTTTTAGTTTCCGAAGTAACCGGTTTATTATCAATAATGGTAAGCAAACGACCCGTGGTAATTGGAATGCTGATGTTCTTCGAACTATGGTTATCACTGGCTTTATCGAATATTTTTTCTACATCGATTACTGCAAAATTTGCCTGTGTTGCACGTCCGTATTGATCCTGGAAAATTTTCATCCGTTCATATTTGTGCCAGGCTTCTATTGTACCGTCGGCCCGAACCGAAACACCTGGCAGGTAGGCTTCACCAGACTCAACTTTCCAGTTTACACCGTCTTTCGAGCGCAGATAGACGGCTATGCGACCTAACCAGTCATTAACAATAAGGTTATACTGCACATTATCGCGCCAAACTACTGGATCTTCAAAATTTCCGGGTCTTTGCGGATATGCCCTTAGCGGGATAATCTTTTTATTGGCATCAATCCTGGTTCCGGTAACCTGGCTGTATTCTGAAAGTCCCGTTTGGCTGAACCATTGGCCACCTCCACGGCATATCATCAAATAGGAACCATCTTCGCGTTGTGCAAAAGTGAAATTCGAATTTCCTTCAATCAGACGCCGGTCGCGGTTAAGAAATTCGAACTTACCATACGTCCACGGACCATCCACACCGTTGGCAATATAATATCCCCCAATAACATAAATAACATATCTCCCGTCTGAGAGCCGGAATACTTCCGGGTTATGACCCTTACCTATCGTGTCCTTCACAATAAAAGGTCCGAATGAATTGTCGCAAACTGCATGAAAAACAGTAGAATTGGGCCATTCATTGTGCCCTTTGGGAGAACTTTCAAGCCAGCCACAGACGTACAAATGGTATTTCCTGTCTTCTCCCAATTTTATATTACCTCCCCAGAAAGACCATTTTCTGTTTTCAATACCATTCCAGGTATAACGTGGCAACACGTTATCACCACCCCATGTGTCACGGGTAAGCTGGCCAACATCAGGCATTGGGAGAAACCGATCCATAAACCGGCCACCGTAAACCAGATTACTCCATTCTGCAGGACGTGTCCGCTCTGTTGTTTGGGCATCCAAATCAGGTACCGATACGAAAAATGCAAGAAGTGCAAAAACCAACCGCTTCATTTCCATTTATTTAATAAGTTTGGAAATATTTTTCAGGATATATTCCGGCCCTTTCTCCGCTTCAACAAAAAATCGTTCGTCAGATGGATAATGCTTTCCATTTTCATCAACGGCACGAAATGAGATTCCTGCAATCAAGGCTTTTAATATCAGGTCATACGGCTTGTTGAGTTTTTTTGCAACATTGATTGGGGTGACCAACCTGTCGTCGGGACTCAGTTTACGGTAAAGATCGCATCCAACTCTGAAAATAGTATCACCCAATGCCTTATTTTTAAATCGACTGAGTAAATTATCAATATGTTCTTCAAGTTGGGAAAGGGTAAATTCTTCCGGATAAAGAGCAATCAACAGATCGGCAGACTGAAGCATCGTTTGACGCGCAGCACTATGAATCTCAGGATCGCCCAGTGCTTCGGCTATGAAAACCCACCCCGGATTCTTTTGAAAACCTAAATAGGCCACTGTTGCATGGCCCAGATTATGAATAAAAAGTTTCCTGTCAACCCATGCCTTAATATTTTCTTTGGGAGCAACGTAGCTCACTTCAGGAACCGGATTCTTAAAACCATTTTTAGCCACAATCAGAGAATTGTACGACTCAGCAAAAATCTGCAGCGGATCCTCTTCCACATCCTTTTGCGACATGATCGGAACCATCTTCCCGATACTTGTCTCCACCAGACCAACCAGCTTGCTTACAGGATAATCTACAGGCAACATGCGGGTCAATTCAGCCGAAATATACTCATCGGCATTCCTCATATTCTCTGCTATAATAATATCGAGTGGCCAATCACCATAAAGTTGTTGGCGAAGCATCAATGAGCGGGCAATAATTGGAAGAGCCGCGGTTAATCCTTGTTGACCGACGGAAAGGGAAGCAATTGAAGCATCTGCCAACTCCTGAATCACCTTCTCCGTTTCACTTAAATGAATTCCCCGCACATTTGTCACCCGAATAGTCTCATCACCTTCCGGATTTTTGACAATTACTTTATACTGACGTGATTTATTCAGATTATCAACTAGTTGCGCATTTATATCCACAAATACAACTTCATAACCTGAACGGCTGAAGACCTGACCGATAAAGGAGCGTCCGATTTTCCCGGCGCCAAAAAGAAGCAGTTTATTGTGAGCGGGCTTATTCACAAGGGTGAAATTTGTTGAATATATTGATTTTTAAATTCTTCCACGATTTTACGTTTCTCACCATCGGAATTCTCAATATAGGTACCACCAAGATAGTAGCAAGCGAATCCACCTGAGGCGACACCCCAGGCTAACGCTTCAGTCAGGTTGAATTTTCCAATTTCAGATCCGCTCAGTTGCATTGCGATTGAGGAGATCACTCCACCCACAAAATTATCACCACAACCTGTTGTATCACCTTTAAGCGATGGGTCACGGGTAAAATCTTCGCTCACTTTTTTCGAAACAGCGAAGGTCTTCAATGCTGATTTTTCAAACAGCGTGCCGTTTGAAAAAACGTGCAGCTCCCTTGCGCCATTGGTGATGATAAATGCGGCAATATTCAGACCTGCAAAATATTCAGCAGCTTCGGTGATAGTACCTTTTCCGCTTATTTTAAGTGACTCTTCACAATCCATGATCAGCAGATCAATTAACCGGAAACTGTCTGGTGTATTAACCAGAGGCCATGGCTGATCGGGATTTTTCTTTTCGTTCCGAAAGTCAAAAACCGTGTTGACCACAGTGATACAGCCACTTTGTTTCGCGCGGGTCAACAGTGCAGTCAGGTTATCATGAATGTTCGGAACGAGAGCAGTACCTCCAAAACAGACGATATCGGCTTCGAAAAAATCATCCCCCAAAAGATCGGGGGTATAATCCCATGCGGCACCGATATTATTGATAAAGGTCCGTTCCCCATGATTGTTGTCGTAAGTAACATCAGAAAGAACGTCGGTGAACGGGGTCCTTTTTTGAGATATCATACGATAATGGTCAATATTCAGGGGTGTTTTTCGCACCATCTGATCGATCAAAACTGCCGTTTCATCGTTACCTGTTCCTCCGTAAAACCGAACATCAAACTGATTTTTATTCAGCAGCTGTGATGTGTTAATGAGTGAAACAAGCCCCGGCCCGCCAATGTTAAAAGCTTCGGGAGCCACGCCTCCAGTCAGTTCCCGACTAATTTCGGCATAAGGAATGCCGGAAAATTTCTCCAGTTCTTCGGTAAAAACGAGCCTTCCAGGAGTGAGTCCACCGTCTCCTGTCTGAAGAGAGAGGTACTTCTGAAATTGAGGAGTATTAAATCGCACTCCGGTGTACAAATAGTCGGCGAGGGCACATCCTGTCCCCGCTACAATTATTTTCCCTCGCATAAGCTAAATATATCTTTTATAATCCGCTGCCAGCAAATACTTTGGCTCTTCGTCTTCAATGATTGCCGGAAAACGGCCAACAGACGGATTAAAGCAATTGTCACTTGAGTCGTCGTTTACAGCGCTCACCTCACCAACAAACACTTTTCCCTTTCCTGACTCACCATAAAAACGATGATACATTCCCTGTTCGAGACATATACTTTCGCCTGGAGTAAGAATCACCGAATCATAAGGTTGAAAGTTACGGACTACACCATCGATTTTCACGGTAAAAGGCAAATCTGAAAAACCTTCTTTCTCGTCGGAGTTACACAAGTCGACAACCAGATTACCACCTCCACGACAGATAATGTCTTCCATTTTACTCCAGTGAAAATGCATTGGAGTTTCCTGCATCTCCTCGACGATCATTACCTTTTCAGCATATGATTTTTTGTCTTTCTTATAATTACCGTTACGTATGGTAAAAAGGATAAGACCTTGTTTATGAAAATCACCGCTCCCAAAATCGGTCAGATCCCAACCCAGCATATTGTCGATTACCTCACTGCACGTTTCATATTTGCCTTCCCAGTCTTTCGGACTCCAAAAAGCCCATGGCGGAAGTTTAAAATTCATCTGATCGAAAAATTCTATTGAATTAATAATAAGCTGATTGATTTCACTGCGTTTCATATGAAGGTATTTTAGTTTTAATTTTTATAAGTTTTCAATTTTCTTTATCAGGTTGTCAATCTCTTCTATTCCGTTTACCAGTTCAATGGTAAGGTCGAAATGCCGGATCTCACCAGGCTCAAGGTATTCGAGCGATTCATTTTTACTGGCATCGGCACGTCCTGCGACATAGCAATTGCAAGGTTCCATTCCCATCACATAATCGCCCTCTCCCATTTGCTTCCACTGCGTAAAATTAAAGAGCTGATTTTTGCTGTAATGAATTGCAGCTCCTATTTTAAGCTTTTTATTGACCAGCGCGACACATGTATTTCCTTCTTTATCAGCATTTAGCGTGTGGTAGAAAACCTGTTCCGCATAGTCTGCTGTCGGCGTCTGACATTGATTATAAGTGGCTTCACCATTGATGGCTACCTGATCCCTTGGGGTAAGTTTTGCAGTTGGTGTTACCAAAACAGCATTTTCATCAAGCAACGGATAACCCATATTAAAGTGGAACAACAACATCAGCGCTTCGCGTTTGAATCCACAATTTTCGACTGTATTTTGCAGGATAATTTTATTTTCGCCGTATTTACAAATGATTTTCCGGTCAAGAATCAAATTCTCTCCAAAAAGCCGGGCTTCACGCATCTTTCCGCTGATTGTTAAAACCGGAACACCATCAACCCATTCGGTGGAGGCACAAACCTGCTCTGCCGGGGTATTGGCCATACGGCCATGCAAAGGAAAATATTCACCATCAACCTCGCAAGGGGAGCCCACATTACGCAAACCGCAGGTAGTAAGGAATCCGGCCAGATAGCTGCGCAAAAATCCAATACCGTTTTCATCATAATATTCAGGCGCAACAATTCCGGTTTTAGTGATGTAGCTACAATTCATGCCATTAAAAGACAGCCCGGCAATATCCAGACAACGGTCCGCCAGAATTGTAAATTCAAGACCTGTGCCATTTTTTACGTCAAAAGCTCTAACACCTTTTGACTTCCCATCAACAAGCGTATATTCCTTAATTCCAAATAGCTGACTAAAATCTCCAACATATTTAAGCAGTTCTCTCTTGTTCATTTTATTTGTTATTGTACGTATATTATTTGTGAACATTGATCATTTAAAATTGATCATTATTTAATCCCGATGGTTACTATTTCATGAGGTTTCAATTTAACACGGACTATTTTCCCCTGTGCCTCAGGTGCTGCCACCTTTTCAAGCGGTAACTCAATCAGATTAAGCCGCCGCACCGATTTGGCTACGACAGGAAGGCTGACGGTAGCTGTCGTTTCTTTTCCTTCAAGCTCCACTAATCGAACAATAAGCTCCTCCCCTTCCTCCGATTGTTTTACACCGGTCATTGCTACGTTTACCGGCTTAACGGAAAAGAAGGAGGCTTCTTCGGGCCGTGTCGAATGCTTTTTCGCCAAAGCCAGAGAAGGTGGTTCTGCGGCATATACGGGTACATTAAAATCGTCACCTTCGGCCCAGACATCGCTTTTCCAATCTCCGCCATGAGGATAGAGTGCGTAGCTGATGTTGAATTTGCCAAGGTTAGGATAGATATCGGGGTCGCCGGCAGACCTCATCAATGTAAGTCGTAATTCGCCATTGTGAAACGAATTCCCGTACTTCGTTTTATTCAGTAAGGCGATACCTGTTATTCCGTCGGTTACATCGACCCACTTTTGCGCAGGAACCTCCTGACCATCATTGGGTTCCGACACGATTCCATAATCATTGCGGTGCTTTAATGCTTCAGGTATATCAATGCCGCCTATTTTTCCATTGGCAGGTCTTTCAACAATATCAAAAGGAACCTGACAATAAAACCTTGAATCCTGTATTGCCAAAGGGAAAACAGCTCTTAGCATGGGCGAATCGGTTGAGTCGCTGCCGGTTTCGAGCCAATGAACTTCCATATCGTAAGTGATCCGGGGATATGAACGGTAGATATAAGCCCGTTCGATGAACCTCGATTTCCCCCAGGTTTTCACAGTTTCGATACAAGCCCTGACTGGTCCGTTTTCAACGATCTTCACACTTTTTACATTGGTAACATCCTCTATTTTAACATTTTTATTAAGAACCCACGATTTCATTCCGCCCTTTTTATCTTCCATAAACATTCGGAGCGTATTCAGTTGACCACCTTTTTTCACAACCTCAGCATTGGATCTTTTGTCAATCAGACTAACAATCCCTCCTGTTTTAAGATCGATCTTAATTTTGAAAAAATCGGTATCAAATGTATTGTCCTTAAACGGGATGGGTTCGTTATATTCTCCAGGTTTAGTTACATCGACATAGAATGTTTTATAACCTCCGGCTGGCAGATCATCGGCAATAAACTGAACTTTGGAGGTGAATCCGGGAGGTGTTACCTTTGCCCACACAATCTGAGCAGAATATTTCTTCCCTGAGCCATCGCGAACCAGCACTGTTGGAACTTTTCCTTGTCCTTTATCGACCGGATTGATATTTTTTGATCCATAAAAATCGCCCCAGCTGTTTGCCTTGACAGAAACCGGTTCGGTATGCGAATACACGCTGGCTTCAACGATATTTTTCCGGACGCCTGGATGAAGATTATATGCTACAACAGGTTGTCCCAATCCGGTTTGAAACTTCACTTCATCGGCCATCTTACGGAATGCATTGTCGCGCAAATCCGTTGATTTGCGAAGCACATCAGCATATCGTGACACAGCTTCCTTGTTTGCTTCGTTGATTGCAGAGCCAGGAAGAATATCGTGAAACTGATTAAAAGTGACTGTTGTCCAGAGGTCGCGCAGTTCGTCGGCCGGGTATTTGTCGCCGTTCAGCCAGCGAAGGGTATTGAAAAATTCACTGCTATAGAGCGTATTCTCACAATTCCGGTTTCCTTCTTTAATATCAGAGACATTTGTATAGCACCCTTCAAAAATAAATTGCATCTCTCCGAAATGAGTTGGCCGGCCACTCATTTCTTTGGAAATCTTACCAAAAAAATCGCCGGCAGTTGTAAATTTAACCCCCGGGTATCCCGGAGTCTTATCAAGTTGGTGCACCATATCAATATTTGCACGAGTGGGACCACCACCATGATCACCAACACCGGTTATCTGCAACAGACGATGTTTATCAGGGGTGATATTCTTTAATTCATCCTTTAAATCCAACTTGATTTCCCCGTTATACCCCTCATTGGCATAACATAATACCTTAGAAGAATCACTTCCAACCCACCAAAATGAACCTAAATAGGGTTTTGTACGATGGAAATAAAAATAATCGCAACCGGCTTGTTTCAGGATCTGCGGCATCTGTGAAATATGACCGAAATTATCGGGAAGCCAACCAATATTAGCCATTTTTCCGAAATGATTTTGGAAATAACGCTGACCCAGCAAAAATGAGCGGCTGATCGCTTCTCCCGACGAAAGGTTCATATCACCCTCTGTCCACATCCCGCCAACAATTTCGAGGCGTCCTGCTTTGACATACTTTTTTACCAGTTCAAGCAACGGAGGATCCACCTTTTCGACAAAGTTGTAGACTGAAGCCTGACTTTGCACCAATGTAAAATCCGGAAACTCATCCATAAACGCAACTGTTTGACGTAGGTTGTCATTGGCCATCTTCATCGTTTCGGAATAAGTCCAAAGCCAGTTCATATCCATGTGGGCATGACCAACAATATGGATAGTATCTTTTGGAGCGGCAGCATCCGACCGGCCTTTGGACGCAGTGTTAAATGCTCCGGAAAAAGAATAGTAAGGAAGACAAACTACAAGCAATACAACCAGAGCCAATATGCCTGCTATAATTTTCTTCATAATGGGTTATTTTTTAGATGTGTTGATTAATCAATTATTAAATTCGTTAACGGCTTCGAACATCGCAACTATATTTTCAGGAGGTACATCCGGCATTATATTATGAACGGTATTAAAAACATACCCGCCACCCACTGAAAAAATTTCAAGATTATGTTTAACGTGTTCCTTCACCTTTTGTGGCGATGCCTGGTTCAGGATACTTTTGGTATCACAACCACCACCCCAAAACGTAAGATCACGGCCAAATTCTTTTTTCAATCGCTCCGGTTCCATATTGATGGCATTGATCTGGACAGGATTTAAAATTTCGAAACCTGCTTCAATCAGTTCAGGAATCAGTTCATAGATCCCGCCGCAACAGTGCAGCATGGTATGCATTGAAGAATTTGCCTTTGCATAATCGCACAGCATTTTATGCCGTGGCTTAAAGAATTCGCAATACATTTCATTCGAAATAAATGGTCCGTTAGTAGTACCCAAATCGTCACCAAATTTAATAATATCCACTACATCCCCCACTGCATCACACGTTTTTGCCAGCGTATTCATATGACTTTCCATTAAAGCATCCAAAAATGAATGAACGCCCGATGGATCGGCCAGCATATCCATCAGAAAATTATCCATTCGGCGGATAAATGTGCCCCATTCGAATAAATTGCAACCAATTCCGAGAATCAAAGCTTTATCTGTCTTCTGTTTCAGATCGATGGTTTTTTCACGTAACAGCTTCCAAAAATCCTTTTCATCAGACCAGTCCCATGGGGTAAAACCCACGCCACCCCAGATAACGCGCTTCATATCGTTTGCCAGATTTTTGTAATCCGCAGGATACCCATTCAGATACGGAAAAATAGTCTGATCGAAAAAGGTAGCGCCAATGGGCATTCTTCCGATAACTTCACCACTTGACCCGTAAATAATATTGGAATCATCAGACAACCGATCCGTCTTTAACCAATTGGGATAAAGAGCTTTGTGGCCCGTAATAATTTCCATCTCCTTCCAGTAATTCTCACCGGTATTGAAGTGCCTGCCAATATCTAGCACATCGGCACCAAAATGATCCAATAATTCCATTTCAGGTTGTGCCACTTCTTGTATCACGTCGTAAACATGAGTTTTCAGATGTGTCTTTCCCAGATATTTAATCAGGTTTTGATAGGCAACCACCGAAATCCCTGAACTTGGCGTTGATCCAAGATCGACAGGAACCCTGTCCGGCTGACGATGATTAATTGCTGCTAATACGCGTTCACGTGAATTCATTTTAAAGATATTTTTTTCGTTAATTTAGAATACCAAGGCTGTTAGGCTTTAGGCTATTAGGCTGTTAGACTATTAGGCTGTTAGGCTGTTAGGCATGGATGCTCATTTAAGTAATTGTCAGTTAATAATGTTCAATTTAAATTGGTCTATGTTATTGATTACATGCAAAGAACTTTTTCCTAAAGCCTACAGCCTAATAGCCTATTCATCTACTTTATCCCCCAATTCTTATTCGGTTTGTCGCCCATTACCAGGTGAAGTTTACCGCCTTGAATAATATCCGTATGGCTTATAAAAGCACGGTTAAGTTCTTTTCCGTTGAGAGTTGCAGACCTTATATACTTGTTTTTCTTTGAGCAGTTTTCAGCCAGCACCTGAAATGATTTTCCATTGGGCAATTGAATTTTAATGGAATTAAAAAACGGGCTTCCAATGGCATATTCGCCGCTTCCGGGCACAGCAGGGAAGAATCCCATTGCCGAGAATACGTACCATGAGCAAAGTCCTCCGCCATCTTCATCACCTGGAATCCCGATAGGACGATCGTCGAACCACATATCCATGACCTCGCGGATACGGCGCTGGGTCTTCCAGGGCATGCCTGCGTAATTATACAGGTAAGGAATGTGCAGCGACGGTTCATTACCGGCAACAAACATCCCGTTTAGTCCGGTTGCATCAGGGAATTGTCCCATGAACTGCCATTTTGAGATCTGCGTTGGTTCGTTGAAGAGCGCATCGAGCCGTTTTACGAAAGCCTCCTTTCCTCCGAGAAGACTGATCAGATCGGGCAGATCCTGCTGAACGCTGAAGTTCCAGGTCCACGCGTTGTTTTCGGCATAATACGCACGGCTGCCCACTCCGCCCGACAATTGAGGATCAAAGGGTTCAACCCATTTCCCATTCGCCATTTTAGGTGCCATAAATCCGTTAGCGGGATTAAAAACATTGAGATAGTTTTTGGATCTCTTCATAAAGTAAGCATAGTCGGAATCTTTGCCTAAGGCTTTAGCCAGTTGAGCCAGACACCAGTCATCGTAACTATGCTCCAGAGTGAGTGACACCGCTTGCCGTTTTTCGAATCCGTCAACCCTTGAAACAGGCTCAACGCTGTCGGCAGGAAGAGCGGGATACCATCCGTTTTTCTGGTAAAAGCTATCCAGCGAACACATTGGACCCGACCGCCATGGAAGCATCGTTGCTTGAGTTGCATTTTTCCTTAAGCCTTCATAAGCCTTTTCAACTTCAAAATTGATAATTCCTTTTTGATAAGTATCCCAGACCAAGGCAGCGGAATGGAATCCGATCATAGCAGGAAAATCGCCATAAAACTGTGGAAATCCCGGCATCCAACCGCTTTGTTCATACATTCTGACATACGATTCAACCATATCAGCCTGCTGTGCCGGATTAAGGATTGACATCAGGGGATGAAGGCTTCGGTAAGTGTCCCAAAGCCAGTCGTCGACAAAGAAAGGTTGTCCTCCGTCCTCATGAATTTTACCATCATATCCGCTGAAATAACGGCCATCTTCCGAAATATTAACCATTCGTTCGTTGCAACGGTAAAGCGAAGTATAGAAAATTCGTTTTTCACGCTCTGTTCCCCCTTCGATCTGAATTTTACCAAGTTCATCTGCCCATATCTGATGACTCTCCAGCTTAATCGTTTCGAATTTCTTTTGTTGTGTTTCTTTATGAAGGTTTGCCGCAGCCTGTTTTTCATCAATATACGAGATTCCAATCCGCACCTCCACCGGAAGATCAAGTGACTTAAATCCAACATAAATCCCGATTCCGTTACCGGAAATTTCAGTATCCGCATTTAGATTGTTTTTAGAAAAGGAGCCGGACTGATCGAAGGACTGACTAAATTCGGCGTAGAAATATTGTCTGGTTTTCTCAAATTCCTCCCATCCTTGCACCACATTATTTCCGGTTATCCTGAAGGAAGCTTTTCTTTCTGAGCGAAAAATAACGTTGTTTGAATCCTTTTGATTGTATTTAAACCGGTAGATGACGGCACGTTCGGTAGTTGTCCAATCGGCTGCTATATTCGAATCCTCCAGCCAGACCTTATGATACCAGGGGTGAACCTCTTCCTGATCGTGGTCGTAAGAAGAGGCATTTTCAGTTTGGCTGATACGAAGTTTGCCGCTTGCCGGCATCAGTTCGGTAAGATGACCCATCCGGTAAGCGGGCATGTTAAGTGCGAACCCGTATATTTTATCACTCAGGTAACGGTCGTTAAGTCCGGGCTTTGTAACCGGAAATACCCGAACCATGCTGTGAGGACGATGAACTGTGGGGTTTTTAGTGGTCAGCAATGTAGCTACTCCGCCGATATTGGGATCGACATAAACGGTGACATCCTTATTGTGGCATGAAGCCAAAAGGAGCAGCAGTATAAACAGTAATTTAGAGCTCTGTTGCATATAAAAGTAATTTTCAATTTACAATGTTCAATGTTCTCCGTCAGCTGACGGATCGTGGCATTTTTTCATAAACTCACAAATTTTAAAATAAAGTACGACGTCTAATTATTCGCACTACTTAAGGCAGGAATCTGTAATTAAAATTGAACTTCCACAAATTTCACTTCGAAAGGCTTAAACTGAACGTTTTTTATCGGATTGCCCATTTCCTTTCCAATTGCATTCACTTCAACCATTCGTTGAATGGAACGTCCGGCAATCTTCGATTCAATGTTCAGGGCAGCATCTTTGCCTTCCAGTTCCCTGAAATGCAACAACACGGAAGCTGGATTTTTAAAAGATGGCCGGCTGTTAATCAGCAGTGCATTGGGAGAACCGGATATTGAAACTGTTTGCAAAACCGGTGATTGAAATTCATTATTTCCGGCCGGGAAAGTACGCGTTGCAAAGGCATTTCTTTCGCCCCACGCAAATTTCGTTGCAAAGGTGTTGGTCGTATCAGCAGTCGAAGTGAGTTGATAGGTCCAGCTGAAGGCACCCTCCTGGAAAGCTCGGAAATTGGTCATCCAGTAGTTATTCATCACATACGAATAAAGCCATGTCTTGCCGGCTTTCGGATAACGCTCGTATTTGTTCATATTGAAATCACTGAATTGCCATAAAGGAACCTCATTGCTTACAACAATGATCTGCCCTTTCTTCCCGCGGGCTGAAACAAAATTCTGGGCAGCATTCCAGTCGGATGATGATCCGGGAAGTTGCTGACCCTGAGTCAGGATGCCGCCTATAGTTTCAAATACAATCTTTGAATCGGGCAAAGAGAACGGGAAAGCAACATAAAGCGCCTCAGGATCAGTCACTATTAGCTTATGTGCCATATACTTGAATTCAATTTTCTTCACATTCTTGTACAAACGAATCTCCAGTTCAAGTCCTTTCGGTTCACTTTCTTTCCCTTTTTCAAAACCTTCGAGATCTGATGCAATGCTGACACTTTCCCATACCGGGCCATTTACCCCTTTGGCTATTTTTACATTCGAAACGGTAGTATGAACAAAAGGAGCTGTATCCCGTTTTTTTGAAGTCTCCTTTACCGGCTGTCCGATATTATACGGATTCAGGCCATCAGCAAGTTCCTGATTCAGTGCTTTATCATATAAACTACTGATTGCTCCGGAGGTTTTATTAATCGTAATCTTATAAAATTTATTCTCCAGCACTTCGGTATTTGTACCGGCATCAGCGGTTTTATTCTGGTCGGTCAGTTCGATTTTCAAAGCTTTATAACCCAGCGCCGGAATATGATTGACCTCCAATACCCAATAAGCACCTTCAGCCCGTTTACGAAGCAATTGGGCTGTAACTTCTCTGCCTGTTGAAATATCTGTAATTTTATATTGTTTATCAACGGGAAGCACTTCATAATCAATAAATAATTCAACCGAACCTGAACGATCCCATCCCATTGAATTGACGACATAAATTACCGGAAAACCGGCTTTTTTCATAAATCCCTGTAAACGTGCAAGTGCTTCTTCGTTGAGCAAGGTCACTTTTTTCAGGGCTTCCCAGGCATAAGCACCTTTTTGCAGCCACTGACGCGTTGAATTTTCAGAGTAAGGATGACTGATACTCTCGTCAGCTCCGCAGGTATGCTCATCGAAGAAGATCGCATTTTCGCTGATATGATCAATATTGGTTTCGAGTGCCGGCGACTGTTCACCACCCATCATAGCAACCATGGCAAAAAGTCCTTCATCGACTTGTTTCATATTTTGCGTCTTTCGTACTTCGGCCGTTTCGCGCGAAGTAGAGCCGTAGCCATCGGTCCACCAGTCGAGCCATGCATTACGGTGAACCGGTAAGGTTGCTGCATACTTATTCTCAACATATTCGAAGAACTCACTGGCAACCGACAAGCGCAACTTGGGGGATTCGTGGGTGGCATTCCATTGTTTTACCAACTCGCATGCGGCAGTTGACGGCGGTGCATTATCGGTAAAATATCCCGAAAACTGGATGGATATCTTGTCGAAAGGGTATTTTTTCTCATCCAGATCAGCAAGATGTTTAAGCATATTTACAGCTTTTATTGCTTTTGTTTCAAAACCGAAGAAATTACCGGTCATGTAGTGGTCGGCTCTGAAAGCGAGCAGCCGTTCGCCCGATGGCGCTTCCCACCAAAAGCAGGTCGGCTTATCGAAAGGGAGGATCGAACGGGTTTCATTAATTCCTATGTTAAGGTATTTAACGCCGGTATTTTTGAAATAATCGGGCATACACCAGGCGACACCATTAACATCATTTTGCATGGCTGTTTGAACAGGAATTCCCAATTTGCTGAACTCCTTTAGTGGCTGAAGAAAATCGACCATGATATTTTCATCTGAAATCTCTGCCATATTGCAATACATTCCGGTCACTTCAATGCGCCCTTCAGCAATCCGTTTTTTAAAGCGTTCGATCTGCGATGAGGGACGCGACCGAAGATATTCTCTGGTTACCCAAGCCGATTCGCAGGTCCAGCGAAATCTGGACTCTTCAGGAAATGCATCAGTCTGATCGCAATAATCGAGGGCATAATCGATGTAACGCATATGTTCCGCCAAAATTTCCGATTGCGGGCGGGTATAACCGATATCAGTATGGGAATGCTGAACCATATAGAGCTCCCACTTTTTAACAGGTGTCAAGGTAAGAGGATAAACACCTGCCAAAGCCTTATCTCCCGATATTTTGATCGTGATTTTTTCCGGTGATTTTACGGCGGGAACGGTTATTAAAATGAGATTGCCGCCTTTTTTTACTGAATCTTTTTGAATCTGTTTTCCTGAAATGGAAAAAGCAATCTGAGCCGGTTGCTCCGATTTGATGTCGGCGATGATTTGCTGAACCAATTTACCCTCTTTTTTCATCAAAACAGGGGCATTTTTGAAAGTTACCTTAATAATTTCGGCTTTCTGCGCGTGGATTGCACCTACAGCTGAGAATAAAAACAGAAAAAATAAAGCGTACGTTTTTTTCATATTAATCGGAATTTAAAGTAATAATTGATCACGCTGTTCCCTCTGGGAAAGACATAGGTTTGACTACAGTTTGAATATCTAATGATAGGATTTAATCTTCAAAAAAACAACTGTATCCCTGATCAGCTCATAGATTTCTTTTGTTCTTTTTTTGTTGAGCCCGACACTATCTGCAACTAATTGAATATCTTAATATTTATGGTCGCCATTGCCGGCTATGGCAGTAGTATGAAATCCATTAAAGCCGCGACTTGGATGTAAATCGCAGGCTGGAGAGAGTTTCCATTTATCATCAATTAACAGGAAAGAAAAATTCTTTGCGTGATCATCCCTGTTTTTAATGAAGACGTTAATTACCAAAAAATGGTTCGAGTCGTGCCACCGACAGGCCAGATCGCAATGGAAGGAAAAATGGAGAGACAGATGGCCCAATTTTAAGGTATTCAGGATCATATTCAAAGGCGCACAAATTTTCGGGGGTAAGCGCCAATCTTCCAACTGGTTTATCGTTATAAGTATTGTTCTTTTCGTTGTTAAAGTCAACCGCAAAATTCAATTTAAAGCTAAGGTTTTTAGTGATTTTAGCGTTGAAAACAATGTTTCCTGTAGCGTGATCCTTTAACTGAACACCATGTTCCTGATCGAATTTGTAATTAGGAGTGTACCATTGTTGTCAGTTATTGTACCTGCTGAAGTACCTTTAACAATTACGGAAGCACCCGGAAGTGTAGCTCCTGTCTGATCACTTACCTTTTCGGAAACTTTTCTGCCTTGTTGCTGGTTTGCTTCAAGCATGCCTTTTGAGTCCGCGGCGGAAACGGAGATCATGATAAATATCTAAACGAGCAACCAAAAATGAAAAAATACGTGAAAAAATGTTGCAATTAATTTTACCCCCCCTCCCTATCGTACTAATGTGTTAACTTTGCAGTGTAAAAACAATTTGATTATGATCAAAATTTCTGGTCTTATCTTTTTATTAATCACTATTGTGCAATTTTCACTAAGTGCACAAAACAATCGGCTTGATTATCAAAAGAAAAAAGAAGCAGCAAATAAAAATGAAACCTTTAAAGGGTTTATCTTTCCTTCGCACGACAGTCTGCTTCATGTGAACCTTCGTGAAATTGAGATTATCAACCCTTTTCAGTTTAAAAACAAGCGACAGGAAAAAAAATATAATCAGCTTG
>CAYHDA010000064.1:0-17279 GCA_964355145.1 uncultured Mariniphaga sp.
TGCCCAGCCGGAGTGGTGATGGTTTTAGTGTAAAATCTGAAAAACCCGGTTAGACCAACCAACAAGAGCAGTGAGGCAGCGATCGTCATTTTGAATAACGGATAAAGTTTTACAATCCGGCTGACAGGTTTTGGTTGATTCATTTGAACCAAAAGGCTGGCCCACACCTCATCCTTCGAAACGGAATAGTGCACATCGATTTCAGGGAAGCGGGTCTGCTCCTCATTCCCATCAAAACCAATCGTTGAATTTATATTCTTCATCAGTTACCTATTGCCTTTCTTAAATATTCAAGAGCATTTTTCATTCTTTTTTCTACAGCCTTTACACTAACTCCAATATTATCAGCAATTTCATAATATTTTAGTCCATCCATACGACTTAACAGAAAAACAGTTCTTTGTTTTTCTGTTAAACTTTTCAATGCCTTTTCATAATTCTGCACCAATTCTTTGTAATGCAGCAATTCATGCGGACTCTCGCTTACTTCGCTTTCATCAATATTCACAGTATATTTCATTGCTACTTTGTGCTTCCGGAGAGAGCTTATGAAAATATCTCCTGCAATTTTATAGAGCAGCGCTTTAATATTGCCATTTACTAAATCGGAACGCCTTTCCCATAACCTCATAAATGTCTCCTGCGCCACATCGGTAGCTAAATCCTTATCGCCTGACCGATAGTAAATATAGTTGCGAACGCTTTTAAAATGAGTATCAAATATATTTTTAAATTCTTCGTGCGTCAAGATTGCAAAACGTTAAATGTGATGCGAAACTACAAAATAATTATTGCTTCCCCAGTATCATTTCGGAAGTTCCTTTTTGAGTCGTACGCATCGCTTTATTATCACAATCTCCATTCCCAAAATCAATTGTGGCAAATTTTTCCACACTGTTCTTGTAAGCTATTACCCCTTTGGTGATGAATTTACAAGTGCCTGTTTTTACAAGAGGCGTTGTAATGATTTTTGAATATTCGTTCCCTTTTGAGTCTGATACCGTGACACTTCCGGTAATTTCGATCACATCATCAGCAGGATTAAATTCTGTATCAGATCCTGCAGTCCAGTTCTTCACATGTACAGAAACACGGTGAATAATAGTGCCATTCGCTAAAGTAACCGTCATATCACTGTTCTCGGTAAACTTTATCTGAACATCTTTGGTCCTTGTTTTAGTAGCTGTTCCTGAAACAGTAATTGAATCGGCACCGAAATTTTCAAATGTCACCGTTCGAGTGCTTCCTGAAACAAAAGGAGCCGCAGAAAGAACAACAATTATCTTTCCCTTTAATATATGACCGTTCGACATTTCAAGACCTGTACCATAATCGATAGTCATCGTTTTAGGAAAGCCGCCATTGGTAGATGTTATGGCCAAATCAGGACAAATACCTCTGAGGTACCTCAATTTGAAATTGGGGAAAAGCTCAAACATATTTTTAAATACTCCGCCGCCGATTGTGGCGCTCTTCAATCCTGTACTGAAAGTAATGACGGAAGCGTTTGCTAAAGAAAAAACATCCGATTCATAACTGGCTGTTTCCACAATATTGTCAACCTGACTATCAGCTGCAACCAATTCGATTACTCCTGATTTCAAAGCATCAGCAGCGAGAAATCCCGACTTCTGAGTACATGCCTGAATAAAAAGACCTGATACAATGACAATGATTCCAAATAAGAGCTTTTTCATTTTTCCTGGTTTTAGTGTTTTCATAAATCTTTATTGAAATATTATGTTCGCTATCAATTAGAGAATTCATTAACAATTGAACATTGATCATTAAAAATTATGCCCTCTGAGTATTGGTTGCATTCATCTGTATAATATTGATCTCCGGACGCTTTTCAACTACAACATTTCCCGGGTGTAATACTGATCGTGCACTAATCCATGTATTATTGACCAATGAGCTTAAATAGTAATTTATCATTTTAAAATAAACTCTGGTACTTGTATTCAACCTTTTATTGAAAAACAGAAGGAATCCGGGGATAGCTGTCAGCAAACCGAAGATCAGATTGTCGATCATCAAAAATAATTGCATCAATATATTCCTTAGTCCTTTTTCATGCAAAGAAAGATAGGTATGGCGGGAAATATTGACTTCTGCTTTGGTTAATGCAGTGGTTTCACTGTCGGCACGTGATGATCCTCCGTGATTATGGATTACAGCGACGCTTTTAACAAGAATAACTGCACCACCTAAGGCTCTTGCCCTTTGGCACAAATCGACATCTTCGTAATACATCCAGTAACTTTCGTTCCATTTTCCAATGGAATTAAAGCTGGAATAACTCATCATAACAACAGAACCTGAAACCCAATCAGGAAAAATCAGGCGATCATTTTGCCGGATCTTTGAATTGAAATTCAATAATTTTGCAAGGGCTCTGGTCCATCCTGTCATTGTAAGCGGAGAAGGAAATGATCCGTACGGTTTGTCTTCAGAACCATTTCCCCTGATTTGCCGGCAGGAAATAATTGAATTTGCCCGGCTGACTTTTGCCTGATCGTGCATAGCCAGCAACGCCCTTTCAGAAATGGTAGTGTCGGGATTTAGAAACAACAGGTATTTACCGCGGGAAGCAGCTGCACCCAGGTTATTTCCATTTGCAAAACCATAATTACCTTCATTAAGGATAAAGTTAAACTGAGGATATAGCTGTTTGAATCTGCTTAATTTGCCATCGTTTGAGGCATTATCAACTACAATTACTTCAAATGAAAAATAGGTTTCGTTGATTGCAGATAAGGAATCGAGACATTGGGCAAGCTTGTCCCAACTTCGGTAATTGACGGTTATAATGGACAGATCTTTCAAAATAAATCGTTTATTGAAGTTTACAATAGGCAACTTATCTCCAACTGATGACCCTAAAAAGAATGGATTAAGCTGCTTTTAATTGTTTACCGTCAAACAAACGTTTTACCCTACCTGAAAAATAAAAAAATCAGGATTTCCAGTTAAGAATAGCCTTAAACAGTGTGGTTCCGGAAGCAAGTTCAAAAGCTTCGATGTTGGATGTCAATCCGACACTTCCAATTCTTAGCTCAATTTCGTCGCCCCAATGCGTTTCAGACATGAATTCGAGTGCAAATCCTTGCAGCGTATATTCCTGATAATGATTTATTTGAAAACAATCCGTTGCCCAATCGAGGTACCGGGTATTATTAACATGTAGATTCTGATCTATTTCATTGTAAGCAACTGTTTTACGAAAGGCTACCAACTCGGTTCGGGCTGTTATTCTTTCAGGGAAATATTCCAAAGACCGTTTCCCCTCGTTTAAAGGCAAGGCGATGCCAATCCGGGCAGGTCTTTGGGGCCGAAGTGTGGAGACCGCAAGCAATAACCACCCCGAAACACCCCGAATAATCACTTCCTGATCTTTATCATACACGATAAAGTCGCGGCGGAAAAAAAGTCCCTCAGCCCCACATGGCCCGGTCCCAAATAAAATGGATTCAACCCAACGCCGCCACCTGATAATTTCAACTTTCAATCGCGACAGAGCCCAAAATAATTCTCTGGCCATCAAAGGTTCATAACCGGCGCCAAGAGTTGCAGCATGATTGGAGGCAACCTCCTGAAAAAACTGCATAAAAGATGAAGGCTTTAACTTTTGCTGAAAATCAACATGATATGATTTTATCTCAAAACTTTCTTTCCAAATCGATTCCATGAGTGCATTTCAAAATAAATTATTCAATAAGGATTCCCATTTTTTTCATCAGAAACGTGGCATTTAAATTCTGGCAAATACCCTCCGATAATTTATAATCAATACTCATTTCGTTCTCAATGATTTGTATTTCGAAGCAAAGATTACGAATATTCTCCGGATAACTATTAATCAGGTCGCCGAGAACAAGATCATGTGTCGCAATCAATCCAACAGACTGGTATCTGATTAATTGCTTTAAAAGCGCAATCGAACCTGCCTGTTTATCTTTAGAATTGGTTCCTTTTAAAATTTCGTCAAGCAGAATAAAAGTATGCTGACCACTTTCCAGCTCTGTGATAATTCCCTTAAGTCTTTTTAATTCAGCATAAAAGAAGGACTCTTTCCGGGCCAGCGAATCGCTTGTTCGGATGCTGCTGTGTAATTTAACAGGATAAAAAATAAACTTTGTTGCAAAAACCGGAGCACCTGTCATTGCCAAAACATAATTGACACCTACCGATCGCAGAAAAGTACTTTTCCCGGACATATTCGCACCGGTAATGATGCAATACCTGTTCCAGCCAGGAATTATCATATTATTTGTAACACAGTCTTCCTTTAAAATCAGCGGATGCCCGAGGTTTGATGCTTCAAAATAAAAATCATCAGCTACCGGAAGCGGGAAAATATATTCGGGATTGTTATATGCAAAGGTTGCCAGAGAGCTCAGAGCATCGAATTCCCCGATAATAGCAAACCATCGGGGAATAAGATCCCTGTACTTTGATTTCCATTTTTCAACGGCTGTCAGCATTTGCAGATTAAAGAGAAAGAGTCCGTTTAGAATAACAGCTGCAATGATATTCAGGTTAGTATCCATCCAATTCAATAAACTGTAAAGTTGCCTGATGATCGTCGCAGGTGTTTCATGTTCGTTATGTGAAAGCCGACTTTTCAGATCGGTTAAAAATCCCGAATTAAAATTTTCCTTTTCAATCAACCAAAGAAACCGGGCATATTTTGAAATTATTCCAATATTTGAAGTGAGTGACTGCATGACATTCATCGTTTTTCGGCTATAAAGCGAGACAATCAGTAACTGAACCATAACCATCATTACAGGAACCTGAACTACTAAAAGACCCATAAATGACAAGACGATTGACCCTATTGTAAAAACAGGAAGAATAAACCTTAGAGCATTGAATATCTGATTGTTGTAAATCTTGCTTTCAGAAGCCAACCACTCATTAAATTCCTGCCGGTCTCTTTCCGTACTTTTTTGCCCAAAGAATACAAGTTGTAGTTGATGCCGAAAATCTTTTTTATCAGAAAGTTCCCTGACCGCCTCCTGTCGTTCTATTATCTGTTTTTTAAACCCATACGTATCTTTAAAATAATCGGCAAGCCTGTTTTTTCCGAAAATGGTAACACTTCTGTTGATGCAATGAAAAAGGGAATTTTTTCCAAATAGATCTAAATCATAAGCATAATTGTGGTCAGTATCAATATACTCATCTCCTGATTCAAAAGGGGAATAATCTCCTTTGGTTGCTTTGATTTCATTATTGCAAATCTGAATTAAACGATCTGACTGTTCAATTTTATTTTTTAGCAAGTTGTCAAGCCAGCTTATAAATAAAAAAAGAAAAAGTGAGATTCCGGCAAGACAAATAAACAATATATCTTTATTAATCAGATATTTATAAAATATCACTAAAGTCAAAATAAAGAATATAAACCGCAGAAATGGCAAATATTTTTGCTTTTCTATTTTATTTCCTTTCTCTGATTCCAGTAATTCGATTTGAATCTTATACTCTTTTTGAATTGATGTCATTATTTTAGAATGGTTTTTTCTGAAAGGCTCAGGCAATATTTTTTTAAAAATGCAGATGAACAGCTAAACAAATCGGCAGTCCGGGTAAAATCAATAAATCCCGGACTTTGATCCGGGATTTATTGATTTTATAATCGAAGATCTTTTAATTCAGCCCTCTGTTTTTAAGAAGTGGTTCGATACCCGGCTGTTTTCCCCTGAAATTCAGGTATAATTTCATTGCATCATCTGTTCCGCCCCGTTCCAAAACATTCGCACGAAACGATTTGGCAACCTTTTGATCAAAAATACTTCCGGCTTCTTTGAAAGCCTGGAAAGCGTCACAGTCAAGCACCTGAGCCCATATATAGCTGTAATAACCGCTCGAATATTCGCCGTTGCCCGAAAAAGTATGGGCAAAATAGGTTGATCTGTAACGTGGAATAATTTCAGAAATCAATCCGGCTTTTTCCATAGATGTCTTTTCAAACTGTTCAACATCAATATCACCTCCTTTAGTAATCGTGTGATAATCCATATCCAGAATAGCTGCAGCAAGGTACTCAACTGTTGCAAACCCCTGATTAAACTTACTGGATTTCACGATCTTATCAACCAGCGCCTGTGGAATAACCTCACCGGTTTTATATTGCTTCGCGTAGATTTTCAGTACTTCGGGCTCCGATGCCCAATGCTCCATTATCTGCGATGGAAGTTCAACAAAATCGCGTGCGACATTAGTGCCGGCCAATCCCTGATAACGACATTGTGAAAGCAGACCATGAAGCGCATGGCCAAATTCATGAAAGTGCGTTTCCACTTCATCGTAGCTCAATAGTGCAGGTTTGTCTCCTGTTGGTTTAGAGAAATTACCGGTCACTGAAATAACAGGACGGATATTTTTCCCATCCTTGCTGATGTATTGTTCACGATAATTGGTCATCCACGCTCCTCCTTTTTTTGATGCACGCGGAAAGAAATCCATATAAAGAATACCGATTTCGGATCCGTCACCATCCTTCACCTCATAAACCTCACATTCCGGATGGAAAACAGGCATATTTTTCAATCGGGTGAATGTGAGTCCAAAGAGCTTATTCGCAACGGCAAAAGCCCCGTCACGAACATTATTCAATTCAAAGTAAGGGCGAATCTGTTCTTCATCCAGATCGTATTTCTCTTTTCTCACCTTTTCGGAATAGTACCACCAATCCCAACTTTCGAGTTTAAATTTACCCCCTTCTTTGCCGATCATAGTTTGCATATCCTGAGCCTCTTCTTTGGCTCTTTTAATAGCCGGAGTCCAAACTTTATGAAGTAACGCATACACATTATCGCTGGTTTTAGCCATACAATCATCAAGGACAAAAGCCGACCAGCTTTCGAAACCCATTATATTTCCCTTCTGAAGCCTGAGATTGACAATTTTACTGATCACAGCTTTGTTATCATGGTCATTCCCATTATTACCGCGACTGTACATCGCCTTGTAAATTTTCTCGCGTAAACCACGATTTTCAGCATAGGTAACAAAAGGAATCCAACTGGTTTTCTGGAGAGTGAATACCCACTTTCCTTCCATTTTGCGGGATTTGGCTTCATCTGCTGCCCCTGCGATTACCGATTCAGGTAATCCTGCCAGATCTTCCTTTTTATCCGTTACAAGCAAAAAAGCATTGGTCTCGGCTAGCATATTATCGCCAAATTTAAGATCAAGCAACGAAAGTTCTTCATTGACTATTTTCAACTCTTCTTTCTTGTCAGCCGGGAGGTTTGCACCCCCTCTGACGAATTGTTTATAAGTATCACTGAGTAATTTTGATTGCTCCTGAGTAAGGTTCAATGTGCTTTTCTGATCATAGACAGCTTTTACCCGGGCAAAGAGTGGCCCGTTCAGGTTCACAGCATCACTATGCTGTGACAACAAAGGTGCTACCGTCCGGGCAATTTGTTGCAGAGAATCGTTGGTCACAGCCTCCTTAAGATTGGAAAAAACATAATTGACACGAGTGAGCAACGATCCGCTGTAATCCAGCGCTTCAATAGTATTGGCAAAATCGGGTGCCTGATCCGTTTCACAAATACTTTTTATTTCCGCATTATGCTGTTTGATCCCCTCCTCAAAAGCGGGTAAATAATGTTTATTCAAAATCCTTTCGAAAGGAGGAACATCGAAAGGGGTATTGTAAGCTTCAAAAAATGGATTCATCGCAGTGGATTTTTTCTCTTGTTGAACACAGGATGCCAATAAACAAATGACAGACAGGGAAATAACTAATTTTTTCACGTTCACAGTGTTTAATGTACAATCAGAATATCAGCGCAAATTTACAAAAACTAGTCAGACTTGTCTATTTCAAAATTATGACTTATTTCAGTTATTCAGTTTTATGAACTTTCTGAATCTAAATCACCATACTTTTCTTGCAATTGAAAAGCAACGACTATCTTAGCACAAAAAAATTTCGATTTGAAAAATCTTTTGCTCACAAGTCATCTTAAGCTTCATTTGATCGTTTTAATATATGGTTTTACTGCCATCTTAGGGAAGTTGATTACACTGTCTGCAACCCAATTAGTCTGGTACAGAATGTTAATTGCGGTAATTGCATTTTACATTTTTCTGGTTTGGAAAAAAACAACAATATCCGTTAGCCGGAAAGAATTTTTCAAGCTATTTGGAATCGGAATCATAGTCGCTCTTCATTGGATTGCCTTCTTTGGCGCTATAAAAATCGCTAATGTCTCTGTTGCACTGGGATGCCTGGCCACGAGCACCCTTTTTACAAGTCTGCTGGAACCATTCTTCTTCCGTAAGCGGATCAATTCAATTGAAGTAATTGTCGGACTCTTTATTATAGTTGGTTTATATTTGATTTTCCGGTTCGAAACCAGATATTTCGTTGGAGTTATCGTTGCCCTCAGCGCTGCTTTTCTCGCCGGACTTTTTTCCGTGATCAACAAAAAAATGATAGCACACCACAAAGCCTCTGTTATCAGTTTTTATGAAATGATTGGAGGTCTTTCCTTCATCACAATTTACATGCTCCTTTCCGGTGATGGGACTGCTTCCTTTTTGCTTCCGTCAACTTCCGATTTCATTTATCTGTTGTTGCTGGGAATTGTATGCACTGCCTATGCATTTGCCGTTCAAGTAGATATCATGAAGCATTTATCTGCCTATATTGTCGCATTAACGATCAATCTTGAACCGGTTTATGGTATTGTGATGGCCTATTTTTTATTTGGAGAGACCGAACACATGACCGGAGGTTTCTATTTAGGAACCACTATTATCCTGATTTCAGTACTAGGTTTTCCATTGTACCACTTTTACATGAAAAAAATGGCACGATGAATCCAAATTGTGAAAATCAAAATGAACATTATTAATTGATAATTATTTAAGATCCTACTGCTCTATTCAAACTCATTGATCACTCCCTTATCGAGCAATTCGGGTTCAATATTCAAATCTTGCTCAAGGAATTCGTCCATATCTTCCTCAGTAGAAAATTCAGCGATTACACCATTATAGATAACTGTCCAGTTCACAGAGGACCGTAAAATTTTCAGTCCGGGGAGTTCGGGGCTGAAATCCTTGACCGGAAAACCCTCTTTCCCACCCTCTTCAGCTTCTATATCCTGAAGATATTGGGTATAATAATCGCGTGCAGGGAAAAGTTCATCGAGTACATCTTCTTCCTCGGCACGCTCATAAAACTCAGTTACAGTGAGCCGGTAAATCATCATCGCGCCACTTCCATTCACATAAAGAATATCTGCAAATGGTTTTTCAGGACGAGCTTCCAACTCCTCAAAATCCAGTTCTTCTACTTTAGCCAAAAATCTTGGATGGTGATTATGAAGAATAAATTCTTCGGGCTGACCTTCCGGAGCCATTATGTCATTACAGATCAGATACTTTGAGGTTTTCATCCTTTATTATTGAATTATCAGTTATAATTTTGGCACAAGATAAATATATTTTAGCCGATTATCTGTGAGTACTGATCAGATTGAGATATTTTTGCACCATGAAACACCCATGATTGAGCGCTTCGCAAATACGAATGAAGATAACCCAGGCAGGCTTTCAGGCAATTAAAAAACAAATTACCTTCTGATGAAACCGGATATTTACCTGTTCAATCCTACCTGTGAGCTGGCTGTTGCCAATGGATCGGCAAATTTTATGGCGCCTGCGCAGTTACGGCGATTTGAGAATGAGCTCAGCATATTACCCGGAATCCTTGCCCGCCCTGAAGATATTGTTCTCGTTGACCATATTCCTCCTCAACAGTTTATTGATCAATTGGAAGCCGCCGGGTTCTCTCTTCCTGATTACCGCACAAAGGAATCTTCCTTGGCAGACGAGCAGTTTTTGTCGGAACAAAAGGGTTTTCTGTTTCCATGGGGATGGAGTCCGGCTACCCACAAACAATTATCTCCTTTAAAGTTGAGGTGCTGCCCAAAATTTTCACGTTCTCCAATTGCTGAATGGCGCGAAATTCACCGTGAGCTTTACAGTCGAAAATCTGCGCTAACCATTCTTGAGAATATTATTACTGCCCAATCTTCGAATGAATTTTTATCTTTAAACGATTTACCGCAAATTTGCAGAAGTCATGATGAGATTATTACCCTTCAGCAAAAGTGGGATAAAGTGGTTGTGAAGGCTCCCTGGAGCAGCTCAGGACGTGGATTGCAGATACTGCGGTCACATGAATACAATCAGACAAACAAACAAGTGATTACCGGCTTCTTAAAACAACAGGAATATGTTGTTGCCGGCCCATGGCATGAAAAAGTGATGGATCTTTCGTTTCAGTTCTTTTCGTTCGGAGACGGGGTAATCGAATATCGAGGAATGACCTCTTTTTCAACAGATCATATGGGACGTTATCTTGGGAATAATATTCAGGAACTTCCTGCTCAAATCGCACCCGAATTACACGTTTTTTTAAAGGAGAACCTCCCTAAAGCGGAACAGTACCTTACGAAGGCACTAACTGCAAGCAGCTATTCAACAGATTATTACGGATGGATTGGCGTTGATATACTGATCTGGAAATCATCAGACGGGAAATTAAAAATTCATCCGTGTCTGGAAATAAATTGCCGGTTTACAATGGGAGCCATCGCGCTTGCCTTAAGAAATCAAATCGCAGAGCAATCGACCGGAGAATTTAAGATGATGCATTCCGGGGAGGGAGAGTTCGCCAGCTTCTGCGAGGCGATGAAAACCAGTGAACCTCTGATTACAAATAATGGGAAAATTGTGAGAGGATTTCTTCCGCTTACACCTTCGTCACCTAGCAGCACCTTTGGGGCTTATATCAGGGTAATCAATAATAAAAATCATTGAACCTTATTAATTCATAATTCATAATTCCTAATTCATAATTCCTAATTCATAATTCCTAATTCATCCTTTCCCCTCTCTTGATCCAATTTTAATTTTAAATCTGCAAACTGTGTGTTATTGAATGGCAAATAGGTATTCTGGGTGGGTTGCTCTTCGATTTCAAAAATAATTTCATCAATCCGAAGATCATTAAAACCAATTCCTGTGACACCTGAAATCTGTTTCCTTACAGTAATTTCGTCCGCACCAATTTCTCTCAAATGAATCACCCTGCCGATCATTCCGATAGTATCTCCGATAGGAAGTGATTTTCCGGCAATTTCACAAATTCGTTCAATAATCTGATTTATCTGATCCTCCTGACCAGCAATTGTATTCTTTGACATATCTTGTTTTTTGTTATACATACAGAGATCAAGCTGCAGAAAAAATAGGGACTATTTTTCTATATTTGCGCTCTCAAAATGACAAGACAAAAGTAATGGAAATTTTAATCAGAAATAAAGTAATCGAGGCAATAAAAGCGCTTTACGGACAAGATGTTGATGAAAAGCAAGTACAGGTTCAGACAACACGTAAGGAATTTACAGGCGATAAAACGCTCGTGGTTTTTCCTTTCCTAAGATTTTCGAAGAAAACAGCCGAACAGACAGCTGAAGAAATTGGTGCTTTTCTTGTCAATTCGATTCCTGTAATTTCCGAATTCAATATTGTAAAAGGATTTCTCAATCTGGTAATTGACAATAGTTACTGGATTGCTCAGTTCAACAGTGCAGCTGCTGACGAAAAATATGGATTCAAATCATCGGATGAGAATTCGGAGCTCGTGATGATTGAGTACTCTTCACCCAACACCAATAAACCCCTTCATCTTGGGCATATCCGCAATAACCTGCTGGGTTATTCCATCAGCGAAATCATGAAAGCCAATGGAAACAAAGTTGTGAAAACCAATATTGTAAACGACCGCGGAATTCATATTTGCAAGTCGATGCTTGCGTGGAAAAAATCAGGCAACGGCGAAACTCCCGAATCATCGGGCAAAAAAGGGGATCATTTAGTCGGTGAATATTACGTAAAATTCGACAAGCTTTACAAAGCTGAAATAGCGGATTTAATTGCAGGTGGATTAAGCGAAGATGAAGCGAAGGAAAAAGCGCCGATTATCAACGAAGCGAGGGAGATGCCTCGCCAATGGGAAGCAAACGACCCGGATACGCGCGAACTATGGGAAAAAATGAACAGTTGGGTTTACTCCGGGTTTGATGAAACATATAAAACCCTTGGAGTTGATTTTGATAAAATATACTACGAATCAAATACTTACACGGTTGGTCGCGATGAAGTATTACGCGGGGTAAAAGAGGGCGTGTTCGAACAAATGGAGGACACTTCAGTGTGGGCCAATCTTGAAAATGATGGGCTCGACAAAAAAATCCTTCTCCGATCCGATGGAACCTCTGTTTATATGACTCAGGATATCGGCACTGCAAAAATACGTTATGCTGATTTTCCGATCGACCACATGATTTATGTCGTTGGAAACGAGCAGAATTATCACTTTCAGGTCTTGTCGCTGCTACTCGATAAATTAGGTTACAAATGGGGAAAAGATCTCTTTCATTTCTCATATGGAATGGTCGAATTACCTCAGGGCAGGATGAAATCACGTGAAGGAACAGTTGTAGACGCTGATGATCTGATAGTTGGAATGATTGATGTTGCCCGTAAAGTTTCGGAGGAATTAGGGAAGCTCGACGGATACTCAGATGATGAAAAAGAAAATATATATCACACCGTTGCCCTTGGGGCCTTGAAATATTTTATTTTAAAAGTAGATCCCAAAAAAACGATGCTGTTCAATCCGGAAGAATCGATCGATTTCAACGGAAATACCGGGCCTTTCATTCAATATACCTATGCCCGTATTCAAAGTGTTTTACGGAAAGCTGCTGATGCAGGAATTGTAATACCACAACAAATTTCCAATATAGCCCTCAATGAAAAAGAGAGCGCCTTAATTAAAATCCTTAGTGCTTTCCCTGACGTTATTAAAGAGGCAGGTGATAATCACAGTCCTGCATTGGTCGCCAATTTTGTTTACGAACTTGTGAAAGAATTCAATCAGTTCTACCACGATTTTACGATTATGAATGAACCTGACGAAGAGATCCGTAAATTCAGATTGGTACTGGCAAAAACAATTGGTAAAACAATAAAGAATGGGTTTGCATTACTTGGTATCGAAGTTCCTGAAAGGATGTAAATAGTATTTTTAATCAGGTAAATAAGCAACCATGAAGATATCAGTTACCTTGACAGCAATTATTGTGATTGTAATTTCATTTTCCTTTAATTACAATATTTATGCTCAGGAAATAACAATCGGAACACAAACCTGGGCAGGTACAAACCTGAATGTCTCCATTTTTAGAAACGGAGATTCTATTCCCGAGGCAAAAACAGTCGCAGAATGGACACAAGCTGGTAATTCAAAAAAACCGGTCTGGTGCTATTACGAAAACGACCCTATAAATGCCAAAAAATACGGCAAGTTATATAATTGGTACGCTGTCAGTGACTTAAGAGGCTTAGCTCCGTATGGCTGGCATGTACCCAATGACAATGACTGGACTATTCTGATAGCAACCATTGGGGATGAAGAAGAAGCAGGTTCCAAAATGAAAAGTATAGCCGAATGGGTTCCAATTGTTCTTAAAGGTGGCGTAATAATACCTTGTCCGGATTGTAAAAACTGGAATGCTGAATACCGTAGAAAAGTTCCTTGCCATGTGTGTAAAGATACGCGAGACAGTGGAAAACGAACTCCCGACACTGAATTGTCCGGTAATGGAACCAATTTATCAGGTTTCGGAGGTCTCCCAGGTGGATTCCGCGACAGTGGCGGCACATTCGGTTTATTTGGCCAAATGGGTTATTGGTGGAGTTCTACGTCAGTAAAAGCAATTAATGCATGGACCCGTTATCTGGGCTACGATGAAAATCGGGTAACCAGACATGATGAAGGTAAAAGGAACGGGTTATCTGTCCGATGCATTAAAAATTAAACTGCACGCCTGGTTTGGAAATCTTCTGTGCAACATCAATTCGTAAATTTCGATCTACTTTAATTCAGCAAAAAAGTCATTCCCTTTGTCATCCACAATGATAAATGCGGGAAAATTCTCGACAGTTATCTCTCTTACAGCCTCCATACCAAGCTCTTCAAAATCTACCACTTTCACTGATTTTATACTGTTTTTGGCAAGAATTGCAGCCGGACCGCCAATGGATCCAAGATAAAAACCGCCATGTTTTTTGCAGGCGTCAGTAACTTGCTTTGAACGGTTTCCTTTTGCCAGCATAATCATCGATCCTCCAAGATCCTGAAAAAGATCAACATAACTATCCATACGACCCGCAGTTGTTGGACCAAAACTACCTGAGGCCATCCCTTTCGGAGTTTTAGCCGGACCGGCATAATAAACCGGATGCTTTTTGAAGTATTCCGGCATTGGCTTTCCTGCATCAATCATCTCTTTGATCTGAGCATGAGCAATATCACGGGCAACAATCAGCGTCCCTCTCAGGTTTAACCGTGTTTTTACCGGATATTTTGACAGTTCAGCTCTAACTTCATCCATCGGCCGGTCAAGATCGATATCAATTGCAGGTTGCATAAATGGAGCCTCCTTGGGAAGGAACCGCGCCGGGTTGCGCTCCAGTTCTTCGAGGAAAATTCCCTCTTCAGTAATCTTAGCCTTGATATTCCGGTCAGCACTGCAGCTGACACCTATACCAACCGGACACGATGCTGCGTGACGCGGCAAACGGATCACTCTCACATCATGAACAAAATATTTTCCTCCAAACTGTGCTCCTATCCCACTTTGACGGCAAATCGCTGTGATTTTTTCCTCCCATTCAAGATCACGAAAAGCTTGTCCCCCATCATTTCCTTCTGTTGGAAGATGATCCAGATAACCTGCTGATGCTTTTTTAACGGTAGCTAGCGTGGCTTCGGCAGACGTGCCACCGATCACAACAGCCAGGTGATAGGGAGGACATGCCGATGTTCCCAAATCTTTGATCTTCTCTTTAATAAATCCGGCAAGGCTCTCCTCATTCAATAACGACTTGGTCTGCTGGTACAAAAAGGTCTTATTCCCGGAACCGCCTCCTTTGGTAATGAATAAAAATTCATAACTGTTTCCTTCAGTTGCATAAATATCAATCTGGGCAGGAAGATTATTGCCTGTATTTTTCTCATTAAACATAGTCATCGGAACAACTTGCGAATAACGCAGGTTACGATCGCGGTAGGTTTCGTAAATTCCTTTTGATAAATATTTTGCATCGTCACAGCCCGTGAAGACGTTTTCACCTTTTTTCCCCATCACGATAGCCGTGCCGGTATCCTGACAGGTTGGTAATTCCCCTTCTGCAGAAACAACCTGATTCAACAACATGGTGTACGCCACAAAGATATCGTTGTCGCTTGCTTCGCCATCTTTCAAAATAGTTGCCAGTTTTTCGAGATGAGCCTCTCTTAAATAAAATGAAACATCCGCAAAACCCTCTTTTGCGAGCAACTCAAGCCCCTCAGGTGCTACTTTTAGTATTTTACGACCATCAATATCGATCGTTGAAACAAAATCTTTGGTTAACAACCGATACTTTGTGGTGTCTTTCTTAACCGGGAAAGGTTTTTGATAGCTAAATTCGGACATGATAATAATATCTATTTGATTACTAGCGAGATAAACAATTAATTTTTCAGATTTCGTTTTTCAGAAAAAGTCATGTTAAAGGCTTTAAAACAGGCCTGATTCAATCCTGAACCTTGAACAAAAATACATAAAAAGATGGAGAGCAATGTCAGCCAGGATGAATTTTAACAGTCTGGTAATGTTGTGAAGGTTCTCTGGTTGCTTTTTGAATAGCCTCGTGGTTTAGAGGAGAATAAGAATTTAAATTCTATCCGGCTTTAGCCGAAGCTTTATAAATTGGCTGATTTATAAAGATCTTCAATATTTTGGCTAAAGCCAATTGAAGTCAATTCAGCCAATGGAATCCGGTCTGTCTCTGAATAATTCGCCTCCTCGAAGCCGGCAACAAAATTTTTATTAAGCTGGTAAAGCTTGCTGTTTATCCTGTCCATCGGGTAGGTATTGTCCTCATCAAAATCACTTAAATCAAAATCGGTGAAATTCAATTCACAAAGCGAAAGCTCGTATTCGTCACTGTCCAAACTCATATACAGTAAGGGTAATCCATGTGTGCGGCAGATTACCGGTCTTGACGGATAGATCGCACAATTGTGATTCACTAAAAAACGACAATCATTCTGGTCTTTTGGAACAGGCAGTTCGGCCAATGGCTTCAGATCCAGCTCTGCTTTAATTGCATAATATTCAACCGGAAAAACCGATATCGCCATGCAGCATAAATCGCAGCCTTTTTTGCAATTCAGATGTTGATGATGCTCTTTTTCAAGTGATTCACTAAGCGCGTCAATTTCAGCACGCAGCTGATAATAAGGGGCAATAAGGTTTTTTTCCGATTCCTGCATATTCTGGTTCTTAAACCGCAAAGGTAGCGAATTAAGAATATATCTGTTTTTCTGATCCTTCTCAGCCGATTCTTCCTTAACAATCCTTTCTGTTTCTCTCCTTTTTCCTATTTTTGTTCCCTTATTCAATGAACTCATAAATTGAGTCAAATCATTGAATGAATAGTGAATGAATAAAAGCAATAACGATGACAGAAATTCCAATTAAATACGATCCTTCTTTAGTTGAAGATAAATGGTACAAATACTGGATGGAGCAAAACTTCTTCCATTCCGAACCCGATGAACGTGAACCATATACGATAGTAATTCCACCGCCGAACGTGACCGGCGTATTGCATATGGGGCATATGCTGAATAATTCTATTCAGGATATCTTAGTGAGACGGGCACGTATGCAGGGGAAAAATGCCTGCTGGGTGCCGGGAACCGATCATGCATCAATTGCAACTGAAGCAAAAGTCGTGGATAAATTGCGTAAAGAAGGAATCTCCAAAGACAGTCTCACACGTGACGAATTTCTGGCCCATGCGTGGGAATGGAAGGATAAGCATGGAGGAATCATCCTCGATCAGCTTAAAAAACTTGGCGCTTCCTGCGACTGGGAACGGACCTGCTTCACTATGGATAAGATCCGGTCTGAATCAGTTATCAAGGTATTTGTCGATTTGTTTAATAAAGGCTTAGTCTATCGTGGGGTAAGAATGGTTAACTGGGATCCTGCGGCTAAAACAGCACTTTCAGATGAGGAGGTTAATCACAAGGAAGAAAAATCGAAGCTCTACTATGTCCGCTATAAAATTGAGGATTCGAATGATGAATATGTAACCGTTGCCACAACACGACC
>CAYHDA010000065.1:0-14976 GCA_964355145.1 uncultured Mariniphaga sp.
GTATTGATTTCAATTGTCATTGTGATTTCAGTCGTGCCCATTGTCTATTCTTATGTCATTTATCAAAAGATCGAAAAAGAACTTTAATTGTTTTTGCCACAAATTGTTCAGGTTAATTTCGTTTATATAAATAACGCCATGAAAAAAATTCATTTTATTTTGCTGATTTCCATGATTTTCTGCGCTGATTTACACGCTCAGACCGAAAAGACAGTTACACTTAAAACGGCAACCGGCGATCTGGAAGGAACGCTAATGCTGGCTGATCAAAATGCTTCGAAAACGGTGGCGCTAATAATTGCAGGGTCGGGTCCTACTGACCGAGACGGGAATAACCCTGCTATGAAAAACAACTCCCTTAAGATGCTGGCAGCAGAATTAAATAAAATTGGAATAGCTTCACTGAGGTACGATAAAAGAGGAATTGGGAATAGCCGTAATGCCGGACTTAAGGAGACAGATCTCCGCTTTGATAATTATGTCGAAGATGCTAAATCATGGGCTGCCTACCTGAAGAAGGAGGCTAAATTCAGTACGATAGTTATAATTGGTCACAGCGAAGGTTCCTTGATCGGAATGATTGCATCGCAGGATAAAAACGTCAGTAAATTTATTTCCATAGCCGGAGCAGGACAGGCTGCGGACAAAATAATCAGAGAACAGTTAAAGAATCAGCCACCTTCGGCAACCATTGAAGTAAATGCTATTCTTGATGAGTTGGTAAAGGGTAAAACAGTGGCGAATACGCCTCCTCAGCTGAATGCTATATTTCGCGCGTCTGTTCAGCCTTACATGATATCATGGATCAAATACGATCCGCAAAAGGAAATTGCAAAACTGAAGATTCCTGTTCTTATTGTGCAGGGAACGACAGATATCCAGGTAAGCGTTGATGATGCGAACCGGCTAGCCAAAGCGCTTCCAAAGGCTAAATTGATTACCATTGAAGGGATGAATCACATCATGAAAAATGCACCATCCGACAGGCAAATGAATATTCTCACTTATACCCAACCCGATCTGGCACTTAAGAAGGAACTTATTAATTCTATATCAGCGTTTATTTATGGGAAATAAGGACGTAATCCACTGTACCACTAATCATTCCATCTGATTTAAGTTGCAGAAATAAAATAATGCCGTGTAATTTTTCGATCAATTTATTTAAATCCTATTCGTTAGTGAATGTTGAATATTAAGTTGCGGTGCTCTGCAACTTAAGAATCATGTCTAACATAATTATTTCTACAAATATCTTTTATAGTTGTTTTTAATTAACTTATGTCACTAATTTATTATATTCACAGCCGAAAAGCCACAGATTATATTGTAAAACGACGAATGAACTATTCTATCTTTTCAACTGTTATGTAACATTATTGGATTATACCTTAATTTGTTTTCATTTTGCCAAATCTTAGAATTCTTCTGGTTTTCCTTCTCCTCTTCTCCAAGTGGCCTGCTATGGCACAACCGGCCAGTATCACTGATAGCGTGCAAATTGCAAAATACAAAGCAGATACTACAAATGCAAATTATCTCAATCAGCAATGTTGGATGCTAAGGGCGACGAATCCAAAATCAGCAATTGCAATCGGATTGGAATCGCTGAAATTGGCTCAGGAAATTGGATTCAATAAAGGGGTGGCTCAGGCAATGAACTGCCTCGGCATTTGCTACTTGCGCCTTGGAGATGCTCCTACCGCCTCTCACTATTTTTTCAAAACCCTTTCATTTGCTGACAGTTTAAATCTGACGATCGAAAAAGGAAATGCTTTAAACAATATTGCCAGTTCGTTGCTCTCTGAAAAGGAATATAGAAAAGCGCTGAGCTATACTCAAAAATCTCTAAAGCTTCAGATACAGAATAGAGACAGTGATGGAATTGCATATGCGTGGTTGAGAATGAGTGATGTGTACAATAATCTGGGGCAAAATGATTCACTACTAATCGCAGCCCAATCTGCCTATGTGCTGTTTAAGGAGCTGGACATGAAAGAAAATGTATTGACTGCATTATTAAATATAGGGCGTGCCAGGGAACAGAAGGGCGAGGATGAAGATGCTTTAGCCTGTTACTGGGAAATCATAAATGATTCATCGGCTACCGAGGAAATTGTTCAGAACCTGTATGGAGAGCTAATTCGTTTTTATAATCGTTTAAAACTGCCGAACCAAGCTGTTTATTATGCTGAAAAATGGTTGAAGGGCAGCAGAAACAATGATGTTATTTTGAATAATATAGCAAGAACCTACGTTTTGAAAGGCAATTATAAAGAGGCATTTCATTATTCCATTATGAGCATTGCCGTCAAAGACAGTCTGTTAAAAGAGGAAAGTTTCCGCCAGATTAATAATCTGGCAATTCTTCATGAAACACGGGAAGTTGCAGAAGAAAACACCTATCTGAAGTTAAAATTAAACAATAAAAATCTAATTATTTCGGCATTTGCGCTGATTCTGTTTCTGATTAGTCTGTTGGTATTGCTTGTAATTATTAAACGAAATCAACTAACGCAACTGAACAAATTATTGAATCAAAAAAATGATGAAATTTCCTTACAGCACGATAATCTTCTGGAACTAAACCAGACAAAAGATAAATTTTTCTCAATTATTGCTCATGATTTAAGAGGGCCAATAGGTAATACATAAGCTCTTCTCGCTGTGCTTACAATGAACGAGAGCGAATACACAAAGCAGGAACTACTTGAGAACCTGATTTTAATATCCGATTCGTCAAACGCCACTTTTAAACTTCTGGAAAATTTGCTCACATGGGCCCGCGACCAGAAGGGAGAAATTGTTTTCAATCCATTGAAAAACGATTTATTCAAATTAGTGCAATCGAATATCGAGCTCTTTACATCACTTGCCCAAAATAAGAAAATAACAATCGTTAACAGCCTCGATGCAGGCTTAATATTTGATTTCGATCACGAAATGATTAATACAGTAATTCGGAATCTGATCAATAATGCCATTAAATTTACCAATGAAAACGGACAAATAAACATTATAGCCCATCTGATCGGCGATGAAATCGAAATCACGGTTCATGATAATGGAATAGGAATGGAGTCGGAATATGCAAAAAAATTGTTTATTCGTAATCTTGACCGAAAGATAAAGCAGGGAACCAAAGGAGAAAGCGGAACCGGATTAGGTCTGATTCTTTGTAAAGAGTTCATTGAAAGACATCATGGGAAAATATGGGTCGAAAGTGAACCGGGAAAAGGAAGTGCATTTAAATTCACTCTTCCTGTCAGCCAACCGACACAGAATCCGTCGTAACAAAGGTTTGACTTACAACTCTTTGCGAAACCCTGGTAAATGCCCAAGGACCATATATTCCAAAAGTAACCACGGTCAGTAATATTTGTCCCCAGATAAAGATGAAGTCGGCACGAAGATCTCCGCCATATCCCATGGTTATCTGTTTTCCATCAACCACATTGCTTTTGGTATGTTCTGCAAAGTATCGGTACAAACGAATAAAAGCCATTGGGAAATAGATCCCGAAAGTGATCACTGCCAAAACTGAGTCGATTGCATTTTTCCCGATTGCAGGGAAAAATTCCGTAATCCACCAAATATCCTTAAAAACAGATGCAAAAAACCGGAATATAAATACCAGAATAAATACCAGTGTAACTGCCAGCAAAAGTTCTACAGCAATCTTTCCAACGGCTGGAAAAAATTTGGTTTTCGAACTGATCATATAATCTTTGTACCGGATGTCAACCATCCATTTAAAGGTCAGATAGAGGTTTGGGATAAGGCTAAACATGACAATCAACTGGTAGATCCACAGATCAATCTCAGAATCCAAAATACTGAAAAGAACAATTCCAACCACAAGGAACGGAATAAAAATGGTTAGCGACATAATCAAAAAAAGTCTGCTGCCTGTCCCAATAAATGAAAACCGATGGTTACTATAAGTAGTATGCCCAACAAAATACCGGTGTAAATTTTTGATAAACCAAGGAACATATATTCCAAAAGTAATAAATGAGAATACAAGTCCTAAAATTATGATTTTCACAAATCTCTCCCATGAGTAATCGCAGACCAATTTCATCCCTTTCAATTCAATGCTTTGTATTCCAAGTTTGGCCAGAGAAAAAACAAAGACGAAACCCATCGTCATGACAACTGCAAAATAAAGAAATATTATTTTTGAAGGTCCGTCTGCTGAGACATCCGAACTATTGACTTCTGTAATCTGTTCAATCAAAAGATGAATAGGAAGCATAAAGAAAAAAATGAATGCAATCCATATTGGGAGCAGCCGATTACCGGTTAATGTAAAATTCAGATTACTTTTCACTTTAATAATGCATAAAATATTTAAACCCTGTAATAAAAGAAGGGTTTTTCAATAGACAACAGACAACCAACACTTTGATCTTCTGAGACATAACCCGAAAAGGCTTTTCGATCTAAAATTACTAAGTTCTTACAACAACAAACAGAAAACGTTAAAAATATTCACAAAAAAGATGTTGGTGGACGTAAAACCTAAACAGTCAGCACTTTTCGCGAAGCTGAAACTGTCAGACAGGAATAGAGCCTTCCTTTTTCAATAAAATCAGCAGAAACATTAAACCTATCGCAAAGAATATGGCAATGGCGAGAACCGAGTAGCGCATACTTCCTGTTACAACCTCAATTATTCCAAAACTAAAAGTTCCGGCTACGGTAGCCAGTTTTTCCATCACATCATAAAAACTAAAATAGGAGGTATGATCAGTTGTATCAGGAAGCATTTTCGAATAAGTAGACCGGGCAAGTGATTGTGAACCTCCCATCACAATACCAATAAATACCGCAGCAATGATAAAACCTGCAGCTCCTTTGATTGTGAAGGCATAAACACAAATAATCATCCATACGATTACGGATAACATCAATGCCTTCAGATTTCCTATTTTACCGGAGAGCCTGGCAAAAAACCAGGCGCCAAACATGCCAACCAATTGAATCATTAAAATTACAGGAATCAGAATATTTTCATTTAGTCCCAACTCTTTCTCCCCGTAAGTTGCAGCCATAAACATCGTAGTGAGCATCCCCATCATCAGAAAGAAAAATGCAATCAGGTATATACTCAACCGAAACGATTTTCTCACTTCAATAAAAACTGTTTGCAATTCACGGTATCCATTGGAAAAAATCCGATCACCTTCGGTTCGTTTACTGAATACATATTTTGGCAAATACCTGAATGTAAGGCTTGAAAAACCTATCCACCAGATAAAAACAGTTAAAAAAGAGATTCTGGCCGGCATGTCTGACTGCTTATCAAAGCCGAACCATTCTGGCTTCATGATCATCAGCAAATTGAAAAGCAAAAGGATCACTCCTCCCAGATAGCCCATAGAATAACCGCGTGCGCTGATACGATCCTGATCTTCGGGTTCGGCAATCACAGGGAGAAATGAGTTGTAAAAAACGATGCTGCCACCATAGCCCAAGGTTGCCAGTGAAAACGCGATCACACCTAATTCAATATGACCGGCATCGAAGAAAAACAACATTCCACAACCAGCAGCCCCAATAATAGTAAAAGCACGCATAAATCCTTTTCGGCGGCCGGTATAATCGGCAATAGATGAAAACAGTGGTGATCCAATCGCAACCAGAAGATAGGCGGCTGCAATAGCCCATGAATAGAGGGCAGTATTTACCACCTTAAATCCGAAGAACGAGACCATAAAATCCGTTCCATGGCGCGTAACAGTATTATAATAGATAGGAAAAATGGCAGATGCAATAGTTAACTGATAGACTGAATTCGCCCAGTCGTACATTACCCATGCCCGGACAACTTTTGGATCCCCTTTTACGATTCCCTGAATTTCTTTCCCTTTCATTAATGGCTGAACAATTAAGTTTTAAAATCAAAAACGGAAAATTACAATAATTTTCCCGCTGACCGGCATATAAGTAATTGTCAATTATTAATGTACACCGTCACATGACGGAGAGATGATCAGATGCTAATTTTCCTTATAAAATTGAATTCCTTTAGTATATTCGACCTGGTATTTCCCGTTTTTATCAGAGTAGATCATGTAGGCCTCAAGTTCCGGATGTCGTTTTAGAACTTCACGTGCCCCTTCGAGGCCAAGAACCATTAAAGGCGTGTCGTAGCCATCAGCAGTAATGGCATCTTTGGCAATTACAGTTACGCTAAGCAAATTATTTTTATAAGGATAGCCTGAATGCGGATCAATAATATGAGAAAATTTCTGTCCGTTCTCCTCAAAATATTTTCTGTAATTACCTGACGTGGTCACCGATTTATTATCCAGAAGGATAATCGCCTGAAGGCTTTCGTTAGCTGCAGTACTCCCGTCCACAGGCTTATCTACCCCTATTTTCCAGAATTCGCCTTTCGGATTTTTCCCTTTCGTCCTCACTTCACCTCCGATTTCAACCATGAAATTTTTAATTCCAAGAGACTCAAGGTAGCGGTAAACAACATCAACAGCATACCCCTGAGCAATTGAGTTAACATCGATTTTAATGCCCGGAAGCGCTTTAATCAGCTTTCTGCCCTGAAGCCTGATTTTTTCCATTCCTACAAATTGGAGTAAACTATCAATTTTGGAAGAATCAATCTGCACCTTTTTTTCCGGACCAAAACCCCAGGCATTAACGAGCGGACCCACCGTAAGGTCAAGGGCACCATGGGTTTCCTTATTTATTTCTATTGATTTATTATAAACTTCGATGAACAAATCATCTGCCAGAACTGTAGTATCGTTTTGGTTAATTCGCGACACAATCGAATTAGGAATATATTCCGAAAAGGTGAGATCAAAAGCTTTGAATATTTTGTCAACCGGATCCGACAAATCCTGATCAGCCCTATCTTCGTAGGTGATGTGAAAGGTAGTGCCTTGGGTGAACCCGGAAATCTTTCTGTACGGAGCAGATTTCTCAGCGCAGGAATTTAAGCATACCAGTCCCGTTAAGAGACACAAATATTGAATAATTTTCATCAGAAGATAATTTGTTTTTTAATTGCCTGATAGCCTGTCCCGATTTATCGGGAGAACACCTGTGTTATCTTCGTTCATGTTTGCGAAGCGCAGATTCATGGGTGTTTCATCTTATCTAAAGCGTTGAAAGCTTCAAAAGTACAAAGAATTGACTAATATTGCACGGTAATAATCATCTCCGCCGTTTTGCCCGGGATCAGAAAATTCATGTGCAGCTTTCGATAAGCAGTCGAGTCATTAGTGTGGAAATCGCAGAGCAAAAGGTTGATAATTATTTAACTGAAAGATGAAAGTACTATATGTAAATCTATTAATTCTGATAAAATGAGTAAAATAATAAAATTCGGAGAGGATGTTGAAGGTTACAGCATTCCTGTATTGAACGAACGGGAAATCAGGGCCGCAGCCGGGATCCTGTTTCTGATGATGTTCACCACTATTCTGATAGTGGTGATGAAGGGGAATTTTGTTCCGCTCAAATATGCAGTGGTTGTCTTCCTCATTGACATTGTTATACGTGTATTTGTGAGTCCAAAATTCTCTCCAACACTGATCATTGGACGGTTGATTGTACGCAACCAGACTCCCGAATATGTAGGGGCTAAACAAAAGAAATTCGCTTGGATTATAGGGGTAATTCTCGCCCTGACTATGTTCATCCTGCTTGTTGTTGTTAATTCCTATAGTCCTGTAACGGGGATTATCTGTCTGATCTGCCTGATCTTTCTCTTCTTTGAGTCGGCATTTGGCATCTGTATTGGATGCAAATTCTATTCGTGGATATACAAGGAGAAAGCTCAATATTGCCCTGGCGAGGTTTGTGAATTGAAAGACCGACAGGCTATTCAAAAAACTTCATGGGTTCAGTTGCTTATTGTTTTACTTTTTATCGCCTGTATTTATGCGACTGCCACTGTCTTTAAAGATAGTTTAAACAAGAAACCATTTGATTTATTTGGTCTTGAAAAACATGAGGTCCCTAAATAAATGGATTTTATTGGAATATTAATACAGCTTTGCTCTGCCGGCAACATTAATTATTATCGCCCTTCGGAGGGAAGGACTGTTCCAGTAATTTTGCCAACAGATTTAACTTCGTAATTATCAGAATACTCAATTACATAGAGGGTACTATTCATATATCCTCCAAATCCTGAAGGTTTCTGAAAACGATATTCGGCCTGAAGCAGATCCACTGCATCAGCAGGGTTGGAGATTGAAAAATTCTTACCCGGTTTTCCCAGAGAAGAGAGAAAATACAGGGCAATATCATATCCCTGAAAACTAAACGGTGTTGGTTCGCTTTCAAATGAAAACCGATATTTTTCAATGAACGTATTTACTTTAGGATTGGCATAATCGATAAAGTAAGGAGATAAATAATGGAATTTAAGATCATGTAAATGCTCAATATCAATACTTTGCATCTTCGTGTATTCCTGCAGTCCAATTACGGTTATTTTGTTTGTTTTGGAGATCGTGTTTAAACGCGTCAAAGCAACACTTACATTTACTTCGCTGACATCGGTTAAGACAACAATATTTTCTGCGTCGGCCTTAAGCATCGTTTCCAGAGTTGAAGTTCCTTCTGCCCAAATATTATATTGACGGATCTTACCTGGTTTATGGTTTATCCGATCAAAAATGAGCTTTTCATCGCCTGAATTTGATCCATGATTAAGCATAATAATATTCTGATCCGCGAAATTTTCGGCAATATAGTCGGCAGTGCCGGCAACGCGAAGCTTTCTTTCGGGATTGATCTGATAATAACCCGGCGTAGTGGCAATAAACCGGCTGTCGGAGGAGAGTGGTGATACCATAGGAATACGGTTTTTCGCACTTAATTCCGCAACAGGCTTTTGATTATCCGGATATACAGGCCCGATAATCAGATCGAGTGACAAGAACTCAGGCTTTTTAACCAAATTCTCCACAACCTTACTATCCTGATAAGTATCATATACAAAGAGCTTTATTTTCATTCCGGCTTCTGTCATTTTTTGGGTAGCCAGCAATACACCGGAGTAAAACTCAAGAAAGCCGAAAGCTCGTTGAGCTATACGGGCAGAATCGCTAAGATCCTGACAGAATGGCAAGAAAACTCCAATTTCGAATGTTTTGGTTGTATTCACCGGCAAAACTGAAGAAGCAGTGTTCTCAAAAGGTTCAGCAACCTTAACGGCTTTTGATAGCGGCTTATTATCAGTTATTAACTGATTTTTGGGTTCATTGGATTCCTTATTCGGAATTTTAATTGATATTCCCGATTTAAATCCATCTTTAAGTTCCGGATTCAGTTGCTCTAATTCGGCCTGCGAAACCCCGAATTTTTTCTTCAACTGAAAATAATTGTCGCCGCTTACGATCCTGTAATTGGTGAAAGTACTTGATTCTGCTGTATATTTCTGAACATTAGGCGACACCGAAGAACCCGGAATAATTAAAACGGTTCCCTTTGCCAGAACTCCTTTAACAGAAGGATTTGTTTTCAGAATCTCCTCTTGAGTTGTATTGTGCTGTTTAGCAATGGAATACAACGTCTCCCTCCGGCTAACAACGTGTTTAACAGGCTGATGGTTCTGGCTGACTAATTCTGTTGCCTCACCGGTATATAATTTTGGTTTGGGAATTTTTAATACATCGCCAACCTTAATACCGTCTCTGGACTGAGGGTTGTTGTTATAGATATCCTCAGAAGTAATATTATTCTTCTGGGCTATTGAAAAAACGGTCTCCCGCTTACGCACGGAATGAAAAATAAAAAAACGATCTTCCTGATCCTCCTTTTGCAATCCATTAGGAGTCTGTGGTTTATTAGATCCATCTTGCTGCTGTGCCTGCAACGGGAAGGAGAGTAATATCAGCAGAAAGAATGAAGAAACAGATGCAATATTCCGGGTGTTTCTTATGTTAAAGGACATGATGTGCTATTATTATTTATGCTCCCCAAAGTTACGCATAAATTGTACCCTTTCGTATTCCGCAAGATTAGTGGTATTATCCAGACTAAGTTTACCTCTGAAATCACTGATAGATTCATAATTATTTTCAACCATCCATTTTTCCAGATTCTCAATCATATCATTTATTACAGAAAAACCCTCCTGATAAAGAGCCGAAACCACCTGAACTGTTGTAGCGCCAACGAGTAACATCTTCACTAATGATTGCCAGCTGTGGACTCCGGTTGATGCAGAAAGATCGCTGTTTACCCGATTGGCCATCATACCAATCCACCTGAGGGAAAGCTTGTAGTCGCTATCGTGACTGAATACATCAGAACCTACGATTTTCTGTTGATTGATGTCGACATCGGGACTATAAAACTTATTAAACAATACCAATCCTTTGATTTCGGAGAAAGAGAGATCACGGATTACTCCGCCAAGATTAGAAAAATAAGGACTTATTTTCAGAGAAATTGGAATTTTTACTTTAGATGATATCCGGGATACAATATCAAAATAGGCTCTTTCATTATCCTGACTCGTCTGGGTAAGATTTGTTGGCAGAACAAAAACATTGAGCTCAATTGCATCAGCTCCTGCATCTTCCACTTTTTTTGCGAAAAATCCCCACTCTTGTGTCGTAACGCAATTAATACTGGCAATAACAGGTATTGAAAGCGTTTTTTTTGCCTCAGAGATCAATGTGAGGTAGTGCCTCAGATTATCCTTTTTAATCTGGTAATCGTAATAATCGAGAAATTCAAGATTATTATCCATCGGACCAAGTTTACTGAATTCGTGAGCAAATTCAAGGTAGATTTCCTCCTCGAAAATTGATTTCAGAACTACTGCTCCGGCACCCGCGCTTTCAATCGCTTTCAGATTTTCAATCGAATTGGTGAGTCCGCAACTCCCTGCTATAATCGGGTTTTTCAGATCAAGTCCGAGATATTTGACATTAAGATTTGTCATCTTCAAGTATGTTGAATTAATTAATCGACTTTTGTATAAACTGATGCATATTTTCAGCAGCTTTTCGTCCGTCACCCATCGCAAGGATTACGGTTGCTCCGCCCCGGACAATATCTCCTCCGGCAAACATTTCTGATATTGACGATTGCATATTGTCTTCGTCAACAACGATAGTTCCCCATTTGGTAACTTTCAGATCGGGAAGACATGAAGGTACGAGTGGATTAGGAGACACACCCACCGCTACTACAACCAGGTCGACATCAAGGTAAAATTCGGATCCTTCAATTGGCATCGGACGGCGGCGACCTGAAGCATCGGGTTCACCAAGCCCCATCCGGTTAAGGCTCATGCCTTTTACGCGTCCTTTTTCATCCGCAAAATATTCCAGCGGATTGCATAGCATCATAAATTCAACGCCTTCTTCTTTTGCATGCTTAACCTCTTCAATCCGGGCCGGCATCTCTGCTTCTGAACGGCGATAGATGATTATTGCCCGGTCAGCGCCAAGCCTCAAAGCTGTACGGACCGAATCCATTGCGGTATTTCCGCCACCGATCACAGCTACATTCCTGCCTCGCAACACAGGAGTGTCTTTCTCATCCGTTGCTGCACCCATTAGGTTAACACGGGTCAGGTATTCGTTGGACGAGAGAATTCCATTATAATTTTCACCGGGAATATCCATAAACCGGGGAAGACCCGCACCACTGCCGATAAAAAATCCTTTGTAACCTTCCTCCTTCAGATCATCAAATGTTGAAGTCCGGCCTACTATATAATTGGTTTCGAATTTCACCCCCATCTTTCTAAGATTTTCCAATTCAAAATCCACCACTGAATTGGGAAGCCGAAATTCGGGTATTCCATATTTTAAAACGCCGCCAATTTCATGCAACGCCTCAAAAACAGTAACGTCATAACCATACTTTACCATGTCACCTGCAAACGAAAGAGATGCCGGGCCTGACCCTACAGTGGCAACTTTAACACCATTTGGCAGCGCTGTTTCAGGTATACTGCTCACCCCTGATTCACGTTCAAAATCAGCAGCGAAACGCTCCAGATGTCCTATAGCCACAGATGGCTTGTCGAGTTTATCAACATAAAAACACTTCGCTTCACACTGTTTTTCCTGAGGACAAACGCGGCCGCAAACGGCAGGCAACGCATTGGTCTCCTTCAGCGCTGCCGCAGCTTTAAGTATTTCTCCTTCTTCTATATACTTAATAAATTTGGGGATATTTATGCTTACCGGACATCCTTCGATACAGGTAGGATTTACACAATCCATACATCGTCTGGCCTCTTCCTGTGCTTGCTCCAGCTGCAGACCCATATTAACTTCGCGGCCTTGATATTTTACTCTGATTTCAGGTGCCAACTCGGGCATTTTAACCCTTGGAATCAGCATCCGTTCCTTATTTTTTGTCTTTGAGCGCAGAGTAGCTCTCCATTCCTGACTTCTTTCCTCTTTGAGGTATTCGGGGTTTAATGACATTTCCCTTAAAGTTAAAGCTTTTGTGAATAAATTTCGGTTGCCTTTTTCTCCTCCTGAGAATAGCCTCCCAGTCTCATCAGCATCTCATCAAAATCAACCTGGTGGGCGTCAAATTCAGGCCCGTCAACACAGGTAAACTTTGTCTTTCCATCAACAGTTACACGACAGGCACCACACATTCCGGTTCCGTCAACCATAATTGAGTTTAAGCTGGCCTGCGTAGGAATATTATATTTTTTGGTAAGCAGTGATGCGAATTTCATCATTATTGCAGGTCCGATGACAATACATTCATCGATTTTCTCACGCTGAATAATCTCTTCCATTCCGGCAGTTATCAGTCCTTGTCTTCCATGCGAACCGTCATCTGTCATCACGATAACTTCGTCAGACCATTTACGAATCTCATCTTCGAGAATGATCAGATCCTTATTTCGTGCGGCGATGACTGTTACAACACGGTTGCCCGCTTTCTTAAACGCCTCAACAATGGGCAGTAACGGTGCAACGCCTACGCCCCCGCCAGCTGCTAAAACAGTTCCAATATTAACGATATGCGTAGGTTTCCCAAGCGGGCCTACAAGATCAGTGATGGAATCGCCTATTTCAAGAGCGACCAGTTTTGATGAACTTACACCCATGATCTGAACAACCAGCGTAATGGTCCCTTTCACAGGATCTGCACCTGCAATGGTGAGAGGAAATCGTTCACCATCGTCACCAACGCGCAACATAACGAAATTACCAGGCTTTCTGGATTTCGCTATCAATGGGTTTTCGACAACAAGCTTAACTACTTTATCCGAAAAATAAACTTTATCGATGATCTTATTCATGAACGTCAGAATTATTTTATTGAAAATCAATGCATACCAAGAAGAGGAAGCAAATGAAATCATTCACCTTCATCTTCTGACTGAAATTCATTACCAACAGCAATGAGCTGTGATTTTCAGTGCCGCAAATTTGCAAAAATTAATGGAAGGAAGGAAAATCATAAGCTAAATTAGATTGATTATAATTTACCGTCTGCTCAATCTTTTTTTTCAGGTGTAATTCATCAAAAATAGCTATTTTTAAATTCTTAAATTTAGAAATTATCATTTACTTTTGTTCCCATTTACTATTATTGCCGCAGATATCATCCTAATTATTAATTACATAAAAACATTATATGTCTAACCAGCAAAACAGAAAATCCCGCGACGGGGTTGTTTATTCCACGGCTGACAACTTCGAATACAGTTATAATTCAGAAAATCAAAATCAGGAAACACTTAAGCCAGGACAGCAAAATCTGAAGGTGATGCTTGATAAAAAACAACGCGCTGGCAAAAAAGTAACTTTAATCACCGGTTTTATCGGTTTGGAAGATGATCTGAAAGAGTTAGGCAAAAAATTAAAATCGAAGTGTGGTGTCGGAGGAACAGTAAAAGAAGGCGAAATTATGATACAAGGTGAATTCCGTGACCGGGTTATAGAAATACTTCTTTCCGAAGGATATAAAGCAAAAAAAGCCGGAGGATGAATGAAGAAAATGTACTAAAAGCCTAAGAGCCTAACAGCCTAAAAGCCTAACAGCCTAAGAGTCTATAGCCTAATAGCCTAATTTGGTAATGTGCTAATGCGATAATGAAGAATTAGAATTTATGACATCAATCACTTGAATTCTTGGAAATACCGATAACTCTTAACTTCACCAAATTTATCGTAATATGGTATTTTCAGCGTCTTTATACTATAGTTAGAGGAATTTTTTATTTCAATAATAATATAAGCATCAAATCCCTGGTAGATAACTTTTAATATATAAACCTCATAATTTACTCCAAGCTTATCTTTTGCCTTTTCTTCTTTCTTTTCAAACGAAATTACTTCAATTTTTAGAAACTCATTTCCACTTTCATAAATCATATTTAAAACCTTTCCATCAAAATCAATATTTAGTGGGAATTTTTGTTCAGCATATTTAAAATCCCAATAAACACCCATCTCAACATTGGCTTTATCTGTAGCCTTAAATTTCACTAAATATTGAGGTGTTTGAGAAAATGCACCAATACACAAAAACATCAGTAGGATAACAATATTTTCTTTCATGAAGCTCTTTATTTAATTGTATGGCAATTCTCTCCGAGCTACTTCTAAAAATTAAGTAAATTCAATCATTTTGATGTCTATATTAAGTCGCCCAGTTAGTTTAGACCATTTCTAAATAACAAGCTATTGGTCGTTTGTAACGACAATTAGATTCATGAGTTTCAAACTCAAGACAGCTAACCCCTCGTTGCAAACGAGGGGTATGAGAGAAAATCAGGTACTTCGGCTCCGAACACCAAATGAACGACCTCAGAGAGGTCGCATGTTGATAGAAAGATTATGCGAATAAAAGGTACGACTCCGGCTGGAGTCGCATAACCGAAGAAGCATCCTATTCCTGTAAACATCCAAACCCGCTGGGTTTGAAAAGGGAAAAATAGCGCCGAACGAAAAATCATCAATCAACCCTATCAACTCATCAACCCCTAATTCCTTCCTA
>CAYHDA010000065.1:15076-17188 GCA_964355145.1 uncultured Mariniphaga sp.
CCTAATTCCTTCCGCCAGCTGGCGGACCTAATTCTATTTCCTGATTATCACCATAGTGGCACCATAGCCATATTCACGGAATGAAGCATCCTGAAAACTGTACTTACCATATTTCCGCTGTAATTCGCGGCGCAATTCAGTTTTGAGAGTTCCATTACCGACGCCGTGAATAAAGACAATTTTTTTAACCTCTGATTTAATTGCCTTAGTCATTTCCTCATGGAATTTATCCAATTGGACCTTTACCATTTCAGTATTTGTAAGGCTGCTGTAATTATCAAGCAGTTCGTGAATGTGAAGATCGATTTCCACCAAATCGGGATTGGGAAGTGAGAGAGGCGGATCTGTTTTCTTTGGCTCTTTCTGCGCCACAGCATGCTGGAAATCCCTTTCTGTCAGCTTTTCAATTTCCGCTTTAAGCTGATCCTGATGCAATTGAATCAACATCGCCGGCTCCTTAAATAATTTTGTCGTAACGAAACTGTTTTGTTTGTAAAATTTAACTGCCGAGAGTGTAATTTCTTTTTCAAAGAAGGACCCCAGATCTTTGTTCCGCTTCCTGAAGTTAAGTAACTGAAAGCAGAAAACCGGCAAATCAGCAAGCATCTCAGGCTTGATTAAACCAAGATAGATTTTTGAATTAGGACTTAATGATCCTGCTGCAATAGTCTCGTAATTGTATTTTGTCTTTTGAGCAAATCTGAAAAGCAACGTTTCATTGCACCAATTTATCAGATACATTGAGATATTTCCGGTAGGCGGATTGGAAGGAACTTCGGGAACAAATGCAAAAATAAACCGGGGTTCATCTTTTCCTGCCACCTGATTTTTATCTGAAAACCATGGTGCTTCCGGCTTTGGAAGTTTTTTTTCAGGTAATGCAGATGGCTTCGGCAAAGCAACAGTATTACGGGATCTTCCGCTTTCGTATGTATCGGGTGAATTGACTACAATCAGGTTGTTGACCAGAGTCGGAACTTCGAAGCCATCATCCGTCTCTACGTTTACCATATCCTTGGTGAGAACAGAAGTAATACGGCCTCCGCCAACTTCGTTAAGAAACCTTACTTTGTCACCTACTTTTAATACCATGATTATCTGTTATTTGCATTTAAATTACTGCCTTGGCAATTTGTCGTGTGTTGTCTGAAATTCCGTATGTATAAATATGCAGACAAGGAACTTTGTGAGCGATCAAATCGCGGGCCTGGGAAATTGCCCACTCCGTGCCCACGGCTTTTGCCTCATCGTTTGTCTTGCATTTCCTTACTTCACGGGCAAATTCTTCAGGAATATCAATACTGAAAAGCTTGGGCAGTACTGTAACCTGATTGATCATTGCCAAGGGTTTGATTCCCGGAATAATTGGAATTGTGATGCCAACCGCTCTGCAGCGACCGACGAAATCATAGTATTTCTGATTATCAAAAAATAGCTGGGTAACAATATAATCAGCTCCCGCATCGACTTTTTCTTTTAAATTAGCCAGATCGATATCTAAATTTGATGCTTCAAAATGCTTCTCCGGATAACCGGCCACACCAATACAGAAGTCGAGTTCTGCGGTATTTTTAATTTCAGGATCCAGGTACTTCCCTTTTTTAAGGTTCATCATTTGGGTAACCAGTTCAACGGCATGTGAATGACCTTCGCGTTCGGGAGTGAAAATACTTTCCGATTTAAGCCCGTCTCCCCGAAGTGCAAGCACATTATTGATTCCAAGAAAATGAAGATCCAAAAGCATGTTCTCGGTCTCCTCCCGGGTAAATCCGCCACAGACAATGTGCGGAACAACAGGGATATTATAAGTGTGCTGGATTGCGGCTGCAATGGCAACAGTACCGGGTCTTTTGCGAACTATCCGTTTTTCCATTAACCCCCCTGGCAATTCCCTGAATTCAACTTCATCCCGGTGGGTTGTAATATTGATATACTGAGGATTATATTCGATTAGCTCATCAATGGTACGGTATAATTTATCGGCTTTTTGGCCTTTAAGCGGAGGTAGCAGCTCAAAGGAGAAAAGCGTTTTTTTTGATTGTTGAATAAGTTCTATAACTTTCATCAGAAGATAATTTGTTTTTTAATTGCCTGATGGAACACCTGTGTTAT
>CAYHDA010000066.1:0-17147 GCA_964355145.1 uncultured Mariniphaga sp.
TTTATATCACCTTACTCCTCCAGTTCCCTTTTTTAAGGTACCAATACGACAAAATTCCGATTAAGAAACTGTAAACAAACTCGGCTGTCCAGACATATTCGATAGGCAGCTGAAGTTTAACGGCGATCAGCCAGGCAAAGGAGAGATAGGCTGTAAGGGTAATCATTTCGATTCCCAGGGCAAATTTAGTGTTGGCAGTTCCGAGAACACCGTTAAACAATATACTCATCACACCAAACATAAAAAGTGCCCCCAAAATGATGTAAAAAGAGGGAACAGTCGCTTCAATCAGCGACAGATCGTTGGTGTAAACAGAAATAGCCTGTCGCGGGAAAAGGGCTGCCAACGCGATTGCCACAGCCATCGAAGCCACGCTAAACTTCAGAATTTTTCGGATAATGGGGATCACCTGCTGAGGCTTTCCCTCACCCAGCGCATTGCTGACCAACGTACTGGTAACAGAGCACAACGCCCATCCGGGAATCATCAGCAACAAATAAAGACTACGGATGATATTGGAAACTGCCAGCGACCGCTCCCCCATTTTTTCGATGAACATAAAGAATACAAACCAGCTTCCCAGTGAAAGTACATATTGAAACATTACAAAGACCGATATCCCCAAAGTGCTTTTAATAATCTCAAAATCAGGCTTAACCAGCTTAAAAAGAACATAGTGTTTCAGCCGGGTATTGCGCCAGGTGATGATTACAAAAAACAGCAGGGCACAAACTTCGGCTGTTGATGAGGCAATACCGGCACCTTTGATTCCCATTTGAGGAAATCCCCAGTGACCAAAAATCAATGCATAGTCGAGCACAACATTCACCCCTGCCATAATCGCGGAACTGATGCTCAGGTATTTTGTAAAAGCAATACCCGTGTAAAACGATCGGAACAACAAACCGGCCGAAGCAAAAAACAGTCCGGGAATACGGTAGACAAGAAAAGTTGAACTCGCGGTAAAAACAGCCTGCGAGGCCATAAATGGCTTAAGCATCGCGGGTCCGTAGAAAATCACCGCAAAGGTTATGATCAGCGAGGTAAGACCCAGAAAGTAGAAACTGTTGTCGAAAATTCGTCCTATGGCCAGGTAGTTCTTTTCGCCGTTCCGGCGCGCGACCAGAATCTGAACGCCGGTTGTAAATCCGAATGCGACCATGAACAATGTGGTGTATAACAAACCGCCGATGGCAGAAGCACCCAGTTCAACCTCACCAACCCGCCCAAGAAAGGCGGTGTCGGTGACGTTGACAATATTCTGAGCAGCAAGACTGACCATAATTGGCCATGCTATATCCCAAATAGTTCGGGTGGATGGTGCGGACATGGAATTAGTAATGTATCAAATAATTATGCAATGACCAATAAAGTCCGCCAAAAGTAATAATTAAGGAGGGAATGAGACTGTAGGCTTTAGGAGAATATGAGAAGTAATTTATACAAAAAACGAATCCTATTTTCCTAAATCCCTAATAGCCTAAAGCCTAATAGCCTAACTTACTCTTCCAATGTGCTTAAATCGCCTTCCGGTAATCCCAATGCCCTGGCTTTTAGCACTCTACGCATAATTTTTCCGCTTCTGGTTTTCGGCAGCTGCTCGACAAAGTTGATCTCCTCGGGACGGGCTATAGGGCCAAGATGTTCGACCATGTGCAAAATCATCTGATGTTCAAGATCTTTACTGGCAGTATATCCCATGCGTAAAACGACTACAATATGGATACAGTTTCCTTTCAGAGCATGAGGAAGTGCGATGGCTGCTGATTCCGCGACAGCAGGATGACTGGCCATAACACTCTCAATTTCGGCTGTTCCCAACCGATAACCACTCACTTTAATAACATCATCGGTACGACCTATGATCCGGAAATAACCATCTTCATCTATTTTAGCCGAGTCACCGGTGAGGTACCACCCCTGCTTTTCATATTTTTTCCAGTAAGTCTCAACAAATCGTTCAGGATCGCGGAAAATGCCGGCAGTCATTCCCGGCCATGGTGTTTTAATTACGAGTGTGCCCTCTTCACCGGGTTTCACATCATCGCCCTTGTCATCAACAACATCAATTACGCTTCCAAAGAATGGTTTCGTGGCAGAGCCAGGTTTTAATGGTGTGATTGGCAAAGGAGTAATCATAACACCACCTGTTTCGGTCTGCCACCAGGTATCGATAATCGGACATTTCTCACGCCCAACCACTTTGTAATACCACTTCCACGCCTCGGGACTGATGGGTTCACCCACTGACCCCAGAAGTCGCAAAGAACTGATATCATTACGATTAGGCCATGAATCACCATAACGCATTAATCCGCGAATAGCAGTTGGGGAAGTATAAAGAATGTTAATGCCATATTTTTCGACCATTTTCCACCACCTGTCGGGATAAGGATGATTTGGTGCTCCTTCGTACAACATGATGGTTGCACCATTAATCAGGGGACCGTAGACGATGTAACTATGGCCGGTAATCCAGCCCGGATCAGCAGCACACCAGTAACGGTCTTCGGGTTTGATATCAAATACCATTTGATGAGTGGTCGCGGTATAAACGCTGAAACCACCATGCGTATGAACCAGCGCTTTGGGCTTTCCTGTCGAACCTGAAGTATAAAGAAGAAACAGCATTTCGGAAGAATCCATCTGCTCGGTTTCACATTTATTGGCAGCTATAGGCAACACCTGGAGCTCGTGTAACCAATAATCGCGACCGTTTTCCATATACACATCCACTCCGGTTCTTTTCACCGTGATACAGATCTCCATGGTAGGTGACAATTCCATCGCCTTATTGACAACGCTTTTCATCTCAACCACTTTACCGCGGCGGTATCCTCCGTCAGCAGTGATCACAATCCTGCTGTTGGCATCATTGATACGGTCGGCCAGTGCTTCGTGACTAAAACCACCATAGACGACGCTGTGTACCGCTCCAATTTTCGCACAAGCCAGCATGGCTATAATCTGCTCAGGAATCTGAGGCATGTAGATGGTGATTACTTCACCTCTTTTTGCCCCCATACTCTTCAGAATATTGGCAAACTGACTGACTTCGCGATTCAGTGCATGGTAAGAAAACGTTCTTACATCACCGGGCTCACCTTCCCATATCAGGGCCAATTTATTTCGGTTGGCATTATCAAGATGCCGGTCAATAGCATTGAGAACAATATTGGTTTTCCCCCCGACAAACCAGCTATAGAAGGGTGCATTTTCTTTATCTAATACCTGATCCCATTTCTTATACCACGACAATTTATCGGCTTGTTCGGACCAGAATTCTTCAGGATGCTCGATGGAATATTTATATAATTGATCATATTCCTTAATATTTGCCTGTTCAATTACTTCCTGTGACGGATAATAGATTTTCTCATCATTCGTGTTTTCCATAATAGTTGAGTTGGTATTAATATGATTTTACTTACAGTTTAGCATACAAAAATGTACATTTTAAATGAATTATTCATATCAGCATAAAACAACTTCCGATCAATAAAGGTTTAAAAAAAATCGGGTTGCCATAAAAAGAAATATATCTTAAATATCAATATTCCAAACATATGGATTAACTCACTTACAATGTGTAATTTCGAAATTTTCGTGCATGTCCGAGTGCTTAGAAAAATTAAATATCTTTGATAAAAAAAGTGGATGCCGAATTTATACATCATATCAGGTTGCAATGGAGCGGGTAAGACAACCGCTTCGTATACCGTTTTACCAGATATGCTAGATTGCAAAGAATTGGACAATGAAAAAGGAAGATATTATTGAAATGAGAATTAAAATCATCAAAGGTATAGAATTGGCCTTTGAAAGATTGTTGATTGAGAAGCAAAAGGATGATTCGGAACTCGTGTTTTCACAGAACGGAAAGATTGTAAAAATTAAGGCAAGAGACTTTGAAAACCATACCACGGATAGCAAATAAGGTGCAAAGGTGACTTGTGCCTTATTCAACAAGTCACCCCTGCACTTCAATAAATTCAGTCCTCTCCTTCGGAAAATTCCATCAAAAAGGCTTTGATGAAACCATCGATATCGCCGTCCATCACCCCCTGCACATTGGAAGATTCGAAACCGGTCCGAACATCCTTTACGAGTTTATAAGGCTGCATGGTGTAGGAACGGATCTGCGATCCCCACTCTATTTTTTTCTTACCTGCTTCAATCTTGGTTGTTGCTTCATGACGTCGTTGAAGCTCAAGTGCATAAAGCTGTGATTTCAAAAGCCGGATCGCGTTTTCCTTGTTTTGAAGCTGAGACCTCGATTCAGTATTTTCGATAATGATACCTGACGGAGCGTGCTTAAGCCGGACACCCGTCTCTACCTTATTGACATTCTGACCTCCTGCCCCCCCTGAGCGGAAAGTATCCCATGAAATATCACCCGGATTGACCTCAATAACAATCGTGTCATCGACCAGCGGTGATACAAATACGGATGTAAAGGAAGTCTGTCGTTTCCCCTGCGCATTAAACGGTGAGATACGGACCAGTCTGTGCACGCCATTTTCACTCTTGAGGTATCCGTAAGCGAATTCACCTTCAATCTCAATGGTAACACTCTTCACACCAACATCTTCACCCGGAACAAAGCTCGCTTCACGAACCTTATATTTATGCTTTTCAGCCCAGCGAAGGTACATCCGCATCAGCATATCGGCCCAGTCGTTCGACTCCGTACCACCGGCACCGGCATTGATTTTTAAAACTGCACCGAGCCTGTCTTCCTCACGCCGCAGCATATTTCGGGTTTCAAGATCTTCGATCAAACCACGGGTTTCAACAAAATGTTCTTCAAGTTCACCTTCGGTAATCTCGCCCGCTTCACTGTATTCGAACATGATTTCCAGATCTTCAACAGCCCGTTCAATGGCTTTATAGCCGTCGGTCCACTGTTTGATCCCACGGATCACCATCATTTGACGCTCAGCATCTTTGGGCTTATCCCAGAAAGCGGGATCCTGAGTTTTAAGTTCTTCTTCTTCTACGCGAATTAATTTATTATCGACGTCAAAGATACCTCCTCAGCGCATCCCGGCGCTCAACAAGCTCTTTAAGCTGTTCCTTTAGGATCATTTTAGTTGTTTTTATTAATTAAGACGCAAAGGTAGGAATAATGGGGGAATGTGCTAATATGCTAATGACATAATTAGGCGATTAGACTGTTAGGCGATTAGACTATTAGACTGTTAGACTATTAGGCAATTAGACTGTTAGGGGATTAGACTATTAGGGGATTAGACTATTAGGGGATTAGGCAATTAGGGGATTAGGCAATTAGGAAATTAGGAAAAAGGTTAATTTTAAAATTTGAGTTCCTCTAAATTTATAGTTTATATTTCGTCGATGCTATTTTTCAATTTTTCCTTCACTGTCAATGAGTTGTTCGGCAATACGGAAAGCAAGTCCTGCTTCAAATCCGTGACTCTGTGCAAAAACTGCCAGTTTTCCTTTTCTTTCATACCCGGAAGCCCCTTTCACCGATTTGACTTTTGAGCGAAGCAAATCAGTAAGCGTTTTCTCGTAAAAATCATTATTGATATCGTTGAGTGCTTCACGTACCATGCTTTCCGGAATTTGTTTCTGACGGAGCATAAATGATAATTTCACCTTTCCCCACTTGTTAAAACGCAGTTTATCATTTACATAAAAGCGGACATAGCGTTCCTCATCCAGAAACCGCTCTTTGATGAGATAGTCAAGAGCTTCAGCAATTTCTACTTCGGGAATTTCCCACTGCCTGAATTTTGCAATAATATCGAAACGACAACGTTCCGATTGGCTGCACATCGCCATTGCTTTTGTTAGCGCCTGCCGATAGCTCACATTCCCATCCATGAAGAAAAGATTATAATTTAAAGCAAAGATAAACTTTCCGGTTGGTGCTGCGACATTTACAATAAGTATATTCGGATATCAGTGTTACCTCAGAAAATCTCTATTCTTCGGGCGGCCTTATTTAATAAATTCAGGTTTGAAAGTAATCATTACCCACGCCCAATTATTGGTGGTTTTATTGTCGCCACCTTGCAATACTTTAAGCGTTTGTGTAGCAAATATTTGCGAATATCCACCACTGATTTGCGCATATTCACTCAATTTGTATCCTGCAAATAAATCAATTTCAGTTCCCAGCGCTTTTTTCATTGTTTCTCCGGCGACTGCAGGATTCAATACATCACTTGCTGCTGAAAAAATATGTGGCGTTATGCCGGCATTGAATTTATCCTTTTTGTAAGAAAAAGTTGCATAAAGATCATTCAAACCTACGCTGTTTAAATGGTTACCGACGAAGAAATAATCCATATGGCCATTAAACTTATGATTGGTTCCATAAAATGGATTAAACGAGGTGTTGATATAATTTGCATTCACTTTTTTCTCTGCCTGGCTTGTTCCTGAGAGCAATTCCCAACCAAGATCTGCCCTCCAGGTAGTGCCAAGTTTAAATCCGGCACCCAGCGATGCATTGTAGGCCGACAATTTTCTGAATGTAACATCCTTTCCGCCTGTATAATAGAAAGCGCCAGACAAGGAAAAAGCTTTCTTGTCCATGACTAATCTTGTTCCCACTGTTTGACTGAATGCCGTTTTATAGACAGGAATTGCGTCAACAGATTTATTCTGCAAACCGTTATTCAAAAAGAGTAAAGTCAGATTTATATCCTTAATTTTTTGATTAAACCACACAAATTGCATTGTTTTATAGTTACCGCTGATATTGTAATCCGTTCCTTTAATCTTTTCTGATTCCTGATTAAATGCAGCACCTATGTGAAGCTTAAAACTCTTTTCATATTTAAAAAGTATCAAATCGTGGGATCTGGCTTGCTGGACCCAGTCGGCGTTACCAAAAATGCGCGCATCATCATAATTCAATTCCTGTCGTCCGATTTTCACAGAAAATGCATTTGAGACCATATATTCGGCCCATCCTTGAGAAAGCATAAATTGGTTTGACGTATTATTTTGCTGGGCAACATCACCCCAAACCCGAATATCTTGTATATTCAGACCAAATTTTAATTTATCGAAGACGTAAGCTGCATTCAACCGCATTCGTTGGGAAGTAAAGAAAGCTGCCTGATCGTCCTGAGTAAACAGGGTTTTATAGCCGTGACGGAATTCGGTTCGAGGACGATATTCTGCCGACAATTTAAACTGCGCCATCAGCTGGCTGACAGACAAAAAGCTTACAAAGCAAATTGCAAGAAGTCGGAACTGTAAATTTTTGAGTAACATATAAAAAATATTTATGCGTTTTATACAGCTAAATAAAATAATCAACTGGGTGATTCGCAACCCTTTTTGTTATAATAATTCCAGTTTACGAATGTCGCGATGAGAATGAATGCCAGTAATCCAATGAAAAACGCTTTGGCATTTCCACTGGCTGAAATGACCGCTCCGATCATGGTGGCAAAAATAAACGGACCGTAAGCGGCAATAGCAGCTGTCCAGCCAATTACGCCAGCCGCCTGTCTTGGGTTTTTACCGAAGATAATAGGAAACTGTCTGAAAGTAGCTGCATTGCCAACTCCGGTAAAAAAGAACAGGAATAATATAACGGTAACAAACATCGGGAATTGGGCTATACTGACAGGTGCAACAAGTCCCATTGTTATCAATAAAATAACCCCTATGGCAAGTCCGATACCAGTAATGGTTGTCAGGATTGCACCACCGGTTTTATCGGCAACAAATCCAAACAAAACACGACTTGCCGAACCAATCAGCGGGCCATAGAAAGCGTAAACCAACGGATCGGGAGCTCCGTCAAAGCCTCCGTAGAGGGTCTTGATCATCAATGGAAATGCAGCAGAAAGCCCGGCGAAAGTTCCAAAAGTCATTAAATAAGTGATGGTACAAAACCAGGTATGTTTATTTTTGAAAATATCCAGTTGTTCTCTGAATGAAGCCTTTACGGGGACTCTTTTTAGGGTAAACCAGGTGATCAGTGCGACAATAATTAAAATCGGGATGTACCAAAATGCGGCACTTTGAAGATAAATATTCGTAGTTGCGATAATCTCTTTTGTTTTGGGATTAATCTTTGTAAAGACTTCAGAGGCTCCATAGAGTGAAACACCAATCATTAAGGGAGTTACGAACTGAGCCAGACTTACGCCAAAGTTGCCGATTCCCGCTTGAATGCCAAGGGCAGTACCTTGTAAGCGCTTTGGAAAGAAAACGCTGGTACTAGGCATAAAAGAAGAAAAATCGCCACCTCCAAAGCCGGCAGTAAGGGCAAGCATCATAAATACCCAATACGGGGTGTTAGGATCCATCACAGCAAGCCCTATTCCGATACATGGAATTAATTTAATAAGCGTTGAATAAGTAATAATATTTCTGGTGCCATAGATGGGGAGCAGAAAGGTGTGAATGATCCGGAGTGTTCCACCGGCCAATCCGGGCATAGCAGCCAGCCAGAACAACTGGCTGGTAGTAAATTTAAATCCGATTCCCGGTAGTTTGACAACGATAACGCTCATCATAAACCAGGTGGCAAATGAGAACATCAACGATAAAGTGGTGACTGAAAGGGTTCTCCATGCGATTTTCTTGCCGGTGGATTCCCAGAATTCTTCATCTTCCACATTCCAGTTTTCGATAGTTGCAGCCATAATCAAGTTAATTTATATGTATTTGGTTCTATAATTTCATCGCGCCTTTAAGTGTTTGCTATTGATTTGGGACACGGATAGCTGAGCGATTCAGTTTTTGAACAACGCGGTACATCCAGATCAGACAGATAGCCGACAGGATAAACATAAACATCCAGCAACTGGTCCACAAGCCTGTTCCTTCAAGTAAATAGCCAAATATTATGGGACAGACGAAACCGCCCAGACCGCCAATCACACCAACCATACCACCCACAACGCCAACTTCATTTGGAAAATAATCAGGAATCAGGCGGTAAACTGCGGCTTTTCCAATGCCCCAGATGCTGCCGATCAGGAAAACAAGGATCACAAATATCCAGACATTTGCCTGAAAAAAGATCACAGTATTCCCTTTAACAATCAGCTGTTTTCTTTTAACACTTTCTCCTACTTTAACCACGGCCTCCTGCCATACGTCCTTGGATGGCAGAATAAGTGTTTCTGATTCAGCATTATCCAATTTACCTGTCTTCTTTTGGAGTAAATACTTATCATTCCCGATTTGTACAAAATCTGCTGTCACTGCAGTGACGACGCCATCGTTCCGGGCATTGATCCCTCTGCCTGGAGAGCGAATTTCCATTTTCGGAACGATCAGCAAAAAGCAAATAATTATAGAGGCTCCAAAAACCCAATACATGATTTTACGGCCTCCAAACTTGTCAGACATCCAGCCACCTATTGCCCTGATGAGTCCTGATGGGAGACTGAATACGGTAGCAAAGAATCCGGCAGTAACGAGCGGCATATAATAGACATTGGTAAAATAGGGGACCAGCCATTGCGAAAATGCGACAAAGCAGCCAAAAACCAGGAAATAATACAATCCAAACCGCCAGACGCGTGCGCTCTTCAGCGGTTGCAACATTTGCCTGATTGACTTTCCGTTCGATTGAGGTTTTTTATTTTTAGTAAAAAGAAGAAATACAATACCCATCAAAACCAATACACAGGCATAGATTACCGGCAAAGTTCTCCAGCCTTCGATATTCGTCCCATTATTTGTAAGATTTTTTAATAATGTAGGAGCCAGCATTGTTGTTACCGCTGCACCTGCATTACCGGCACCAAATATCCCAAGTGCCCTGCCTTGCCAGTTTTTCGGATACCACACCGAAGTGAAAGCTATTCCAACAGCAAAACCAACACCAGTAAGGCCAAAACCAAAACTACACAGGGCAAAGCTGAAAAAACTATTCGCCTGCGAAAGTAAAAACATGGGTATCGCACATAATAAAAGTAAGATACCAAAGACTGGTCTTCCTCCGTACTTATCCGTTAAAATCCCGGCAGGGAGGCGAAATATGGAACCGGTTAATACAGGAATTCCCAAAAGCCATCCAATTTCGATCGGTCCCCATTCAAAAACCTGGTTTCCGGCTAAAAAAGTGACCAACACCCCATTCAGCATCCAGCATGCAAAACATACAGTAAATGCGATTGTATTTAAAGCTAAAATCCGATGCGCGCGTCCGGTAACAGTTGTTTCCATTGTATTTTTCTGATTAATTATTGCGTGGTTTAACTCCTTCACGGGTATTTTTTGAAGAACGCATCGCTTTTTGATCGCGGTTCCAGATTACCAGCTGATAATTTCGCCACAGGTAAAAAACGGGATAGACCAAAAAGTGAATTAGTCTTGTAAATGGGATCAATCCGATGAACACAAATGCAGAAACTACATGCCATTTAATGAGCCAGGGCATTGTTGCGATAACAGTTGTATCAGGCATCAATACGATTAAAGAGCGCAAATAGGGAACCAGAGACGAAACATACCAGGCAGTGCCCCAGCGGTGAAAATAAGCGACAAGGATGCCACTCAGCACCTGAGAAAAAAGAACGAGATACACCACCAAATCCATTGAAGAAGTAACTGAGTGGAGCCGTTTCACCTGTATCCTCCGTTTAATAAGCAATACAATACCTGCAAAAGCGATGATTCCAAAACCAAAGGCGACAATCTCAATCACCATCAATCCCAAAGGAGATGAAGTCAAAAACAGTACACTGTCAGGCATCAAAAATCCAATCAGATGGCCAAGAAGAAGCATCACAATTCCTGAATGGAACAAGCGGCTTCCCCAGAACAGCTGATTTGATTCGAGAAATTGTGAAGAATGGCTGGTGACAGTATAACCTGCAAATTTTATCCGGAGAATACTTCCGGTTAAAAAAACCAATACTGCAGCATAAGGGAGTCCTATCAATAAAAATAGATTAAACATAGCTTCGGTTTTTTTTAATGTTTTTTGTGACTGAGTTTCGTGAAATCCATCCCGCAGGAATAGGCCCCTGCACACTCAATTTCAGTTTGATTGATGACGTACGGTTCGAATTCAGAGCCGTTAAAATCTTTTTCAAGTACATCAATAAGTATTTTCAGTAAATATTTGTAGATATTTACTTCAGTCCTGAAATTTTCTACCATGTGTTTTAACGCAGGAAGCAACATTGTAACAACAAGCTCTTCTGCGAATTGCTGATCTTTAATTTTTGGAAGTAACGTTAGTACATTGGGCAAATGATCCGGAAATTCAGTTCCGCAGTCATTGCCAGCTTTGAGCTGTTCGTTTTTCATATTGAGCAGAAACTGGCCCCGCTTGGATTCTTCACCAAATAATACATAGCCGATATCGAGATAGCAGGCTGCATTTACATCGAAAGTGCGGATATAATATTCCTGTAATTCTGCAGTTGGAAGTCTTGTAAAGTGCAAGGCAACAGGCATAAACTCATCGATAGCCCTTGAACTGTAATGATCAAGTTCCAAAAGCAGTCTGTGAACAACTTTTCGATATTCGCCATTTGGATAATTTAATAATTGTGCTAAGCCGGGATATATTTTCATCGTGCTATCATTATTTTATAGTTTCAGGTTAAAACACCCTTCTGGTCCCTTTTTGCTCATTAAATCCAGCATTTCCCTTCCGGTCGTCGGTACTTTCGATCATTTCGATAGCCTCTTCGCGGTGAGCCGGCGGAATCACAAACCGCTCATCATATTTGACCAATGAGGTTAGCCGGTATATGGCATCGGCTATTTCAGCTGTCAGTTTAGTAGTTTCAAACGCTTCCTTGATCAATGCGTCATCCACATCATTAACGGTTACTTTCCTACGATGGTAACGTACCGTCATCAGTTTTTTCAGTACTTCCTGTATTTTAGCCGGTTGACCCGCAGAGAATAAATTGGCAAGGTACTGGATGGGCAATCTCGAATCCTCAATTTTTCCCCACAGATTTTCAGTTGTCGATTCATACAATCCGTTGGTCATCTTCCCCATCACAGGAAGCATCGGAGGTACATAAAACAAGCTTGGCAGAGTGCGGAACTCGGCATGCAGCGGCAACGCGATTTTCCACTCTTTCACAAATTTATAAACCGGTGATTTCTGAGCGGCATCGATCGTAGAGTCTGCAATCCCATTCTTTTTGGCTTCTTTGATCACCTTTTCATTAAACGGATTCAAGTAAATATCCAATTGCCTGTCTATCAGCTGATCATCTGGAGCCGAGGCGAATTCTTTAATTTTATCGGCATCATACAGCAGCACCCCAAGATACCGGATACGCCCTACACAGGAATGCATACAGGCAGGGGCCTGTCCCGATTCGAGGCGGGGATAGCAGAGCAAACATTTTTCAGATTTTCCACTCGTCCAGTTATAATACGATTTTTTGTAAGGACAGGCAGTTACGCATAATCTCCATCCGCGGCATTTCTCCTGGTTAATCAGTACGACTCCATCCTCGCCACGTTTATAGACCGCTCCGCTCGGACAGGCAGCCACACAAGAGGGATTCAGACAATGGTTACACATCCGTGGAAGATAATGCATCGTCATCCGTTCGAGCTGAAACATCGATTCCTGCTCCTCTGCACTGAGATTCTTCAGATTGATATCCTGACGGCCATAGTCAGGGGTTCCACTCAGATCATCATCCCAGTTAGGTCCGCCTTTCACATCGATAGGTTCACCCGTAACCAATGAAATAGTGCGGGCTGTTGGCTGATCGTCTCCAGGTTCTGCCTCAAACAAATGATCGTAATCATAAGTCCATGGCTCGTAATAATCGTCCATCACCGGCATGTCCGGATTGTGATAAAGTTTAGTCAGACCGGCAGGTTTCCCGGCCACCCGAAGATTGATATTTTCCCCGTCGAGAACCCATCCTCCTTTATAGATCTTCTGGTCTTCCCATTTGGTTGGATAGCCGGTGCCTGGTTTTGTTTCAACATTGTTCCACCACATGTATTCGGCGCCTTTTCTATCTGTCCAAATATTTTTACATGCAACTGAACAAGTATGGCACCCAATACATTTATCGAGGTGAAATACCATGGCTATTTGCGATCTGATATCCATCGGTTTACTTTTCTAAGTTAAAATACTAATTTTTTCATTTTCTGAACGATCACAAACGTGTCGCGATTCACACCCACCGGCCCCCAGTAGTTAAAATGGTAGGAAAATTGACCATATCCACCGGCTAAAAGGTTTGGTTTCAGTCTCACCCGTGTAAGGCTGTTGTGTCCTCCGGATCGTTTTCCTCCACGAACTTCCGATTTTGGCACAGTATAGGTTCGCTCAGTAGCATGGTAAATAAGGCAGATTCCTTTGGGTATCCGGGCACTTACGATGGCGCGTGTACTGTAAACACCATAATCATTAAATACTTCCACCCAGTCGTTGTCGAGAATACCCAGCTCATCAGCATCCTCCTCACTCATCCAGCAGGGTCCGATTCCTCTCGAGAGGGTGTGCATTCTGATATTATCGGTGTAAGTAGAGTGAATGCCCCATTTGCCATGTGGCGTAAGCACATTCAACACTTTTGATTTGCCGGTAGCTTCCGAATTTTTTAAATCGCCAAGAATACCCGGCTTGGGAGATGGTTTATACGTTGGGAGATTTTCACCAAACTTAATATACATCTCATGATCGAGGTAAAAATGCTGCCTTCCTGTAAGGGTGCGCCACGGAACTGACTTTTCGACATTATAAGTAAATCCGGCATAGGCTTTTCCTTCGCCCATCGTCCCCGACCATACCGGCGAATTAATGTACCTTCGTGGCTGCGATTTTAAATCCTCGAAATTCAGCTTTATGCTTTTGTTCCCTTCCGACAAATCACTCAGTTTTAAGCCTGTCCGCTTTTCGGCATTCTTGTAGGCCCTGTCGGCAAGCACACCATTGGTAAGCGACGACAGGTGCAAGATGGCATTGATCGCCTCCTCATCCTCTTTTAGTGAAGGATACATCTGACCGTTAACTTCCTGCAAATGATCTTTATCGTTAAACATCTGATCATAAAAGTCGGAACAATTGTAGCTGTTGCCATGTGCTCCCATTCCGTTCCGGACATTAGGGCCAAGGGCAATAAATTTGTTGTATATCTGGGTGTAATCTCTCTCCTGAATCACAATATGATGCATTGTTTTGCCGGGAATCGGTTCGCACTCTCCCAAACTCCAGTCTTTCACCGAAGACTGACTAATTTCCCCTATGGAATCGTGTGCTATCGGAAGATTGACAATATCTTTAACAGGAACGGGAAGGTGAACCTTCGCAAATTCTGAAGTGAATTGGGCGATGTTTTTGAAAATATCCCAGTCGGACTTAGCTTCCCACGAAGGTTTAACAGCTGCCGACAAGGGGTGTATAAACGAATGCATGTCGGTAGTATTCAGATCGTTCTTCTCATACCACGAAGCAGTAGGAAGTACGATATCGGAATATAAGGCCGATGTGTCCATTCTGAAATTAATATCCACTACCAGATCAAGCTTTCCCTGCGGGGCATCCTCTACCCACTCCACATCGTTCACCAGGTTTTTGGCGACCTCGTCGGCTACTGAATTGTGATGGGTTCCAAGGTAATGTTTCAAAAAGAACTCATGACCTTTTGCACTCGACATCAATGCATTGCCTCTCCAGATGTACCAAACACGGGGGAAATTAATTTCGGCATCTGGATTCGCCACCGAGTGGGTAAGTTTTTTTGATTTTAGCTGATCAACCACATAATTCACAATTTCCTGATCATTCTTTGCGCCACCTGCAATGGCCTCTTTCGCAATTTCGAGGTTGTTGCGGTCGTATTGCGGATAAAACGGCATCCAGCCATTGCGCACCGCTTTCACAATCATGTCGGCAGTGTGCTTTTCTGTAAGTTCATTTTTGGGAACGGTGTTATAATCGCTGTGATTTCCATCGTAGCGCCACTGATCAGAATTCATATAGTGCCAGATAGGTGTTTGCTGCAGTCTTGTCGCTCCCTGCCAGTCCTTGCCCGACATAACAGTCGACCATGAATCGACCGGCGCCAATTTTTCCTGACCAACATAATGGTTCATTCCTCCTCCATTTTTTCCAATACATCCGGTTAACGCAAGGGCCATTTGTCCTGCACGATAGATTAAATTACAATGGTACCAGTGGTTGATTCCTGCTCCGATAATGATCATGCATTTTCCTTTTGTCGCGGCGGCTGTTCGGATCCATTCGGCAGCAAACTGCAGCAAAGTCTCACTTCCAATGCCGGTAAACATCTCCTGCCAGGCAGGGGTATAAGCGGCATATTTATCATCGTAACTTTCAGGATAATCACCAGCCAAACCACGCCCAACGCCATATTGTGCCATTATTAAATCGTATGCAGTGGTAACCGGAACTTTACCGTCAATTGTATCAATGTATTTGACAGGAACGCCTCTCCATCGTTTTTTATCGAGGCCATATTCAACACATTCAACCATCAGTACATCATCTTGTTGACCCAGCAAGGTGAGCAACGGATCGTAATCAGTGTTATCTTCACCGTCGATGGGCAGGGTGCTCCAATTGCCATCTTTACTGTCCCAACGGTGACCGACACTGCCACGAGGACACACCATTCTGCCAGTTTCCTTATCTATATTCAGAAATTTCCAATCGCCGTTTTCTGCTGTTTTGAATTTCTCTATCCTATTGGCTCGTAGCATTTTACCCGGAATATATCCACCCTCAGTCAATCCGAGTTCAATCAGAAAAGGGCTATCCGTAAATTTGGTGACGTAATCAATAAAATAAGGGATTTGCTTCTCGTGATGGGCCTCCTTTAGGATGATATGGGTGACGGCAAGCCAGAATGCTCCGTCCTGACCGGCATGCACAGGCACCCAGGTGTCGGCATACTTGGCAACCATGTTAAAATCGGGAGAAAAGACCACCGTTTTGGTCCCATTATGGCGTGATTCAGCAAAGAAGTGAACATCAGGAGTTCTGGTCATAGCAAGGTTGGCCCCCATCACCGCGACGAATTTTGAATTAAACCAGTCGGCACTTTCGGCCACATCGGTTTGCTCACCCCACATCTCAGGAAACGAGGGGGGCAAATCACAATACCAATCGTAAAAGCTCAGATTCAATCCGCCCATCAATTGTAAAAAGCGCGAACCACTCGCATAACTGATCATCGACATCGCCGGAATCGGTGAAAACCCGGCCAACCTGTCGGGGCCATATTTTTGAATGGTGTAAATATTAGCAGCAGCAATCAGTTCAAGCGCATCAGGCCAGTTCACCCGTCGCAAACCACCCTTCCCTCTTGCTTTCTGATAGGACCGGCGCTTTTCAGGATGTTCCTGAATATTTTTCCATGCGGCCACCGGATCTCCTGTCCGGTTCTTCTCTGCTTGGAAAAGGTCAAGCAAAGCACCCCGCATCAGCGGATATTTTACACGGATCGGACTGTACAAGTACCATGAAGCGGAGATACCACGCTGACAGCCACGTGGCTCATAAGGTGGAAGTTCCTTATCAAATACCGGATAGTCGATTGCCTGAGTTTCCCATACAACAATGCCGTCTTTGACATGAATGTTCCAGCTGCACCCTCCGGTACAATTTACACCATGAGAACTGCGGACTACCTTATCGTACTGCCAGCGACTACGGTAAAAATCTTCCCATTTCCTGGTCTGTGGCGATATTAAATCTTTAATCCAACTCATATCGTATTATATATGTAATTTTTACTTTGAATATCTAACTTGTCTTTTAATAATTTCATGATTTACGCTGCTCCGTCTCCGCTTAAACCAAAGGATAATTGTCGCGAGCACCATTAAAAGCGCACTGGTTAATCCAGTATACAAAAACCAGGTTTTCTGGACTAATGGTTCGTTTGGATTCTTAGCATCTATAGCTTTTAAAAACAGCATCAGAAAAGCCATTTCATCATCAGTCAATGGTCTGTTTTTATATGACTCAGTCATCGATGGGAAAGGCGGCGACGCAATAATCCCTTTTACCCCTGCAAAGCCACCTAACCGCGAATGGACCTTGGTCAGGTCTTTGGCCAATATTCCACCTCTACCTGCTCCATTATAAGTTGCATTATGACAAGAATTGCACGAAGCTCCCCCGTTTTCAAAACGCCTGACCCCATTGAATAATTCATTTCCGGCAAGAATGTCGA
>CAYHDA010000067.1:0-16894 GCA_964355145.1 uncultured Mariniphaga sp.
ACGAATCGAAACTCAGGGTTCTTATAAATTCATTGTTAATCGCATTACTCGAACATTTTCAGAATGGGAAAATTTCGCTGAATGAAGAGCTGATTGAGTCGCGCCGAACAGTTAAACTTTTTTTGAAATCTCTCGAAGATCACTTTTATGAAGCCTGGACATTGCCGGGTATGGCCGCGTATTGTAAGTTGGGAACAACCCGATTTACCAAATACTGTGTCGAAATAAGCAACTGTACACCAATGGAATACATCAACAGAATCAGATTGGGAAAGTCAGCCCTGATGTTGCTGGCACAACCCTCTGTTTCCTCAACCGATATTGCCTACCAATGCGGATTCTCGTCGGCTCAGTACTTTACCACCGTATTTAAACGCCATTTCCGAAAAACGCCGCTTGAGTTCCGGAAGGATAAAGCCCAAATAACTTAAACATCCCGTTTTTTACCATCCATCCTTCATTTGATTCTTGTGTCCGATAGTATTACCTTTGCCTTCAATTCCTGTTACAACATTATAAAGAATATATTATTCAATGAAGAATTTTAAAAGAACGCTGATCACCTCGGCTTTGCCTTATGCCAATGGCCCTGTTCATATCGGTCATCTTGCAGGGGTTTATGTTCCTGCCGATATTTATGCCCGTCACCTTCGGTTAAAAGGGGAAGAAGTTGCATTTATTGGCGGCTCTGCCGAACACGGCGTTCCGATCACTTTAAAAGCTAAAAAAGAGGGCATTACACCTCAGGATGTAGTCGATAAATACCACGGAATGATCAAAGATTCATTCCAAAAATTCGGGATATCATTTGACGTTTACTCACGGACAAGCGCAAAAATTCATCACGAAACGGCATCCGAAATTTTTAAAACGTTGTACGACAAAGGAGCCTTTATCGAACAAACCTCTGAACAGTTTTACGATGAAGAAGCGAGTCAATTTCTGGCCGACCGCTATATTACCGGAACTTGTCCGAAGTGTCATTTCGAAAAAGCCTATGGCGATCAGTGCGAAAGCTGCGGAAGTACTCTCAACGCTACCGACCTGATTGATCCGAAATCAGTTCTAAGCGGAAATAAACCGGTGATGAAAGAAACCAGACACTGGTTTCTGCCTCTTGATCAATATGAGCCCTGGTTGCGCGAATGGATATTGGAAAGTCATAAAGAGTGGAAACCAAATGTTTACGGGCAATGTAAATCGTGGATCGACGGAGGCTTGAATCCACGGGCTGTTACACGTGATCTGGATTGGGGAATCCCGGTACCTGTAAAAGGCGCGGAAGGAAAAGTTCTTTATGTATGGTTTGATGCTCCGATCGGCTATATCTCGGCGACCAAAGAATGGACCCCGGACTGGGAAAAATGGTGGAAAGATCCCGAAACGAAGTTGGTTCATTTTATCGGGAAGGACAATATCGTGTTTCACTGTATTATCTTCCCGGCAGTGCTTAAGGCCGAAGGGTCGTATATCTTGCCCGAAAACGTTCCGGCCAATGAGTTTCTTAATCTGGAAGGGGATAAGATTTCAACCTCACGCAACTGGGCAGTGTGGCTCCACGAATATCTCGTTGATTTTCCCGGAAAGGAAGATGTTCTTAAATATACCCTTACGGCCAATGCTCCTGAGACAAAAGATAACGACTTTACCTGGAAAGATTTTCAGACCAGAAATAACAGCGAATTAGTCGCTATTCTTGGTAATTTTGTAAACCGGGCATTAGTTCTCACCGATAAATATTACAGCGGAGAGGTTCCTGAATCAGCTCAATTAACCGAATATGACATAAATACACTCAATGAGATCACAAATCTTAAAATAGAGGTTGACAGATCACTTGAGACCTTCCACTTTCGTGAAGCCTTGAAAAACGCTATGGATATGGCACGTTTGGGGAATAAATATCTTGCAGACATGGAGCCCTGGAAAGTAGTGAAAAGCGATCCCGAACGGGTAAAAACCATTATGAACACGGCTTTACAAATCACGGCCAACCTGACCATCGTATTTGAGCCTTTTCTCCCTTTTACGACAGCAAAATTACGCGGATTAATGAATCTTGAGAAATTTTGCTGGCAGGAACTCGGGAGAACTGATCTCATTTCAGCAGGACACAAAATAAATACTCCGGAGCTTCTGTTTGAAAAAATTGAAGACGATGCTATTCAAAACCAGGTTGATAAGTTGCTTGCAACTAAAAAAGCCAATGAAATGGAAGAAAAAAAGGTAATTCCGCCAAAGGATTATATTGACTATGAGGATTTTGCTAAAATGGATATCCGAATTGGAACGATTACTGCAGCTGAGAAAGTATCCAAAACTAAAAAATTATTGAAACTCACCATCGACACGGGGATCGATAAGCGAACCGTTGTATCTGGTATCGCTGAATATTTTGAACCTGAAAAGATAATCGGACAACAGGTTTCAATATTAGTTAATCTGGCTCCTAAAATTCTCAAAGGAATCGAATCACAGGGAATGATTTTGATGGCTGAAAATCAGGATGGCTCACTTGTTTTTGTTACCCCTGCCACGAAAATTACAGAGGGTTCGGAAGTTAAATAATGAAAATGGACAACTGCCGGTATTTGCCGTATATAAATCTGATACACAACATATTAACTCTGTAAAATATAGAATATTTATAGAAATCTTACCGGAGTAAATTGTCCCAATCAATAAAAGTGCTGCAAATACCCAATTGATGATTGTTCACTGATCATTTTTTAGTGCGCTTCGTCAGCGAGAAATTTTCCTGAAATATGCTTCACGGGAAGCCAGGATGCCAGAAAGCCGATTAATACTACCGAACAAAACACCAGCAGGATATCAAGCGGAATTATTTTCATCGGATAGGAATCGATAATAAATGATCCGCCCCCGCCTTGAAGTTTAACAATACCAAAGGCGATCTGAGCCTGGCAAATTGCGATCCCGGCAACGGTTCCGATTATTGCACCGAGAATAGAGACTGACCATCCCTCAAAAAGAAAAATACGGCGTATAAGCGGCTTATCGGCACCCATGCTCTGCAGCACGGCTATGTCTTCCTTCTTATCAATGATTAACATGGTTAGCGAACCTACAATATTGAAGGATGCAATGATTAAAATCAAAATCAGAATCAGGTAAACAGCGTATTTCTCGCCCTGCATTGTTTTATAAAGGTAGTCGTGCTGCTGATATCGGTTCTTGACGACAAAACGGTTGCCCAATTTAGCTGAGATCTCCTCCTGAATTTTTTTCACATCAGCTCCGTTCTTCAATTTCAGCTCAACAGAATTAACTTTCTCTTCTATTTCAAAAATTTTGCGTGCAAATTCTATCGGAACAATAATATATTTTGAATCTATTTCCTGCTGAACTGAAAATACACCTGACGGGTAGATTGAACCTTGATTAAAACTCCCTTCGATTGATAAGCCCGATCTTCGTCCTTTTTGGGGGACATAAATATTAATCGGATTAATCAGGTTGATACCAACAGAAAGATAATAGGCCACCCCTTGTCCAATAACGGTATATTGTGCCTCTGCTTCTTTCAGTTTAAATTCACCATCAACAATCATTGTGTCCAGACCTGTCATTTGACTATAGTCGTCACTTACTCCTTTAATCGTTGCCAGTACTTGCCGGTTTTCATATCTTAGTAAAGCATTATCTTCTACTACATCGGTAAAAAACATTACTCCATCCATCTTACGAATGTCGTTAAAAACCTGATTATTAATCTCAAAGCTCTTTCCCTCAACAAGTGAAATCTTTAGATCAGGATCGAAAGAGGAGAAAAGTGATTTAATAAGGCTGTCGAAACCGTTAAAACCCGATAATCCAATGATGAGACCCATTGTTCCGATAGCCATTCCGGCAACGGAAATCGCCGAGATGATGTTAATCAGATTTGTCTTCTTTTTTGAGAAGAGATATCTTTTCGCTATGTAAAACGAGAGATTCAAAATACGTAATTATAAATCACTTTTTGGTTGCTTTTACTATAAGTCCGGTACCTGTTTTCTGCAGGAGAATGACATCAAAATAATTGAGAAGGGCACAAAAAGGAAACGTAATCAGATAATAAAAAGGGAGAAAAATAAAAAACAGTTTGGATTTTCCGAGCATAAGAATCGGATATTTCATCGAAAATTTCCATGAAAGAGACCCTGGAGCACCGTAAGAATAACGTGCTTCAATATCAGAAAAACCGGCATTATGTAATTTTTGAGTAATATCATCGATCCCGTATCCATCGCGGACATGTTCTTCAATGAATCCATGCACAGAATCAGGCTCATGCTCATGGGTATCGGAACCTCCCTTGTCGGATGGGGTAGAGATCAGCAGAACCCCGTTATTCCGGAGTGACTTATAAAAATTACTAAAAACCAGTTCATCTTCTTCAATATGTTCCATTACATCAACGGAAAGGATCAAATCATAACTATATGGCTCAATGAATGTTGTAAGATCGCCATATTCAAAATTCACCCTCTCCCGGATTCCGGCCAATGTAAAAAAACGATTACAATCATCGATTTGCTCTTGTTTGACATCAACCCCTTTGATTATAGAACCAGCGAAAATTCTGGTCATCCTGTAACTATACTGGCCAAATCCTGATCCGGCATCAAGAATTCTTATATTCCCTGAAAAGGATCTCTTTTTGAGCACCCTTAATTCTTTATATACGTGCCATGCCCGCAGCAGTAAAAGATCGAGCAAGGCATAAAAATATTTTCGCAGCAACGGCGTGCGGTTGAAGACCTTCCCAAGGTGTTTTTTAATCGGATCGTACTCCATAACGAACTTTTCTTTTGAATGACAGGTCAGGATTCCGGTTTAAAATTCAATGTAAAAGCTTATCAATTTTCTCAATATAATCGAGGCTGTCATCCAGAAAAAATTCCAATTCAGGAACATGGCGTAACTGGAACCGAACAATATTTCCCAATTCGCCCCGTAACTTACTCTTATGAAGCTTAATATCCGCTAAAACCTCCTCTGCACCAGCAGAAGGGAAAACGCTCAGATAGCATCTTGCGAGTGATATATCGCGCGTTACCCTGACGGTTGTAAGTGAGAGGATTCTTCCTTTCGCCAACACCTGCGTGTCGCGCCGGAGTAATTCGCTAAGCTCTTTTTGAATCAACCTCCCTATTTTATTTTGTCTTGTTGAATATTGTTCCATTCTATAATATATTTATGCAAAAATAGATAAAATCAGCGGGTTCTGAAGATTCTGACGAAAAAGTGGAATTTCATAACTTTTTAATACCTTTGACTGAAAAGAAAAATTAAAAATACAATCATAATGAAGAAAAACGAATTTAAGCTGAAAACCTCGCAGTTAAAAGAAATTGCGCTCAATCTTGAAGACAAAATTCAGAATGGACTGAAGAATGACAACACCGAGGTAAAAAGTATCCCCACCTACATCCATCCTCTTGCCAGTGGAGCTGAAGGACAGGCTGTTGTACTAGACTGGGGCGGAACTAATTATCGTGCAGCAGTGATTAATTTTGCCGGTGGTGTTGCAAATATTACCCCCAAGAAAGCTGGTGGTATAGAACTTTCAGCTACAACTACCAAAGGCTTCTCTCAGGAAGATCTTTTGATCAGACAAGCTGAATTTGTAAATGAAATTGAGCTTCCTTCAAAAGCACCGATCGGGTACTGCTTCTCTTATCCAGCTGACTGTCTGCCAAATGGTGATGCCGAACTGATCAGATGGACGAAAGGCCTGGATATCAAAGGAATGATTGGCAATCCAGTTGGAAAACCACTTCTCGATCAACTCAACAAGTCGGGGAAAGCAGAATTCACAGGTATTAAAGTGATCAACGACACCGTCGCATCCCTTTTCGCAGGTTTGTCAAATCCCAATTTTGATGCTTATATCGGCCTGATCGTCGGTACTGGAACCAATATGGCTGCGTTCGTTAATGCAGACAGAATTCCAAAAATTGACAGCAGCCTGAACTGGCAGGGAATTACCCCGGTAAATCTTGAATCCGGCAACTTTAATCCACCTCATCTAACCAAATACGATGATCTGGTTGATGAAAAATCTGACAATAAAGGATCGCAAAGATTCGAAAAATCTGTTTCGGGTATGTATATTGGTCAGATCCTGAGAGAAGTATTTCCTGAAGATGGATTTGATGAAACAACCGATGGCAAGGCACTAACTGACATTATCTGCAATTCGGATCAACACAAGAAAAAGCATGTAAAAGTTGCTAAAGCCATCTATAAAAGATCTGCCAATTTGGTAGCCGCTTCGTTGGCCGGATTAATTGATATGCTGATTACTCATGATAAATCAATTAAAAAGGTAAGAATCACTGCAGAAGGAAGCCTTTTCTGGAGCGAGGTTTCGAATTGCAAAGACTATAATAAAGTAGTTAAAAGCACACTCAAAGAGTTGCTCAGTAGTTTGGGACATAAAAAGATAAAAGTGAATATTGCTGAAATTGAAAGTGCCAATATGATTGGATCAGGAATCGCGGCGTTATCGTAAGATATTATCTTTCAATAATTTAAAAGGGAGAATGTGGTAATTTACTGCTTTCTCCCTTTTTTTAAAACGGATAGCGGTTTTCAACGAATGTACTTTTACAGGACTTTTATTCCAATTACACTATCTTTGGAGCCTGATGATCGATTTTTTTTATCAATACGGTTTATCCGGGCTTTTCATTGCCGGCTTTCTTTCTGGCTCCATATTTCCCTTTAATTCAGAGGCAGTACTCTCATTGCTGATATATTCAGGTTTTGATGTAATCAGCTCGTTGGCAGCTGCCACAGCAGGAAATACTCTTGGAGGAATATCCATTTATTATCTCGGCTATCTGGGAAAAATGGAGTGGATTGAAAAGTACGCAAAGGTAAAACCGGAGAAAATCCACGCTATTCTTCCTAAGCTAAAACGATACGGATCACTGGCAGCAATGCTTTCGTTCGTTCCCATAATCGGCGATCTGGTAATCCTCGGATTGGGGTTTTTTCGCATCTCGCCGGTTCCTACGGTTTTTTTCATGATGATCGGTAAAATGACACGTTACCTGGTCGTAGTCTGGCTGATGAAACTGGTGATGTAACCCAAACTTACATAATTATTCCTGCTCATTAAAAAAAAGAAATATTTGCCTAAATTTGAATTCAAATCAGGTTTATGAGAGTTATTATCCAACGTGTTTCAGAAGCTTCCGTAACCATAGAAGGAGAATTGAAATCATCGATCAATCAGGGACTGCTGGTATTGGCCGGATTCGAAAATGACGATAATGCTGAAGATCTTGATTGGATGAGCAAAAAAATTACTCAACTACGGATTTTTAATGATGGGAATGGGGTGATGAACCTTTCAGTAAAAGATATTGGAGGCGAAATTCTTGCTGTAAGTCAGTTTACGCTGCATGCAAAAACGAAAAAAGGAAACCGGCCATCCTATATTAATGCAGCAGCACCCGATGTTTCGATTCCTCTTTATCATCAATTTGTCGGCACTTTAGCTGCAAATCTTGAGAAAAACGTTGAAACAGGTGAATTCGGCGCTCATATGATCGTTCGGTTGACCAATGACGGTCCGGTAACCATTATAATAGATTCTAAAAACAGAGATTTATGATTGATGATATTACCATCAGAAATGCTCAGGCATCAGTCAATGAGTGGATTAATAAGTATGGGGTTCGCTATTTCAGCGAGTTAACCAATATGGCAATACTCACGGAGGAAGTAGGCGAGGTGGCGCGGATTCTAGCCAGAAAATATGGAGATCAATCACCTAAACAGGGAGAAACAGAAGGTGATCTAGCCGATGAACTTGCCGATGTTCTTTGGGTGGTCATCTGTTTGGCCAACCAGACAGGCATCGATCTTACAGAGGCATTTTTAAAAAATATGGAGAAAAAAACCGGGCGTGACCAATTCCGGCATTTGAATAATGACAAATTATTGACTTAAATAATAATACATAAAACTATGGATTGGGTTAGCAAAGATTTTGATCGTGAATTTGAAGACGGAGAAGTTGAGAAAGCAGTTGCAGCTATTGTTGAAAAATCGGAAGAGTTTAAAAATATTGAAGGGTATAAACTTGCATTGTCTTGCATCGATTTAACCACCTTAAATTCAACCGATGGTCCGGTTCAGGGAGAAAAAATAGCATTGAAAGTTTCAGAATTTTCGGCGGCTTTCCCCGAATTGCCTAATGTTGCAGCAATCTGCGTCTATCCAACACTTGTTGAAATTGTGAAGAAGAATCTTTTGGTTTCCGGCGTAAACCTTGCTTCTGTTGCAGCCGGATTCCCCTCTTCGCAGACTTTTATTGCTGTTAAAGAACTCGAAGCCAGTATGGCAATCAATAATGGCGACAACGAAATTGACATTGTGCTTAATCTGGGAAATTTTCTTGCTGAAGATTTCGAATCTGTTATGCAGGAAATTTCGACCCTCAAAAAAGTGTGTAAAACTGCTCATTTGAAAGTAATTCTGGAAACCGGAGCGTTGAAAAGTTATACCAAAATCTGGAAAGCTTCTTTTCTGGCTATGGAAGCCGGGGCTGATTTTATCAAGACATCTACTGGTAAATCAGAGCCAGCTGCCACTCCTGAAGCGACATGGGTGATGTGCAGTGCCATTAAAAGTTACTATAAAAAAACAAATAGGAAAGTTGGCTTTAAAGCAGCGGGGGGAATCGTTGAAACGGATGATGCACTTCGGTATATTGCTATTGTAAAAGCCATTCTGGGCGATGAATGGCTGAATAACAATCTTTTCAGAATCGGAGCCAGCCGTTTAGCCAATAATTTGCTTAGCTCGGTAAAAGGGAAAAGTGTGTCCTATTTTTAAGGTTCCGCAAGAACCGTTTTTAATTTATACGCGAAGTGATATAGTTAACATATTCGGTAAGTGCATCTTTTATGTCCGAATCGGGGTAAACCGATAGTTGAGCAATTGCTTTGGCATTAAAATCATGCATCACCTTTTCGGCGTAGGTGAAACCACCGTGGGTTTCCACAAAATCGCCCACTTCGCGAATATCACCAGATGTTTTTGACCGCTTCCTGACAATTTTTAGAATTCGCGATTTATCATTACTCGCTGCCTGATTGAGTGCATGAATGAGTGGAAGCGTGATCTTTTTTTCGCGAAGGTCGTTGCCTGTTGGTTTACCGATGAGATTTGATTTTTGATAATCAAAAAGATCATCCTTAATCTGAAAAGCCATCCCTGCATATTCACCAAAGAGTCTCATCCGCTCGATCGTTTCGACATCAGTTGTAACAGAGCAAGTTCCAACTGCGGCACTTGTGGCGAGCAAAGAAGCTGTCTTCTTTCTGATGATTTCAAAATAGACTTTCTCAGTAATATCGAGCTTCCTGGCTTTTTCAATCTGAAGGATCTCTCCTTCACTCATATCCTTGACAGCCGTGCTGATATGTCCCAGAATATCGTAATCCTTGTGATCAATCGACCACAACAGCCCTTTGGCCAATATAAAATCCCCGACCAACACTGCAATTTTATTTTTCCAGACAGCATTAACCGAGAAAAACCCGCGGCGCTGATACGATTCATCCACTACGTCGTCGTGAACAAGGGTTGCGGTATGCAATAATTCAATAGTCAATGCGGCATGATAAGTTCGTTCATTAAAAACACCATTCAATTTAGCGGCTAGAAAAACCATCATAGGACGCATCTGCTTACCTTTTCGGCGCAGGATATAATTGATGATATTACTTAACAGCGGTAAGTCACTCTTTGTAGCCTTTTGAAAGTAAGGCTCAAATTTACTTAGCTCCTCTTTGATTGGCGATATAATCCGTTCTTTTGATGACATTCTTTGTTTTTAGGCTCCTTGCGCCAAAGGTAAGCATTAATTTTACTTCAACATTATTCCTGTTTTACCGATTACTTTCCGAAATATTCTGTGATAACCTCCCTCCCGGATCATTTGGAAAAATTCTAAATCAAAATATTGTAGCCTGATTAACAGCATAATGCTTACAGACAAAAATTTTATCAGCTTACTTTCCTAATTTTTTGCGTAGTTTTGATTTCGTCTTAATACTCATTTATCATGAATCGATTGTTTCTTCTTGATGCTTATGCACTGATTTATCGTTCCTATTTTGCATTTATTAATGCGCCGCGGGTTAATTCAAAAGGGCTCAATACCTCAACCATGCTGGGATTTGTAAATACGCTGGACCAAATTATTAGAAATGAGCATCCGACTCATATCGCCATCGCCTTCGATATGAAAGGACCAACATTTCGTCACGATATGTACCCCGAGTACAAAGCTCACCGCGATGAGATGCCGGAAGATATCAGAAAATCTATTCCATATATCAGAGATATTATCAAAGGATATCGTATTCCAATTCTCGAAAAGGAAGGTTTCGAAGCCGATGATGTGATAGGGACATTGGCAAAAACAGCAGAAAAAGAGGGTTATCAGGTTTTTATGGTCACACCCGATAAAGACTATGCGCAGCTGGTATCGAAAAATATCTTTATGTATAAGCCTAAACGGTTGGGCAATGAGATGGAAATTCTGGGTGTTGAACAGGTATGCGAGAATTTTCAGATCCAAAATCCACTGCAGGTAATTGATGTTCTGGGCTTGATGGGTGACGCATCCGACAACATTCCGGGTTGTCCGGGGATAGGCCCTAAAACGGCGATGAAGCTGGTGGGTGAATTTGGGAGTATTGACAGCGTTTATCAGAACATCGACAAGCTGAAAGGAAAACAGAAGGAAAGTCTGGAACAATTTGAAGAACAAGTTCGTATGTCGCGAAAGCTGGCCGAAATCATTCTCGATGTTCCGGTTGAATTTAATCAGGATGACCTGGTGCTATCTGAACCGGACTATAATCATTTACGAGAGATCTTCCTCGAACTCGAATTCCGCACATTGGCAGAAAGGATATTGCCCGTAGCTCCTAAGGTTTCACCACCGGTGCCTGCCTTTGAGCAAGGAACGCTTTTCAGTATGGGAGAACAAACTCAAACCGAACAGGCGGCCTTTCATTCCGATATCCGCTCAACAAATCATCAGTATTATTTAGTAGGGAATGAAGAGGAGAGAAAAAAACTGATTTTAAGATTAGAGCGTGAAAATGCATTTTGCTTTGATACAGAAACAACCGGACTCGATACGCAGAATGATCAGCTTGTTGGGCTGTCATTCTCCTTTAAAACCGGAGAAGCCTGGTATGTCCCGGTAGCCAATAATCAGAAAGAAGCATTTAATATGGTTCAGGAATTTAAACCTCTATTTGCAAATGAAAATATACTGAAGATCGGGCAAAATATGAAATTCGACATCCTGATCCTTTCACGATACGGGATAGTAGTAAAGGGCGATTATTTCGATACCATGGTTGCTCATTATCTTATTCAGCCGGAGCTTCGCCATAATCTCGATTATCTGAGCGAAATATACCTTGGCTATAAAAAAGTGGCTACTGAGGAGCTGATTGGCAAAAGAGGAAAAAACCAGCTTACGATGAGGCAGGTTGACATAGAACAAATCAAGGAATATGCCTGTGAGGATGCCGATATCACTTTTCAGCTTAAAAATTTGCTGGATAAGGAGTTATTAAAAGCAAATGTTAAAGATCTATTCACTCAGGTCGAAATGCCCTTGTTAAAAGTGCTGGTTCAAATGGAGCTGGCAGGTTTAAAAATTGATCCGGAAGTGCTGGATAATTACGCGGTGATACTTCGAAATCAAATTGTTGATCTGGAAAACAGTATTATTGAAATGGCTGGTGAACACTTCAATATTTCATCTCCAAAACAGTTGGGCTACATTCTTTTCGATAAATTATTGCTCGATCCTAAAGCAAAGAAAACCAAGACAAAGCAGTACTCAACCGGCGAAGAAATTTTAGTCAATTTACAAGATAAACATCCGATTATCAACAAAATACTGGAGCATCGCGGGTTAAAAAAGCTGCTTTCCACATATGTCGATGCCCTTCCGAAAATGATCAATCCCAAAACCGGCAAGATACATTCTTCATTTAATCAGACTATTGCAGCTACAGGGCGACTTAGTTCAACAAATCCCAACCTCCAGAATATTCCCATAAGAGACGAAAACGGGCGGGAAATCAGGAAGGCCTTTATCCCAAGTGACGCTGAGCATCTGTTTTTGTCGGCAGACTATTCGCAGATTGAACTTCGCATTATGGCTGCTGTATCAGGTGACAAAGTAATGACCGAAGCCTTCCTCAACGGCGAAGATATACATGCTGCCACCGCCTCGAAGATCTTTGGAATACCCATTAGTGAAGTCACGTCTGACATGCGGCGGAAGGCAAAAACCGCTAATTTTGGAATTCTATATGGAATTTCAGCTTTTGGACTTGCCCAAAGGCTGAATATTCCCAGAGGTGAAGCAAAACAGCTGATTGATGATTATTTTACCAATTTCTCAATGGTCAAAAATTATATGGATTCACAGCTTGTACTTGCACGTCAAAGAGGCTATGTTGAAACAATCATGGGGCGTAAACGCTACTTAAGCGATATCAATTCTGCCAATACATCAGTAAGGGCATTCGCAGAACGGAACGCGATCAATGCACCTATACAGGGATCTGCGGCTGACATCATTAAAGTCGCGATGATCAACATTAATAAAAAGTTCGCTGAAAAAGGTATTCAATCAAAAATGATCCTTCAGGTACATGACGAATTAAACTTTGATGTTTTGAAGACAGAACTTGAAGAGGTAAAAGTTATTGTAAAACACGAAATGGAAAATGCAGTAAAACTATCAGTTCCACTCGATGTTGAGATGGATGCAGCTGAAAATTGGCTACTCGCCCATTGATTTAAACCGGTCAGGTTTGATGTTGTAAAACATGAAATTTAATTATTGGGAGTATTAAAAAACGAACTATGTTTGCAGAACGGATCAGAACAGATATTGCTTTAATGGATCAGTAGGTGATTTTAAGCTATTTGAATTGCTTATTTTTATGAATTTGACTGAGAAACAGGTTCCTGGAACCAGTGAAGTAGTTTGAGACTCGATCAATTAAGTCGGAATTTGAATATAGGTTTGTTTTAGAAAATGAATTAAGCATAACACAACAGAACAGAAAGTGAATATTAAAAAACTTATTAATCGAGTCATTCACGGATCCAGATCAAAAATTTGGATAATGACCCTTGGAGCCTTACTTTGTTTAATCTTATTGGTGTCCATTGAAAAAACAGCTAATTATACATCGGCTGATACCTATTGCATGTCGTGCCATGTTCATCCCTGGGCCGAAGAGAGCTGGAAGTTGTCTCCACACCACAATAACAGGACGGGAGTAACAGTTCATTGCGTTGAATGTCACTTGCCGCCTAAGGGTGAAGGATATCTGTTTGCAAAAGCAAAACATGGAGCAGCAGATGTTTATGGCAAATATTTTAAAGATAGCGCCAAAATCAACTGGGAATCAAAAAAATTACTTGAAAATGCAAAAGGATTTGTTTATGAGGCATCGTGCATTAAATGTCATCAAAATCTCTTCCCGGTTACTTTGTCTGTGAATGGGAGCAATGCCCATTTAGCTTATGTAAATGCCAAAGAAGAGCTCAAAACCAATTGTATCAATTGCCATCTTAATGTCGGACATTTCGACAAAAATGCGAAACACGAGCACAATTCAAACTTTGGAGTTGATGCAACCGCCAGTCAGGAAAAGTTCACAGAAGCAACCAAAGTAGAAAAATTTGAAAATTTCATCGAAAAAATCCCTGGCTCGACTGTCTCTTTCGAAATGATTGCCATCCCCGAAGGATCCTTTAATATGGGAAGTCCGAATAACGAATCCCTTCGGAAACCCGATGAAGGTCCGGTGCGCAAGGTTAAACTCTCGAAATTCTGGATGGGAAAAATCGAAGTCTCATGGAACGAGTATCTTGCTTTCTTTCAGGCTACAGCTTCTCAGGGAAGAACTGAAGGTCAGGTTCTTAAAAATAAGAATGTGGACGCTATCACAGGTCCAACCCCTCCGTGGGGAGCACCCGACCAAGGCTGGGGAAAAGGTACACGACCAGCTATTACCATGTCGTGGCGATCAGCAAATACCTATTGCCAGTGGCTCTCCAAGGTAACAGGTAAAAAGTACCGCCTCCCTACAGAAGCAGAATGGGAATATGCTTGTCGTGGAAACACCTCAACACCCTATTTCTTTGAGGGTGATCCCAAAAAATTCACATCAAAAGGGATCTTTAAAAAGATATTCGGTCCTGATACTACCACTATCGCTTCTCATATCGTTTATATGGTCAACAGTCTTTCCAGAACTAAAGATCCTTCTTCAGTTAAGGAAAATCCTTTCGGGTTGAAGAATATGACAGGGAATATAGCGGAATTCTGTTCTGATTATTATGCACCCGATGCTTACAAAACAGGAGGAGCCGAAGTTATAAATCCTAAAGGACCTGAATCGGGCCAGGAGCATGTAATAAGAGGCGGCTCGTTTAAAAGTGATGCCAAAGATGTGAGAAGTGCAGCAAGAGATTTCACCAGAACTCAGGCGTGGTTATCTACTGATCCTCAGATGCCTAAGAGTGTCTGGTGGTACTCAGATTGTATCGATAACGGATTCAGGGTTGTATGTGAAGCAGATAGTTTACAGTAAGAAAAAAATATAATAGAATGGAAAACGAGTCAAAAAATATCAACAGAAGGAAATTCCTGGGTGCAGGAGTTTTGGCAGGAATAGGTGTTGCCGGTGCTTCAGCTATCCTTTCATCATGTAAAAAGGAGGTGAGCAATCAGGCTTTAGGACTTCCCCCAATCCTTAAAGGGGCTCCAAAAGGACGAAAACTCAAGGCCGGACTGGTTGGGGTAGGGAACCGCGGAACCGGTGCGGCAATTAATTTTATCAGTGCCGGGCCCGACCTCGAGATTATTGCCCTTGCAGATGTTTTTCAGGATAAAATTGACAGTTGCCGCGAAAGATTTGCCTCGTTTGATCTTCCTATCCCCGCCGAAAACTGCTTTGTAGGTTTTGATGCCTACAAGAAATTAATGGCTATTCCCGAAATTGATGTTGTAATCCTTGCTACTCCTCCGCAGTTCCGCCCTGAGCATTTTCTGGAAGCTGTGACGAACAAGAAACATTGCTTCATCGAAAAACCGGTATGCGTCGATCCTGTTGGCGCACGTCTTATGATCGCCACAGCAAAAAAAGCTGAGGCACTCGGACTTTGTGTTGTAACCGGAACACAACGACGTCACCAGGAAGATTATATCGAAACCTACAAACAGATTGCAAATGGTGCAATCGGAAAACTGACATCGGCAAAAGCATTCTGGAACCAGGAACATGTCTGGTTTCGCACCCGTGAAGAGGGATGGAACGATATGGAGTATATGATTCGAAACTGGAATAACTTTTGTTGGCTTTGTGGCGATCATATCCTTGATACACATGTACATAACATCGATGTCATCAATTGGTTTATGGGGAGACCACCCGAAAAGGCAATTGGTTATGGCGGGCGGGCCCGTAGAGTAACCGGAGATCAGTACGACTTTTTCAGCATCGACTTCGACTACGGCAATGGAGTAAGTTCCCACAGTATGTGTCGTGAGTTAGACGGCTGTGCCAACGGAACCGGAGAGTTAATTAATGGAACGGAAGGTTATACCAATTGTATGAATACGATCTGGAACCTCGATGGGAGCATTAAATGGAAGTTCGAATATCCGAAGGACGAAAACGGCAATGCGATGAACACACTGAAGATTTCCCCTTATGTTCAGGAACATATGCATCTGGTTTATGCAATCAGAACAGGAAATTATGTGAATGAAGCCGAACGGACTGCTATCTCAACGCTTACTGCGATAATGGGACGTACTGCTGCCTATACCGGTCAATTGATCACCTGGGATGCGATCATGAAATCGGATATGGATCTTGGTCCAACCAAAATTGAATTTGGTCCTGTAGATATGGTCTTCGAAACGCCGGTCCCAGGAACTACTGCAAATATTTAAACATAAGGACCTTCATCTGATTAAGTTTAGAATCAACAATTCCGTTTCCTTTTTTTTCTCTCGCTAATTTCATTGCAATGAAACACCCATGTATCTGCGCTTCGCAAACACGAATGAAGATGACTCAGGTGTTCCATTAGGCAATTAAAAAACAAATTATCTTCTAATGAAACATCTTAACAGACGAAATTTCATTAAACGCTCCTCCTCCCTTGCGATTGGGGCAATCGCGGTGCCAACAATTATTTCGGCTTGTGCCCGTGGAAAAAACGGACATGTTGCCCCTTCAGACAGGATCAACCTAATGTTCCTTGGTTCTGGCAACCAGGCAATGAATGACATCAAAGACTTTCTAACCGACAAACGGGTTCAGATCACCGGTATTTGTGATGTGAACAAACAAAGCACTGGTTATTGGAACGGTAAGGTGGGTGGAAGAGAAATTGGAATCAACCTGGTAAACAGCTACTATTCAGAATTATCAGGAAAAAAATACACCGGCTGTGAGGGTTTTGAAGATTTCAGGGAAGTAATTGCCCGTAAAGATGTGGACGCCGTTGAGGTGGTACTTCCTGACCACTGGCACTCGATTCCGGTTTTGATGGCTGCAAAAGCGGGAAAAGATATCTATTGTCAGAAACCATTTGCACTTACGATTCCTGAGGGCAGAGCGATGGTAAATGCAGTGAAAAAATATGGAGTAATTTTCCAAACCGGAAGCCAGCAGCGTTCGGACGAAAATTTCCGGCGCGTGTGTGAGCTTGTACGCAATGGCAGAATAGGTCAATTACAAACCGTTGAATGCGGCCTTCCCTCCGGCACTCCCGATTATGGCAAAACAGGACACCTGACAAA
>CAYHDA010000068.1:0-16878 GCA_964355145.1 uncultured Mariniphaga sp.
ATCAGCTCTACTGCCGTTGGATGGTGTTTTAAAATCAGAATATTGGCATGAAGCGCTTCCTCAAGCGAGGAAAAATGAGCTGGTACCACGCATTTTATTTTGGGTGGCAAAGGAACAAGATTTAGTTTAACAGAAATGGTAAAAGCGAGTGTTCCTTCTGATCCTGCAAGGAGTTTGGAAAAATTAAAAGTCTGACCATTGTCGGTAAATGGATCTGTATCCATCAAAAAATCAACAGCATAACCCATATTCCGTCGCTTGACGGCAGATTCAGGATAAACAGCAGTGATCTTATCCCGCATCCTTTGGTTCGAGAGGACAGTTTTGATCTGACGGTATATCTTTGTTTCCAGTGCGGCAGGATCCGATTCACATTTATCTTCGAACTCTTTTTTGGTAAGTGGACCAAAAATTGCATCAGATCCATCGGCAAGCAGAGTCTGCACTTCAAGCACATGTTCGCGTACACTCCCATAAATTAGTGACCGCAGACCGCATGAGTTATTGCCGAGCATTCCACCCATACGACACCTGTTGCTGGTCGAGGTCTCAGGGCCAAATTGCAGCCCGTATGGTTTAAGATAAATATTCAATTCGGCCAGATTTACACCCGGTTCAACAACTACCCAATGTTCTTCTTTGTTGAATTCAAGAATACGATCCATGTATTTTGAAATATCAACAACAATTCCTGCACCAACTACCTGTCCGGCCAGTGAAGTACCTGCACCTCGCGGAATAACTGAAGTTTTATGTTCGCGTGCAAATGCAAGTGTTTTTTTGATGTCTTCCCTGTGGCGCGGAAGTATTACCGCTTGAGGCAATTCGCGGTAGGAAGAGGCATCTGTGGAATAAAGAATACGATGAGTTTGGTCGATATATAATTCACCGTCAATTGTTTGTGATAATTCATCAAAAGGGAGGGCGTTTTTCATAAGCATCTTCTAATTGCGCACTAAAATACAAAAACCGGATGCAAAAAAAATCCCTCATCGCACAAACAATGAGGGATTTTCAATAAATTCGATATTAATAGAGCCAATGCAATAACTGCTAAGGAATTAATTTTCCATTTTCAACGATGACCTCATAAAAATAGCCCGCTCCGAAATCTTTTTTCAAGGCTACTACACCTTCGAAAGTCACGATATCACCTATTTTTACAACATCGCCCGTGGTGATTGTTAAATCAAAAGCACCGTTTCCACTTGTTCCATCCTGAATATGCAACCAGTTCTTACCCATGATCTCAGGGCTGAATTTCACAACTTCACCTTTGATTTTGACAGTTTTCCCTTCATAAGAATCTTTTTTGGCAAAAAGTTCACCTATGGTAATGCCTCCTTTTGCCGGCTCAACTTTTATTCCTTCTTTGGCGACAGCAGGTTTAATCCCTCGTAATGAATCGGGCATAGCTGCCAGACTTTCTGGTACGATAGGCTCCTCACTGAATTTTTCCACAAATACAATCGTCTTAAAAGTCCTTTTCAACTCTTTGCTTACAAAATCGGTCATTTCTATATTTGGCACAAAATAATAAGATTTGCCTATTGCCACCTCTCTTTTTGAAATGGCCAGCCAACTTTCCTTATTGTCCTCCAATGCCCTGATATAGGTGTAATTTGAGGACTGAACCACCTCTTCAGCCGTGATTTTGTGTACATTTGGTGCAAGATTTTCGGAGGTTTTATTTTTCGGTTTACAAGAGGCCGCAAGCACAATGATGCCTGCCATTAAGATAAATAAATTTAATTTCATAGAAGATTTTGTTTTAATATTATTGACTTTAATCTTTTTTTTTGTCTCTGTAAAAGTATTCATATTTTTATAATTTAGTAGGAATTTAAATCATTAACATTAAATCATCCTGATTATGGAAAGAAGAAATTTTATCAAGGCATCTGCAATCCTAGCTGCTGCTTCAGCAACTTCTGCAGTAACAGCTTCTCAGGTAAATCCACCGGCCTCAAAAGAGATCTACGAATGGCGCGTATATCACTTTAAAAATAGTCCGGGAAAAGCTAAAGTAGATAGTTTTTATAAAGAAGCCTTCATTCCATATCTCAATAATAAAGGGGTTAAAGTAGGCGCTTTTGGAGAATTCAGTCTTAACGAGCCCCCCGTAACCTATTATCTCCACGTTTATCCTTCAATAAATGCTTACCTTAAAATCAAAAAAGAAATTTGGAAGGATAATCAATTTTTACAGGCATCTAAGAATTATTTTGAAACTACTGCAGAATTGGGTGCATTTACAAGGTATGAAACCCATCTGCTCGAAGCTTTCGATTCATTCCCTCACCTTCGTTTACCTTCCAAAGAACGTGGTTTAATTGAATTGCGTTCGTATGAAAGTAGTAATGAGGAGGCAGGACAACGTAAAATAAAAATGTTTAACAGTGAGGAAATGGCTATCTTTGAAAAAGCCGGACTTCGATGTGTGTTTTTTGGTGAAGTGCTAGCCGGCCCTCAAATGCCGGGGCTGATTTATATGCTCGAATACCGCGATATGGCAGAACGTGATGCGGGATGGAAAAAATTTGGCAGCAGCGAAGAATGGAAGATTCTGAAAAATAAACCGGAGTTTGCTAATACTGTGAGTGTAGTTAATAAAATGTTCCTTGTCCCTCTCAGCTATTCCCAGATTTGACAGAATTTAAACTGATGAATTAAATCCATCAGTTTAATTTTATAGTTTTACGCATCTGAAACATTACGAGTAAACTCAGCTAAAAAAAACAATTGAACAGCAGTACAGATGGATGAACTTTCGCCTTTATTAAAAGAAAAACTCAGTTTACTGGAACTCTGGTTTAACAAAAGAGAAGGTTCGATCGTAGCCTTTTCAGGAGGAATCGATTCCACTTTGGTTCTCTTTCTTGCCCGGAAATTTCAAGGGAAAGAAAAGGCTATAGGAGTAATTTCAAACTCTGAAAGTCTTAAAAATAAGGATTTTAATTTGGCCAAATCATTTTGTGAAGACTTTGATATACGATTAAATGTTATAAAAACAAACGAGCTGAGTGATTTACGATACAACCAAAATCCAATAAACCGCTGTTTCTTTTGCAAAGATCACCTGTTTCATGATCTTCAGGAATTGAAGAAAGACTATCCTGGATTTGAGATTTTAAGCGGAACAAATTTTGATGATCTTGGCGACTACCGTCCAGGTCTTGATGCTGCCCAAAAGAATCTGGTGTTGTCTCCTCTGGTTGATTGCAAATTAACGAAAGATGAGTTGCGTACCATTGCCAGATATTTCAATTTGCCAAACTGGAACAAACCTGCCAGCCCATGCCTTAGTTCGCGAATACCATACCATCAGGAGGTTACGGTTGAAAAGCTTCGGCAGATTGAGACAGCTGAAGCACTTTTGAATAGTTTTGGTTTTGAGGATGTACGTTTTCGGCACTACGGGAATTATGGCAAGATTGAAGTGCAAAGAGATGACCTCCATAAACTTCATTCAATCCGTGAAATCGTCATGAGTGCCATCAAAGAAATTGGTTTTGAAAGTGTGGAAATCGACACCGAGGGGTTGGTTTCAGGAAAAATGAACAGGGTTTTGCGCCCTTCAGACCTCGAAAAATAAGAAATTATGAGAATTTTATATTATGATTGTTTCGCTGGTATAAGCGGGGACATGAATCTTGGCGCTATGATTGATCTTGGCGTCGATGCGGATTTTTTGAAAGGCGAACTTGCGAAATTAAATATTGAAGGATTTCATCTTGAGATTTCCAAGGATATGAGAAGAGGGATCTCCGGCACAAAGGCAACTGTTGTAATTGAGAATCCGGATAACGAAAAACACCGGCACCTCAGGCATGTAGAAGAACTGATCAATCAAAGTTCACTATCTGCAAACGTTAAAGCAATGTCAATTAAAATTTTCGACCTTATTGCTGAAGCCGAATCCAAAGTTCATAGGGTTAGCAAGCAACATGTACATTTTCACGAAGTTGGAGCATTGGATTCAATTGCTGATATTGTTGGAGCTGCAATTTGTCTCGATCATTTAAAAGTGGATAAAGTCCTGTCATCTCCCATTCAGCTGGGAGGAGGAATGGTGAAATGTGCCCATGGTATCATGCCTGTTCCGGCTCCGGCCACTGCGGAAATTGTTCAGCATGTACCGGTTAGAACCGGATTGGTGCAGCACGAAGCCACAACCCCAACCGGAGCTGCTATTCTGGTGGCTACCGTCGATGAATTCACCGAACAGGTTAGTTTTCCAATTCAAAAAATTGCTTACGGCATCGGACAACGCGATGTTTCGGAAGTTCCGAATGTTTTGAGGGTTTATTTGCTTGAAGATCTTATGGATTTGAGCACCACCTTGGCGGAGAAGGCATGGATGGTGGAATGTAACATCGATGACATGAATCCTGAATGGTATGAACTGCTTTCCCAAAAACTTTTTGATGCCGGCGCAAGCGATGTGTTTTTGATACCAATCATCATGAAAAAATCGCGGCCGGCAAATAAGCTTTCAGTCCTTTGTACACAATCACTTCTTTCTGGTGTCAAAGCCATTATTTTCAAGAACAGCACTTCCATTGGAGTGAGGGAATATGAGGTGTCGAAAACAATGCTCGGACGACATGAAAAGGAGATCGAAACTGAACTGGGGAAAGTTCGTGTTAAATACTGTTCTTTTGAAGGTCGTAAAGTACGGGTAAAGCCTGAATTCGAAGATGTTAAACGCCTGGCCGTACAACATGGGCTTAGTCTGGGTGAGGTCGAAATAATCATACAAAAAAATTCCTGATATGGATATTCGTGACATCCTGGAGAAATATAAAAACGGAGAACTGGAGCTGGCAGATGCTTTGTCTCAATTTGCAAACCGCGGAATTGAAGAGCTGGGATTTGCCAATATTGATACTGACCGCAAGCACCGGACCGGCATTCCTGAGGTGATTTATGCTGCGGGAAAGACAACTGAACAAGTAAGACTGATTGTGGAACGGATGTACTCCAAGGGAATGGACATTCTGGCTACCCGCGTGACCGACGAGATGGCAGAGGCAGTCAAAAGTGTCGTTCCGTTAGCAGTATATAATCAACTCGCCAAAACGATTAGTTATAAGCACAAGGAAGAAATAACCGGGAATGGTTATATCGCGATTGTTTCGGCCGGCACATCAGATCTTCCTGTAGCCGAAGAGGCCGCGGAAACCGCCAGGTTTTTAAACAATAAGGTGGTAACGGTCTATGATGTTGGGGTTGCCGGAATTCACCGCCTTTTCAATAAATGGGAAGTGATCCGGAATGCCCGTGTTATCATTGTCGTGGCAGGAATGGAAGGTGCCCTCGCCAGTGTTGTGGGTGGCCTGGTGGATAAGCCGGTCATCGGAGTCCCAACAAGCATCGGTTATGGTGCTAATTTTCAGGGATTATCAGCGTTGCTTTCTATGCTGAACAGTTGTGCCAGTGGTGTTTCTGTTGTAAATATCGACAATGGCTTTGGCGCTGCCTGCCAGGCTTCACTAATCAATAAGTTGTGATTGATGAAGAAATGATTTTGGAGTACTACCTGGCCTGTTCAAAAAGCAAATAGTTTGTTAATATACTGCTTGGAATTTACAAGCACGCTCATATTATCCCATACAGCGGAATATTTACCATCCATTCCTCTTTTTTATAGGAGGCTAATGAGGTTCTGAAGGCTCTTTCAGGTTGGTATTTTTCGCAGAACAATCTAAAACTTTTAGAGCGAAGATTCACCCCGGATTTTACTTCAATAGGGATAACTTCCCCTTCGTCCTGAATAATAAAATCAACCTCTGATGTGCTTCTTTCATTTGTCCAATAGCCAATATATCTTTCAGTAACTATCCGTAGTTGTTGCATCACATACTGTTCAGCCAATGCCCCTTTAAATTCTGTAAACAGGACATCCCCCTCTATTAAAGTGCGGATATTTAAACCGGCCATTGCTCCCAGTAATCCTATATCGTTCAGAAAGAGTTTAAACACAGATAAATCCTGATAAGCAATCAATGGCAAATGAGGTTTTGATATCCGATGGCTTTTCAAAAGTAAACCACAATCAACCAGCCATTGGATGGCCAGTTCAAAATCTTTTGCCCGTGCCCCTTCGCGTATCACGCTGAATATGAACTTTTTGTTTTCTTTGGCTAACTGTGCAGGAATACTTTGCCAAACCATCCGAATTCGCGGAACTATTTCCTTTGGGGCATGTTTCGAGAAATCGCCCTCATAGGAGTGTAAAATCTGATATTGCGTTTGTCGTACCAGCTCCCAATTCCGTGTTTCAACAAACCTGCTTACCACCTCCGGCATTCCTCCTACATAAAAATAGTAACGCAGGTATTCGGTAAGTTTGTTATGAAAAACAGAAATAACCTCCCATTCTTGCTTTTTAATGATTTCCGCCAATCTGTCTTCATTGAGGGCTTCTAAAAATTCGGTAAATGACATTGGACGAAGATCAAGGAACTCAACTTTTCCAACCGGGAATGATATATTGCTATGAGGCCCCATTCCAAGCAGCGAACCAGCCGAAACAATATGATATTGCGGGGCATTCTCGTAGAAATACTTGAGTGAGGTAATACCTCTTTCAGCCGACTGGATTTCATCAAAGATGATCAGCGTATCTTCAGGATTTATTGTAACTTGCGAATATATTTGTAATGTGGTAATGATTCTTGGTATTTCAAAGTCGTTTAAAAACAAAGACCGGAGGGTTGAATTCTCTTCAAAATTTACATAAACACAATTTTTGTAGGCACTCATGCCAAACTCTTTTAATAGCCAGGTTTTTCCTGTTTGACGGGCACCACGAATCACCAAAGGTTTTCTGAATTTGCTTTCCTTCCAGCTTAGTAACTCTTCTAATTTATCTCTTTTCATGGCATATTTGATATTTATGCTATAAAAATACATTTATTACAGGATATAAATGTGTTTTAGATACATATTTATCGAGATAAATAAAGATTATTTAGAAAAAGTGATCAAAAGCTTGCTTGGTAATCCAAACTTTGCATGAGAGCAATCAGGATACTTTTCAGTTCAGGGTTATTTAACTCATATTAAACTGGTATGCGGGCACAACATTAATTTTATACCCGTCGAGGAGAATCGTATCCGTTTGATCAATTGTTAGGATTACACCTTCCCTGAGATTGAAAAATTTGAGCGCAACTAAGAGTCCATTGATTTCTCTTTCCTGGTTGTCACCGTTTATTTCATAACAAACCTGAATTGCAAAGAAATCATCGTTAATTTTATAAATGAAATCACATTCTGAGTGGCTTTCGGAAAAGTACCAAATGTTTTTGGTTTTTCTCCTGATATTCCAATAAACAGCATTTTCAAATTTCCTCCCCATATCTTTTGATGCGGAGATTGACGCCACATTTACCAATCCATTATCAACAACATAAATCTTTTTCTCTGATAACATTTGTCCTTTAACTGAAAATGAAAATCGCGGAACCAGATTCATTAAATAGCTCGATTCAAAGTATGACAAATATTCGAGTACTGTTGACGGGGATTTCACGCCAATGATACTCGTAAGTTTACTGGGGCTGACAAGTTTGGCTGTATTTGACATCACATAAATGCAAAGGTTTTTCAACCCTGAAATGTCCCGTATGGCATATCGGGTAGCAATATCCCGATAAATAATATCCTCTATCAGGAAACTCAGGAGCTCATTATTGTTAGTTTTCAGGAATTCAGGAAACCCCCCTTTATTCAAAAATGAAATAAGACTTTCCTTATTATATTGCATGGCGTAAAAAGAACAGAACTCCTTATAATTGAAGGGAAATAACTCTTTGGAGATATGTCTTCCAGTTAAATTTGTTCCTAATTCAACGCTTAACATACGTGCATTTGAACCTGTAATAATAACCCGCACCGATTGATCCAATTTTTGCCTGACAAATAACTCCCATCCTTTGACAATCTGAATTTCATCGAAAAAAAGAATTTTCTTGCCACTCTCCTTTATTATTTGATCAAGCAAAATGAAATCACCCGCCGAAAATTCGTAAAGTCTGATGTCAGCAAAATTGAAATAGAAAACTTCATCAATTTCATCTCTGATAAATTGATGAAGCAATACACTTTTTCCACAACGCCTGATGCCCGAAACAACTAATGCATGTGTGTTGCTAACAGGTAATGATCCTAATAATTCTCTTGTAGTTCCTAATTCAAATGAACAAATAACGTCTCTTTGTTCATTTGCAACAGCTAGCAGTTCTGAATATTTCATAATCAAGTCTTATTCCATTACAAACACAATAAAAAGTCCATTACAAATATAATATATAGTCCATTACAAACAGAATAAAATTGATTTATATTTATTAACTTTTCTGTATGTTTGTGTCTTGCTAATCACTAACTAAATGAACGGAATGAATACTTTGGCAATAGCAGGAATTTGCTCAACAGGATTATTGTTTGCATGTCAGGAACAAGCTCCTAAACCAGCCGGTCCGAACATTATTTTTATCATGAGCGATGACCATGCGTACCAGGCAATCAGTGCATACAGCAATAAACTGATCCAGACACCGAATATTGACCGGATTGCCCGCGAGGGAGTGCTTTTCCAAAATGCCTTTGTTACTAATTCAATATGCGGACCCAGCCGGGCTGTTATTCTTACCGGAAAATATTCTCATTTAAACGGTTTTAAAGATAATAGCAGCCGTTTTAATAGTGAACAACAGACTTTGCCTAAAATCCTCCAAACGAAAGGCTATAAAACAGCAATCGTAGGGAAATGGCACCTTGAGTCAGAACCAACGGGTTTCGACTATTGGGATATACTTCCGTCGCAGGGACATTATTACAATCCTGATTTTATCAATATGGGCAAAGATACTGTTTATAACGGCTATGTGACTGATATTATTACAGATCGTGCCATTGACTGGATAAAAAACAATAAGTCAAAACCCTTTTTTATGATGCTTCATCACAAAGCCCCTCACAGGAACTGGATGCCTCCACTAAAATACTTGCAAACATTTAATGATGTCCATTTTCCTCTCCCTGCCAATTTTAATGACAATTATAAAGGACGGTTGGCGATGCAATTACAAAAGCTGACTGTTGGTAAGCACATGTCGGTTACTTATGACAGTAAAGTACCCTGTGACACTTGCATTGAAGATCCGGTAAATACATGGACTCCCGATGAATGGAAAAAGGAATATGGAAGATTAAGCCCTGGTGAGAAGGAAATATGGGACAAGGAGATGAAATGTGAAACAGAAGAATTTGCAAAAAATAAAAATAAAGATGACCGCGCAAGATGGCAGTTTCAACGATATATGGAAGATTATCTGCGATGCATTAAATCAGTTGATGATAATGTTGGAAAGGTATTGGACATGTTAAAAGAAACAGGTCTTGACAAGAATACCATTGTAATATATACCTCTGATCAAGGATTTAATCTCGGAGAACATGGCCTTTTTGACAAAAGGTTTATGTATGAAGAATCACTAAGAACTCCTTTAATAATCCATTCTCCATATTCTAAGAGTCACGGGGAAAGAAATACAGATTTTGTTATGAATCTTGATATTGCCCCGACTTTGCTTGATTTCGCTGGTGTTAAGATTCCTGAGGAGATGCAGGGCGTTTCAATGAAACCACTGGTAAATGGGGAATCAGTTCCAGATTGGAGGAAGGAGATCTATTATCATTATTATGAGCAATCCTTTGGACTTACCAGACATTATGGTATCCGCACGGCCAAATACAAATTGATCCATTTTTATAATCCTCTGGATTGCTGGGAATTATACAATCTTCAAACGGATCCATCTGAAATGCTAAATTTAATAAATGCACCTGAAATGCAGCATATTGTATCTGATTTGAAAATTAGATTGAAGGATCTTCAGGTGAAATATAAAGACGAGTCAAATTAGTCCGGAATTAATGCATGGAAAGTACATTTTTTATCTGCTAAATTTACAATCGGCCTACCTGCCCAACCGAAAGGAAGCTTTTAACAGAAACACATTGTAGGGTTGGTTTTGGAACAGATCTCTCATTTCGTCGGCGAGATTGAAGTTTGGATGCCGGACCGAATTGTTCCGATTTTGCGACCATACGAGGTAGATTGTCGATCCCGGATTATATTCCCAACGGATTACCATATTAGATAAAAACTCTCTCACATTAAAATCCGGCTGATCAAAGTTATAGAGGTTTGTTCCATCCTGATCAGAAATCTGATATTGTGCCGATGAGGAGTTGTATGAAAGCTCATTTTCTGAGAAATATTTAAACCGATCGTTGTAATGATCAGACCGTCCATTGGTGATTTTCTTAAATCCGGTATACTTTCCGGTCGAAAAAAACGGTTGGCCCCAGTATTGGACACTCAGATCCGGCGTAATATTGTAATTCAATCGTAAGGATGCACTCACTGTCTTTTGTTCAATCCTGGCAAAAATATAGTCCGTCTGATTACTGTATTCCTGTTGTGCCACGTATTGAAGTTCATCGTTATTACCGGTGAAATTGGGGGTCAGGGTGATCTTCAGACTTTTTGAAGGACGGTAACCTATTCCAATATTGAAATCAATCATTTGTTTTGAATTTTTCTGATTGCCGTTCATTGCCATAAACGAGCTCTGCAGTGTCAGCTTTTTTTGTTCATTCGAGATAAGAGTCAACCAGATATTCTTGGTTCCTGTTACTTTTATTGCCGGCCCGCCTCTTAATTCGGTGGTGGAAAGTGCTTCTCCGTTATAATTACCACCCAGATTTAAATACCAATAATTTTTCAGTTGAGTATGAGCATTGATATTTCCTCCGGGTCCGGTCGATTCTCCTGCAAAATTCCATTCTGTCCATTGGTTCAAATTCAGATTCAGATTCCTGAAAATGGAGAAAGGTTCATAGATCCGGTACCCGACCCAGATAACTTCCAGAATATTATCGGCCTGACGCATATAGCCTACATCATTCAGCTCAAGTCCCGGTGATTTCCAGGCGGCGGCGGCCATGTATTTCAGATTCCCGTTTATTTTCTGGATCACAATTTTTCCTCCCTGTCCGGATAAATTTGTGCGGGTGGAATCAAATTTTGCAGACCTGGCATCCGGTCGCTGAAAGCCATGAATCCACGATTTCTGGGTAGCACTGATCGCCTCGGTGCTTCCCTGGACCCGGCTGAAATAGGTGCTCAAATCCAACTCCCAGTCTTTGTTATGCCATTTATGAACAAAATCCAAACCTCCGGTGTAGGCAGCCTTATGCAGGTAATTAAGCTGATCTTCAGCAAGATTTCGATTTACAGCCGTAAACATTCCACCTATCAGGGTATTTCCTTTGTCGAGGTCTTTTTGCAACCGCCCAATCGTGTAATTTGTAAAAGGCTCAATCATCTCAGAACGTTGAGTGCCGTTGCTGATATGTGCAAATTCCTCGCCGGTAAGGCTTTCAAGCAATCCGACAGACCATCCCTCCTTTGTTTTTCCTGTAATTTTAGCAGCACCCAGAATATTGGTAAACTCAGGAACATCGATCGATTCACCTGAGTTAATCGCCGGACTGAAATGAGGGCGGCGGCCAATGCGGCGTGAGTAAAAGAGATTGTCGGCGGCCAGATCTCCGTCTCCAAACATCAAAGGGAAACTCAGTATGTTCTTGCCTTCAATAAAAAATGGTCTTTTTTCGAGAAAAAAAGTCTCGTAGGAAGTCAGGTTTACTTCTGACGGATCTGCTTCAACCTGGCCGAAATCCGGATTAATTGTAAAATCAAGGGTCAGATTGTTCGTAACCCCAAGCTTCCCATCTAATCCGCCGCTAAGTTGATTTTTCTTTCCGGATTGTTTGAATGGATTACCAATCTCCTTTTCATACCGGTCGGTTCGGACAACCGCATATGGGGTAATATCGGCAATCTTTCTTGATTTCAAATTTTTCAGACCTTTCAGTTCCCCGAATTGAGATACCCAGCTCGCTAGTTTTTTGGAGGAAGCCTGCCAAACACTGATCTCCTCCTTTCTGAAAAGCAGGCGCACAACCTGCAGCCCCCAGGTTTGCTGGCCATCCCCCTCAAAGCGCAGCTGCGTCAGAGGAATTCGCATTTCTGCATACCAGCCCTTTTCATCACGGCTTGTCTTTACCTCCCAGATCGGATCCCATGTAGTGTCTTCGGTGGAGCCGTCGTTGCTTACGATATAGTCATATTTTATCCCTGCCGCATTCACCATAAACGAAAATGCTGTCCGCTTGTCAAAAAACGAATCGAACTGAACTCCCACTAAGTCACCATCAATTTCATCACGACGCGAAAGCCGTTGTACGATACTGTCAGAATGAGTATCCCAGGCTTTGAATCCCACATAGATAAAGTTTTTATCAAAGAGTATGGCGAAAGTTGTTTTTTGTCCGGGCACTTTCCCTTCAGAGGGCTGGTATTGAATAAAGTCATCCTGCCAGTTCGCATTCATCCATGCCGTATCATCCAGTTTGCCATTGATTGATAGTTCAGCGGTACTGCATTCAGAGGCTATGTATTCTTTTTTATCTTTATTTTGGGCAATCAGCTGATTGGTAATAAGAAAAAATATTATGCTTAACAAAAAATATTCAAGTTTCATGCAAATGATGTTTTACTGCCGGAAAGACGTTTTAAATTCATTTTTGTTATATATTTTTTTAATTTTCACCTCTGAAACATTCATTTTATTGGGTGCAAAAGTACCATATAGAATCTTGTGAAAAGATGAAAATTAAATTAATTTATAAAGATTTATCTTGTCATTATTTTGAGATTTATCCGTTTTCAATATTTTTCAAAGAGAATTATCAATAGATATGTTAAAGTACCTATATTTATAAAAGTTTCATTTTTTTACTTAGTTTCTGCTATATTAGCCAAAAATCAGTTATTCAAAATTCAGTTTTTAATTACTTCCTATGAATGCAATGCCCTTTGTAATTGGTGCCCTTGCTGTTCTGGCGTTGGCATACCGGTTTTACTACAGTTTTATCGCCGCTAAGGTGTTGATGCTGAATGATGATGGAGTCGCGCCTTCAATCCGGTTGTTTGATAAGCACAACTATTATCCGATGCCGAAATGGGTCGTTTTCGGGCATCATTTTGCTGCAATTGCAGGGGCCGGGCCTTTGGTAGGACCGGTACTGGCCGCTCAGTTTGGCTTTATGCCGGGGTTTATATGGATGCTTGTCGGTTCGGTAATGGCAGGAGCTGTCCATGATGTGGTAATTCTCACTGCTTCAGTACGTCATGACGGGAAATCGCTGGCCGAAATTGCCAAGGCCGAAATAAGTTCTTTTAGTGGCACCATCACTTCCGTTGCCGTTTTGATTATTTTGGTTATAGCTCTTGCAGGTCTTGGAGTTGTGGTCGTTAACGCTCTGGCCGAAAGCTCCTGGGGAACTTTCACCATCGCGATGACCATTCCGATTGCCGTTTTTATGGGTTTGTGGATGTTTAAATTTCGTAAAGGCAGAACAGTTGAAGCGACTGTTATTGGGGTGATTCTCCTTTCTTTGGCGGTCATTTACGGCAAATATATACCGGGGTCCCCTTTTGAATCATGGTTTACTTACGATCGTAAAACCCTTACCGTTCTTCTCGCGGGTTACGGATTTCTGGCCTCAGTACTTCCGGTTTGGTTGCTGCTTTCACCCCGCGACTACCTCAGTTCAATAATGAAACTTACGGTGATCGGGATGCTCGCTGTTGGCGTGATTATCGTTAGCCCTGAGATTAAAATGCCTTCGTTTACCCCATTTATCCATGGTGGCGGTCCGATTATACCGGGAACTCTCTTCCCTTATCTGTTTATTACCATTGCTTGCGGCGCTATTTCGGGATTTCATGCACTGGTAAGTTCGGGGACTACACCAAAAATGATCATGAAGGAATCACATATTAAACCGATCGCAGTGGGCTCGATGCTTGCCGAAGCGATGGTGAGCATACTGGCTTTGATTGCTGCGACCAGCTTGTTTCCGCTTGATTACTTCCAAATCAATGTTACACCTGAAAAATTCGCCCAGATTCTCCCCCAGCTCCAGGCGTTAGGATTTACACAATCGAATCTTGCAGTGCTGTCATCTGAAGTAGGCGAAGTGATTGCCGGAAGACCTGGCGGAGCTGTTTCGCTGGCTGTTGGAATGGCTCAGGTGTTCTCTGCGATTCCCGGACTCTCAGGCCTGATGTCCTATTGGTACCATTTTGCAATCATGTTTGAAGCTTTGTTTATACTGACAACCGTAGATGCAGGAACCCGTATTGCCCGGTTCATCCTCCAGGAAGCTCTTGGGAAAGTTTATGCCCCATTCGCAAGGACCAACTGGCTGATTGGTAATTTGATCACCAGCTTTTTGATTGTTTTTGCCTGGGGGTATTTCATATATACCGGAAGTGTTTCCACCATCTGGCCAATGTTTGGCGTTGCTAATCAATTACTGGCTACCCTGGCATTGGCGGTGGGGACATCGTTCCTTATCAATAACGGCAGGCGCAAATATATCTGGATAACCCTGGTTCCAATGGTATTTGTAGGTATCACAACAATTACCGGAGGAGTGATGAACATGATCAATATTTACATTCCCCAGATGAGCGGAGAAAAAACGCAGGTTCAGGGAACAATAAATACCCTTTTAACTGCAATAATTCTCATTTGTGTACTGCTAATAATCTTGGAAGCAGGGCATAAATGGTTTAGTGGAAAAGATTCTGAAAATAAAAATAGAGTGATTGAAGCTGAACATTAAACTATTGCAATGAATATTAAAATTTCAATTCTGTTTATATTCATCATTTGGATGCCTGCAACCCTTTTTGCACAGGTATTGGTCGAAGCTGAAAATTTTTCGAACAAAGGCGGATGGGTAGTTGATCCCCAATTTATGGACCAGATGAGCTCACCTTTTCTGATGGCGCACGGATTGGGTGTTCCAGTGGCTGATGCGTCCACAAATATTGCATTTCCTGTAAAAGGTACCTATCATGTGTTTGTGAGAACCCGAAATTGGGCTGGTTACTGGTCGGATAAAGAAGCACCCGGCAGTTTTAACCTTCTTGTCAATGATGAGCAGCTAAAAACAAAATTTGGAATACAGGACACTGAATGGAGCTGGCAATATGGAGGGTCAGTTAAGTTGAAGGCGGGGAATTCAAAAATTTCACTTCATGATCTTACCGGATTTAACGGGCGTTGCGATGTAATATTGTTTACCACAGATCCCTCTTTTCGTCCTGAGAATTCGTTGGAAAAATTGGCGGCATTCAGAAAAAAAGCTTTGGGTATTTCTGAAAAGCCCGAACCTGCCGGAAAATTCGATCTTGTGGTAATTGGGGGAGGAATGGCCGGCACATGTACGGCTCTGGCTGCTGCCCGCCTTGGCTTAAAGGTGGCGCTTATTCAGGATCGACCGGTATTGGGGGGAAACAATAGTTCTGAAGTACGTGTTCACCTGGGCGGAAGGATCAACCTCAGTCCATATCCGGCATTGGGAAATCTTGTGAATGAGATTGGACCCTCAAAAGCAGGAAATGCACAACCTGCCTCTTATTACGAGGATCAGAAAAAGATGGATGCTGTGGTTGCTGAGAAAAACATCGCTCTTTTTCTCAATTATAGGGCAAATAGCGTTGAGAAAAACGGGGACAGAATTTCAGCTGTCTGTGCGGTAAATATCGAAAGTGCCAAAGAACTCAGATTTGAATCTCCTCTTTTTGCCGATTGTACCGGCGACGCAACTATCGGCGCCTTGGCAGGAGCCGATTTTATGATGGGGCGTGAAGGAAAAAGTGAATTCGGTGAACCGACGGCACCTGATATAAAAGACAAAATGACAATGGGCTCATCTGTTCAGTGGTACTCAAAAGAATCGTCCAAAGAGGAACAGTTTCCTGATATTAACTGGGGGCTCAGCTTCGACGATAAAAGCGCGCAGATTGTAAAAATGGGCGAATGGCCATGGGAAACCGGAATGCACTACGATCAGGTAATGGATTTTGAAAGAATAAGGGATTATGGTTTGATGGTGGTTTTCTCCAATTGGTCGTTTCTGAAAAATCATTTTTCAGGTAATGAAAAATATAAAAACAGTCAGCTCGAATGGGTCGCTTATATCGCGGGAAAACGTGAGTCGCGCCGGCTAACCGGTGATCTGGTGCTGCGTGAACAGGATTTAACGGATATTGTGAACTATCCTGATGGAACAGCATCTACCTCATGGACAATTGATTTGCACTATCCTGATCCCCGGAATACCCAGTATTTTCCGGGAGAAGAATTTCTGTCTATTGCAAAACACAAACCTATCTATCCTTACCCGATTCCTTACCGTTGCCTTTATTCAAGGAATATCAGCAACCTGTTTATGGCCGGAAGGAATATCAGTGTGACTCACGTTGCTCTTGGAACCGTGAGAGTGCAACGTACCACAGGAATGATGGGCGAGGTTGTAGGAATGGCTGCATCTGTTTGCAAAAAATATCAGGTTCTGCCACGGGATATATACGAAAAGCACCTGAATGAACTGAAAGAATTAATGAATAAAGGGACTGGAAGAACTGATTTACCTGAGTTGCAGAATTATAATCTTGGGGGAACACTTTTAAAAATCATTAAGGACGCACATCATTAAGTAATCGGAAAGATTTAATGTCGCATTTTTGATTTTCATTTTATTTGAAAATGATCTCTGATAATTACTGAATTATTAAACAAATATTTCGGTGCTTTGCACCTTTTGGTCTAAGACGATTAATCATCTACAAATATCGCGGTGCTCTGCACCTTAACAAAACAAGAAAGCAGCAGAGCTGCGAAATATTTGTAGAAATAATTATATTAAGCACGATTC
>CAYHDA010000069.1:0-16651 GCA_964355145.1 uncultured Mariniphaga sp.
GCGGATGGAACAATTTCCGGCGTTGCCACCGGATCAACCGAAATTACAGTCAAAACGACTGATGGCCTTTTTACCGGTAAATGTGTTGTAAATGTCTTCCCTGCTGCCGGGGCAACAATTACTTTAGCCGGGAACATAACTGCCAATGTAACCTTAAAATCAGATATCAATTATATACTTGATGGTTGGGTTTATGTAAAATCTCCTGCTGTTATCACAATTGAGGCCGGAACAGTAATCAAAGGAAAAGTTGACACAAAGGCATCGCTGGTAATTGAAAGAGGCGCAAAAATCATGGCCGAAGGAACTGCTGCAAAACCAATCGTTTTCACATCAGCAAAAGCAGCCGGTTCACGTGCTGCCGGCGACTGGGGCGGACTTGTAATTTGCGGTAATGCAGTAATTAATGTTGCAGGTGGTGAAGCTGAAATTGAAGGCGGATTAGGAACTAAATACGGTGGTACCAACAACAGCGACAATTCCGGGGTATTGAAATATATCAGAATTGAATTTGCCGGTTACGCGTTTGCAACTGATAAAGAGATCAACGGCTTAACAATGGGTGGTGTTGGAAGCGGAACCACAATTGATTACATTCAGGTTTCCTTTTCAAACGACGACTCTTACGAATGGTTTGGCGGAACAGTAAATTGCAAACACTTAATCGCTTTCAGTGGTGTGGATGATGAGTTTGATACCGATTATGGTTTCAGCGGATTAGTTCAGTACATTGTAGGTTTACGTGACCCCGCGGTTGCCGATATTTCAAAATCGAACGGTTTTGAGTCTGACAACGACGGAACAGGATCATCGAACATTCCAACAACGAATCCAAGATTTGCAAATGTCAGCTTATTCGGACCTCTTGCAACTCCTTCAACCACGATTAACCCATTATTTCAGACTTCGATGCACATCAGAAGAAAGTCAAATCTTGAAGTTTACAATTCAGTATTTGCAGGTTATCCTTTAGGTTTGAAAATGGACGATTCCAAAGGAAATGCAGGTACGGGCGCCCAGATTAAAGGTTGTATCCTTTCTGGTAATACTACTACTTACGGATCAGCTGCAGGAGAACTAGCATTCTTCGAAGATATTAGCAGAATTAACAGAACAATTACTGCAATTGCAGATCTGAAACTTACAGCAGCATTCAATTTAACAGCACCAAACTTCCTGCCATTAACAGGTTCTCCGTTGCTGACAGGTGCAGCTACAGGACTTCCTGCAGGTCTTGATGCAACAAGCTATGTTGGAGCATTCGGCACGACCGACTGGACTTCGGGCTGGGCTAACTGGACTCCGAAAACTACAGTTTATTAATTTCAAAAAAATCAGATATCTAAAGGCCGCTCCTTCGGGAGCAGCCTTTTTTTAATAATAAGACAGAGTGTTTGAATACTCCCGGAAAATAACTACATTCATAGTCTTTTAACAACAAGAAATTTAGAGTGATGAAACACCCATGAATCTGCGCTTCGCAAACATGAACGAAGATAACACAGGTGTTCCATCAGGCAATTAAAAAACAAATAATCTTCTGATGAATAAAAAATTATTGGTTGTCTTCTTTATTTTCGTAACCGCCTTTGCTTATGCTCAGGATATGAAAAATATAGATGGGAAATACTATAAAAAAGGGATGCTCTATTCGGGAGCACATACGGAATATTATGAAAATAATAATCCAAAAACAATTCTGAATATTTCGAATGGTGTACTTGAAGGAACTGTGACTACCTTTTTCGAGAACGGCAAAAAACAGGAATTGCGCTCCTATAAAAACGGAAATAAAGATGGCGTTTGGATTACCTGGGACGAATCCGGAACAAAGACGGCTCAAGCCGAATACAAAAACAATCTCAAACATGGTGACTGGCTGATCTGGTCATCAGATGGAAAACCATTGTATGAGCTGCATTATAACATGGGGAGTAAAACCGGAACGTGGAAAATCTACGACGAAACAGGTAAACTACTCAGTGAAAGAAAATACTAACCAGATTGTATTCTGTAATTATTTCTTCATCGAAATGTAACATTTCTGTAATCGTTTCTTAACAACCGCGAGCGATATTTGTATTGTTCTAAAATACATAAAAATGAAAACAGCACTTTTTACACTTTTGATTATTGCCGCATTTTCTTTTGCACAAGCAGGCAATACTGTGAAATCCGATATCAATAACAAATCGACTGAAGCAGCTTCAGCGAATGTTGTAAATACGGCTTCCATCTCAGGCAAAGTAATCGACCTGAATTCAGGCGAAGCACTTGCTGGTGTTGAAGTAACAATAGAGGGATCAACAAAAAAAGTGAGGACTGATTTAGACGGCAACTATAAAATAAACAATATTCAGCCGGGCGCATACAACTTGATCGCTTCTTATATTTCTTATAATAAAAGCTTTATTGAGAAATTAAAAATCGAAAAATCAGGTCAGGAAGTCAATATTAAATTGCAATCATCCAACTAATATTTGTAGTTGGTCTTACCATATTCGGATAATTAAAGATTAAAACGAAATTGCATCACTGCAGTTTCGTTTTTTTTTACCGGAATACTCAAAACTAACGATTAAAAGTCTAATTTAGAACATTCAAAGGATAGTTGGTCGTGCTTTTAAGATACCATATTATGAGTTTGATGATTAAGATGATAAGCCATGAATGAAAATTTCCGGATACTGGTAGTCGAAGATGAAGAGGATATCAATGAGATATTGCAGTTTAATCTCGAAAGTGAGGGCTACCATGTCGACACCGCCTTCTCTGCCGAGGAGGCTTTAAAAAAAGACCTGACAGGATACGACCTGATGATCCTTGATGTGATGATGGGAAAGATTTCCGGATTCAGCCTGGCTCAAAAAATTAAAAAAGAGTTAAAACTCGAAGTACCCATCATTTTCCTCACAGCTCGGGATACAGAAAATGATTTGTTAACAGGATTCAATCTCGGTGCAGATGATTATATGACTAAACCATTCTCAATCAGAGAATTACAGGCGCGGGTGAAAGCGGTTTTAAAAAGGATAAAAATAATGCCGAAAAAGAGTAACGCAATTTCACTGAAGGCAGGCGAAATTGTTATCGATTTCGAATCCAAACGGCTGCTGATCGGAAATAAAAAGATTGAATTGACCCGGAAGGAATATGAGATCATATCTTTAATGGTTAAAACACCGGGCAGGATCTATTCCAGAGAAGAGATACTGCGTAGAATCTGGGACAGCGATGTGATCGTACTGGATCGCACTGTGGATGTCAATATAACCCGCCTACGCCGGAAAATGGAAGAATACGGGAGCTATATCCGGAATAAACCCGGATTTGGATATTATTTTGAAGTTTAAAACTTTATTGTTTGAAATTATGCAATTCGACCGACATACCATCAAATGGAAGTTGTTTATTTATTATTTTCTCCTTTTTACCATTTTCTCACTCTTCATAATTCTATTTCAGAATGAGCGTGAGCATCATTATAAAATCGCTGAACTTGAAACACGGCTGAATGAATATACGAATCTGACCAATCGGTTTATCGAACATTACGCCATTGCAGAAGATAATAATTACAGAAAACTCGATAGCTTAAAAAAGCTGATTCCACCCGAACAAATCCGAATCACCGTTATCAATACCGCTGGTATCGTTTTGTATGACAATACAATAGCCGACTTTAAGCACATGGAGAATCACCTTCAAAGGCCTGAAGTTCAAAAAGCCTTGCGAAACGATTTCGGCGAAAATATCCGTCATTCCACAACAACAAATGAGGAATATATCTATTATGCAAAATCATATAAAAACTATGTGATAAGAGCTGCTGTTATTTACAATACAGAGATTAAAGCATTTCTGAAGGCAGAACGGTACTTTATCCCTCTTTTTGTCCTGCTTTTTATTGTTTTTGGATTTTTGCTCCGGTATATTGCCAACCATATTGGCGATTCAGTTGCGAAACTGAAGAATCTCGCATTGAAAATCAAAAAAAATGAAGCGGTTGATGTGGACGACAAAACTCACTTTTCGCATGACGAACTTGGGTTTGTCAGCCGTGAAATTATTCAGCTTTACCAAAAGCTGCGAAAAACAAAAACTGAACTAATACTCCAAAAGGAAAAATTAATCAGCCATCTTTTCGCACTGAATGAAGGCATTGCTTTCTTTTCAACCGATAAAAAAGCCATACTAAACAACAGTCATTTTATCTTTTACATTAATATCATATCTGAAGAGAGTACCACCAAAATAGAAAATATTTTTCTTGCCGAAGCATTTCAAACAGTCAATGAATTCATAGAAAAAACGAACTCAAAGGATGCCTTGACAGGACCAAATGAATTGTCCCGAATAGAATACTCGGTTCAAAAAGACAAATACCACTTTAATATTCAGTGTATTATATTTCCGGATAAAAGTTTTGAGATTCTCATCTCCGATCAAACGCAGCTCATGCGACGCAGCATCATGAAACAGCAGATAACCTCCAATATCTCACACGAGCTGAAGACCCCGATCTCATCAGTGAAAGGTTACCTCGAAACAGTCTTAAACAACCCTGAACTGGAACAAAGCAAGCAGCATTATTTCATTGAAAAAGCTTATCACCAAACGGAAAGACTTACCCAGCTGGTGAATGACATCTCTCAACTAAACAAGATTGAGGAGTACTCGGAACTCTATATCCGCGAGAAGGTGCAGGTGAAAAAGGCAATTAACGAGGCCATTGAAAGCTTTAGTGATCAAATCACGCTAAAGAAAATTACAGTGGAGTGTTCAGTCGCTGAGGATCTGGTTATCGAAGCCAATTACTCGCTGATCTTCTCAATTTTTAGAAATCTGATGGAGAACTCGGTTAATTATGCCGGCGAACATACTACGATTTCGATTAACAAGTACCACGAGGACAACACATTCAATTATTTTTCTTTTTCAGATAATGGCCCCGGTGTCGATGAAGAGCATTTGTCGCGCCTTTTCGAACGTTTTTACAGGGTCGATTCAGGTCGCTCAAGAAAACAAGGAGGAACTGGTTTAGGTCTGGCAATTGTCAAAAATGCTATCATTAGCTTTAAAGGTGAGATCTCGGCCCGCAAAAGGAAAGACGGCGGACTCGAATTCTTGTTTTCACTGCCAAGATAAGGAATTGGACAATGTGCTAATGGGTTAATGTGCTAATTTACTAAAAGCCTAATAGTCTATAGCCTAATAGCCTAATGTGCTAATGTGCTAATGTGAAGATTTGAAAATTTGATCCGTTAGTTGAAATAGAAAATGAAGGCACTTCGACTTCGCTCACTGACCTTAAACCCTGCTAAATAACCTAATTCCTAATTCTTCATTCCTAATTCCTAATTCACCATTCCTAATTCTTCATTCCTAATTCCTAATTCCTAATTCCTAATTCACCATTCCTAATTCTTCATTCACCATTCCTAATTCACCATTCCTAATTCTCTCCCGGCTTTCGTTTGCAAATTTTAAGTTATTTTTGTGATTGCATAATTATTCAATAAACATATGAGAGATCGAATTGAAGTACTCAATCAAAAATACAGAAATGCAAACGCAGAAGAGCTGCTACAAGGCTTTCTGAGCGAATATGCCGGCAAAATCGCCTTGTCCAGCAGTCTTGGCATCGAAGATCAGGTGCTGACACATCTTGTTTGTAAAATCGATAAAAGCACAAAAATATTTACCCTTGATACTGGACGGTTATTTGCTGACACTTATGATTTGATTCACAGAACCAATCATAAGTACGGCATCAAATTAAGTGTCTACTTTCCTGAATCGCAACGCGTTGAAGAAATGGTTAATACCTTGGGAATCAACCTGTTCTTTGAAAGTGTCGAAAATCGAAAACTTTGCTGTAACATCAGAAAAATCGAACCATTAAAACGTGCCTTCTCCGGGCTGGACGTGTGGATTTGCGGATTGCGCCGCGAGCAGTCTGTCACCCGGCAGGATATGCAAAAAATTGAATGGGATGCGGCCAATGGGATTATTAAACTGAATCCATTAATTGACTGGACAGAAGACGAAGTTCGTGATTTTGTAAAAACGCATGGCATTCCATATAATCCGATGCACGACAAAGGATTCCCAAGCATTGGCTGCCAACCGTGTACAAGAGCCATCTTTCCTGGCGAGGATATCAGAGCCGGCCGTTGGTGGAGGGAAAATCCTGATACTAAAGAGTGTGGCCTGCATAAAAGATAAAAAAAAGCGCCTGTGAAGCGCTTTTTTTTATCTTTTTAGTCGAACTTGTGACCAGGTTCCTCGTCCTCGCATCCTCTGTTATATTGTTCCATAGCGCTGAAAGACATCCCCATTGACGAAAATCCTCCGTCGTGGAAAAGATTTTGCATTGTAACTTTTTTCGTAAGATCGGAAAACATAACGATGCAATAATCGGCACATTCATCAGCAGAAGCATTTCCGAGCGGCGACATCCGTTCCGAGAAATCAAGCAAATTAGCAAACATCTTTATCCCGTTTCCGGCAGTTGTTGGTGTTGGGGACTGTGAGATGGTGTTAATCCGCACTTTGCGCTCCATGCCGTATATATATCCAAAGCTTCGGCCTATCGATTCAAGCAATGATTTGGCATCTGCCATGTCGTTATAACCATAAAATGTACGTTGTGCAGCTACATAAGATAGTGCAAGTACGGAGCCCCATTCATTGATCGCATCGAGTTTGCGGGCCGATTGCAATACCTTATGAAATGAGACAGCTGAAATATCCAATGTTTTTGTAAGCAGGTCGTAGTCCAGATCGCTGTAGTGCCTTCCCTTTCTGACATTAGGAGACATTCCAATTGAATGGAGGATAAAATCGAGCTTGCCACCAAGAAATTCCATAGACTTAGTAATCAAAGCTTCCAGGTCTTCAATGCTGGAGGCATCAGCAGGAATAACGATTGTATCGCATTTGTCCGCTAAAATCTGGGTATCACCCATTCTGATTGCAATCGGTACGTTGGTCAGAGTGAAGACCGCGCCTTCCTCCTTGGCTCTCTCAGCCACTTTCCAGGCAATCGAATGTTCATTCAATGCACCGAAAATAATTCCCTTTTTACCCTTTAATAAATTATAAGCCATTTAATTATAAATTATGAAAACATAAGTTTTCAATTAATAAATAGAGCCCAAATCCAGCGATTAACTGGCAGGCTCATGTCTTTACAGAACATCTACAGGTATTAACCCATAATGCACCATAATTGTTTTGATCTGTTGATAAATACTACTTTAAAAGTTCTTCGGCGTTCATAACAGCTGCGGCGGTGATGTTCTCTCCGCTAAGCATTTTAGCCAATTCTTCGATCCTTTCAATCTTTGATAACAGTTTCAGGCGGGTAGTAGTTTCATGCGCCGAATCTTCTTTGTAAACCAGGTAATGATGATCGCCCTTTGCCGCAATCTGAGGAAGATGAGTTATATTAATAACCTGCATATCTGCAGATATCTCCTTGAGAATAAAGCCCATGCGCTCGGCAATTTCGCCCGAAACTCCGGAGTCAATCTCGTCAAAAATAATTGTAGGTAACGCTTTTGATTTAGAGATCAAAGCCTTAATGGCCAGCATTACTCTTGACATTTCGCCACCCGAAGCCACTTTGGAGATTTCGCAAAGGACTCCGTTTTTATTGGCTGTAAAAAGAAAGCTGACAAGGTCATGTCCGGTAGGCCCAAATGATTTCAACGGAGTTATTTCAACCTTAAACTTTGAATTAGGCATACCCAGCAGTAAAAGCTGCCGCAGCACCCTGGATTCGATTTCATTTGCAACTAACTTACGCTGAACAGACAATCGTTTTGCCAGCACTTCAACTTCAGCTTTCTTTTGATTCTTTAATTCTGTCAGACGACGAATTTCCTCTTCGTTTGATGAAACAGTTATAATTTTGTCATCAAAGGAATTGCGTATTTCTATCAGTTCATCTACCGATTTTACATGATGTTTTTGCAATAGAGAATAGAGAAGATCAAGCCGTTCATTAATCGATCTGATTCTTTCAGGATCGTACTCCACCTTATCCCCAATAGCTACTGCATCCTGAGCAACATCCTTTAATTCAACGTATAAACTTTCGAGACGAGAAGAGAGTCCTCTGGCATCGGGCAGAAAATTATTCATCTTCGAAATCAATCCGATCACGGTTTTAGTCTGATTTAAAACCGAGGTATGCTCTCCGTTCAGCAACTCTGTTACGTTCAGCAATCCTGCCTTAATCTCTTCGGAATGGGTAAGCAGCACAAGCTCCTGTTCAATTTCTTCCTGTTCACCTGCAATAAGTGAAGCCTTATTTAATTGATCGGATTGAAACTGATAATAATCAAGGTCGGCTTTGGCACTTTCAGCCTGAGATACTGCTTCGTCAAGCTCAGCCATTAATTTTCGGAAATCGGAGTAACTGTGTTTATAAGCCAGTCGTAATTCATCATTTCCGGCGCAGCTGTCAACAACCATCAGTTGAAACGACTGACTGTTCAAGTCCAGATTCTGATTTTGTGAGTGAATGTCAATCAGGCGAATGCCGATCTCCTGCATGGTCTTCAGCATTACAGGAGAGTCGTTGATAAAAGCGCGTGATTTTCCGGCTGGATTAATTTCCCTTCTGAAAATGGCAAAATTGTCATAATCGAGGTCGTTAGAAATAAAAAGTGCCTCAAGTCCCAATCCATCAACATTAAAGACTGCTTCAACCACGCATTTTGCCGCCTTGTCATTAAGTACTGCAGAATCAGCCCTTTGACCCAAAAGCAACGACAAAGCACCCAGCAGAATGGATTTACCCGCACCTGTTTCGCCGGTTATGATCGAAAACCCGGGACGAAGCTCGACATCAAGTTCACGAATTAACGCGTAGTTTTGAATTTTTAATCGTGTTAACATTCTGGTCAGATAGGATTAAAAAGTCTTTTGATCCAAAATTTTATCATACTTTCCGGCATTTGACGGATCACATTCGGTGAGAATTGTCAACACCCTTCCCTTCTCGTCAGTACTGCCTTTCGAAAAAACATTAACAAGTTCATCGGATTTGGCATCAAAAAAAATTCGATTAATATACGTATCTGGCTTAGACCTATATACACGCTGCATATTTTTCAATGCATCAGCTATCTCCGCTCTGCCAATATCAGGTTTTTCCGCCATCACATCCAGACCCAGCCTATGGTAGCGGTATAATAACTCCCGAAATGGTCCGTAGGCTTTATTGGTGAGATTTTCGATGAGCCAAAAACGGTTAAAATTTCCCTCAAATGCTCTCCAGCCTTTTTCGCGGGCATTCTGAGAGCGATTAACAATGTCGCGGGCCTTTTGAAAATAGGCCGATCCACCCAGGGGAGAATAAGTATCATAATCAAATCCCAGAATTACATTTGCGTAATATGCTAATATATTTGTCAGTGGATTAGAGTTGGAAGTCTCATCAAAATCCATCGACTGGAACTCTACATATCTGAATTGCAAATCATTATCTTTAATATTTAGTAACGGAGAACTGTAGGATGCGTTAAAAACAGGGCGATTTAATTGAACCTGAATTGTACCTTTAAACTCATCGGCTGAAATTTGCTCGGTTATCTGAATAAAGATAGTACATTCAATCCTTTCGTCGATATTAAAAACATTATCGGACCATTTACGATTATTCATGAATTCATAAATATCTGTCCGCATCGATTCGAAGACCTGTTTGTAAGTTCCCTCAACCCTGGAACTGGATACACTCACATTACATCTGAATTCCTGCCCTGCAACCCGCCCGGGTGAGCAATAGATCAATATGAACAGGAAAATTATTTTTGGCATAATGTGACGTAATATTTCCTATAAAAATATAAAAAATCAGGATAATCCTAAAATGGATTCTTCGATTTCGATCAGTTTGTTTACAATATCAACAGCAACTTCCATTTTTTGTTTCAAATCGTAGTTGAAAATTACTCCGGCTTTATCGAGGATCATTATTTTATTTGTATCGTGTTGAAAACCGGAACCAGAATCGTTAAGTGAATTAATCACAATAAAATCAAAATTTTTCTTTTTCAGTTTTACAAGGGCATTTTGAACTTCGTCATTGGTCTCGAGTGCAAAACCGGCAAGTACCTGGTTTTTTTGCTTTATCTCGCCCAAAGAAGCAGCAATATCGGGATTGGGACACAATTCAAGAAAATAATTTGCGGATGTTCGTTTAATTTTCTGGTCATCAACTATAACCGGCGTATAGTCGGCTACGGCAGCGACCATGACAGCTCCGTCGCAACCTCCAAAATATTTCAGGCATTGTGCAAGCATCTCCTTGGCTGATACGACATCAATCCGAACAATATTTTTATTTTTACAATGTAGTGTCACCGGACCGGCAATCAAAAAAACTTTCGCGCCCAATGAAGCCAGCCTTTCAGCAATGGCAAAGCCCATCTTACCGGAAGAGTAATTCCCTATATAACGAACGGGATCAATTTTTTCATGTGTTGGACCAGCTGTAACCAGATAGGTTTTATTCAGCAGTGTTTTTTTCATTCAGGAATTCAACGATCAGATCAATAATAACATCGGGCTCTTCCATTCGTCCTTTGCCGGAAAGACCGCTTGCCAATTCTCCGACTGCCGGATCGATAATGATATTGCCGTATGATTTAAGAAGTTCTAAATTCCGTTTTGTAGATGGATGCTGAAACATATCAAGATCCATTGCCGGAGCAACCATTACGGGGCATTTCGATGACAAATAAGTGGTAACTAATAGATTATCGCAAATACCATTCGCCATTTTCCCGATTGTGGCAGCTGTTGCAGGAGCAACGAGAAGAAGGTCTGCCCATAGTCCCAAATCGACATGACTATTCCATTGGCCATCGTTTCGGGTAAAAAAATCGCTTAATACAGGCTTCCCCGAAAGGGTCGAGAGTGTCAGAGGTGATATAAATTCCTTGGCACAAGAGGTCATTACAACCTGAACTTCAGCACCTTGTTTGATGAGTCCTCTTAAAAGATAAGCAGCCTTGTAGGCTGCAATACTTCCTGTGACACACAGAATAATTTTTTTTCCCTGAAGTTGCATCCGTGCCTAAACGTTTATTATTAAATTTCGGGTGAAACACCGTCTCCTCTGTACTTCGAAAGCACGAATCAAGAATTACGCGTGTTCCATCAGGCAATTAAAAAACAAATTATCTTCTGATGAAAAATAAATGCTAAGGAACTAATATTAATGCCGATAGCAGCAGCTATTTCTTTTCTTTTGCAGGATTACGGTAGTAGATCTGACCTTCTCTGAATTCTTCATAAGCAATCAGGGTCGGTTTTGGCAATTTTTCGTAGTAGCGTGAGATCTCGATCTGCTCGCGATTCTCAAATACTTCTTCTAAATTATCAGTAAAAGAGGCAAATTCCTGGAGTTTGGTGTTTAATTCTTCCTTTAATTCAGCATTAATCTGATTAGAGCGCTTTGCAATTACCATCAAAGACTCATAGATATTACCGGTAAAGGCCTCTAATTCATTTAGATCCCTTGGTACTGTACTTACAGGAGCTTTTGTTTTTTTATAGTCCATTTTATTTGTGTGTTTTATTTATCTCATCATCACTCAGGTTCATCAATTTTTTTGTACTTGCAAAAAACCGATCAGCTTCTTTTCTGTATTTACTCTCAGGAAACTCATCCGTAAAAGTAAAATATTCATCCAGCGCATTATTTAACCGTTCACGTTTCTTTTCATCGATACTATTTTCTCCCAGCAGATACTTAGCCTTCAGCAAATAATACATTAGTTCCTCGCGATATTTTGAATCCGGATATTCCTTAATGCTATTAGTCAAGGATATAACTGCAGCACGGTAATCAGCAAGGTCATAATACAACCTTCCGGAAAGGTACGATTTATAAACCAGCTTCTCCCGCATTTCGTCGATGAGCTTATTTGCTTCAGAAACACGCGAACTGGCAGGGAAAATATTGATGAACAATTGCATAGCATCAATAGCATCCTGCGTAGTTTTCTGATCAAGTCTCGGTGTTGGAGAATCAAGAAAATAGCAATAGCCAATCAAAAACTGAGCCTCCTCATTATATTCACTTCGTGGAAACTCCTTTAACATTTGGCGGAAATAATGACTTGAAAGCACATAATCACGTTGTCCGTAACAACTTTTTGCCAAATAATAGTATATCTGATCAGCCCGGCTCGTACCCCGGTAAATATTGACCAATTCCTGATAAAGCTGTGAGGAACGGCTAAATTCCTTAGCCTCGTAATACTCTTTGGCCTTTTTCAGTTTAAACTCATAATCAGTGCTTTTGACTATCTTCTGATAATCGCCACAAGAGAGGGCTACAAAGAACAGACCAACCCAAAGGATATTTTTCACTTTTCGAATCATTTTGCAAAGATACATTTTTTCAACAAATCGGCACATCATTTTTTTTACAATCAAAAATCGATTTTTCGTACAATTTTCACCTGAGAATGCTCGTGATAATCATATGACAGTTAAGCCTGCACAATGGTTGCTCGCATGCAATAATTAACCATTTTTTACCGGGTGAAACAATTGATCCAGGCACCAGCGCCATAAGGTTAACAAAATAATTGTTCGGTTTTCTTTAATTTGGCAATCATTTGATAATCAATTTACCATTTGTGTAATACAATTAAACAGTATATAAACTTTTTTCAAACATCAATTGTTTTTATATTTGCCATAACAATAGCGTCCTAACTGTACATAAGAATGAAGATTTACCGAAGTTTAAAAGAATTTAATATACACTTATCACTTCTAAAACCCTCAACTGAAAGCTTTAAAAAAGCATTCGTAATTCTAATTATTGCTGTTTCAGTGACTGCATTAAGGACTTACAACAGTTATCGCAGTGCGGAAAATCAGTCCAAAGGGGATTTTGTATCGGATGGGAATGACACTCAGGATAAAATTTTTGATGTGCTTCATTCCGATATCCAGCTGCTTCAATCTGCCGCAGCCTATTTTACTGCAGAAGACTCTGTTACCAGGTCTGAATGGCACGAATTTGTGGAACACTCCAAAATAGACAAAGCGCAAAACAACGCTTTAGGCGTTGGATATTCTATGATCATATCCAAAAGTGAAATCAAGCAGCATATTCAAAAAATCAAAAAAGAAGGATTTCCGGCTTACACGATAAAGCCTGCCGGTGAGCGCCCTTTTTACACTACCGTGATCTATTTGGAACCCTTCTCTGGCACTAATCTGAAGGTATTCGGATACGATAATCTGACTGATCCTGTCCGCCGAAAAGCAATAGAAATGGCACGCGACAGCAATATGATTACCCTTACGGGAAAAGTACTGTTATTGCAGCAGGCTGACAAAAATTCACAAACAGGCATATTGATGTTTGCCCCAGTCTATAAAAAGGGGATGGCCATCAATACCATTGAACAGAGAAGAGCTGCAATAAAAGGCTGGGTGTATGCCGCATATCGCATGAATGATCTGATGCAGAATGCATTTAGATTCTGGAGTTTAATCAAGGATGATAAGATACATTTAAAAATATACGATGACAGCATTTCAGCGCGATCATTAATGTATGAGAACGATAAAAGCAGAACGCTTAACAGTAAAAATGTTGGTGAATTCTCAAATTTAGACCCTATCTCATTTAACGGAGTCAAATGGATTTTCCAATTTACGCAACCGCATCAGAAAACATTTTTTACGGACACTTTTGTCCTCGTCAACTTGTTGGGCGGTTTGGTAATAAGTCTTATCCTGTTTTTGTTAATGTTATCATTATACAGCTCAGGTGACAGGGCGAGACAGATGGCAGCACACTTAACGATCGAATTGAAGGAAAATAAAGAGCGCCTGGAATTGGTACTGAAAGGATCAAATGACGCGCCGTGGGATTGGGATCTGTTAACCCAGACTCCCTACTATTATCCTCAATGGTGGAGCCAACTGGGTTATGTTGCAGACGAATTTTTGTATGAAGGGAATGATCCGTGGAGAAAGCTGGTTCATCCCGAAGATATCGGAAATACAGATCGGCTTTTTAAAACTGCTCTCGACAGTGATGAAGAGGGTTATGAAATTGAGTATCGTTTATTGCATAAAAATGGAAACTACCTCACAATGCTATCACGCGGATTTATCACCAGAGACGCCAATGGTGTTCCTGTTCGGGTGAGTGGCAGTGACAGGGACTTAACGGAAAGGAAAAGAGCTGAAAATGCACTTAGATTGAGTGAAGAAAAATTTCGGTTAATTACTGAAAATGTAATCGATGTTATTTGGGTGCTGAACTATAACCAAAAAAGATTTACTTACATCAGCCCTTCAGTCTTAAATCTCCATGGCTTTACAGTAGAAGAAGCTATGGATCAAGGCGTTAATTTTTTTAAACCCGGCAATTCTGATTTAAAACAACTTATTGACTCAATCCCCGAACACATAAAAATCGCACTAGAACCGAAGAATACAGATAAAAGTTTTCTTAGTCAGATACAATTGCCTTGCAAAAACGGCGATTTTATTTGGGTGGAAATTTCAACCCGATACAGGATTAATTCAGATGGCGAAATAGAAATTCTGGGCGTTACCCGGGACATAGAAGAACGCAAGAGACTGGATGATAAGATATTAGAACAAAACCAACAATTAACCGAGCTTAATGCCACAAAAGATAAATTTTTCAGCATTATCGCCCATGACCTTCGAAATCCATTCAATACAATTTTGGGCTTTTCTGAATTATTATTAAACAATATTGACAAAATAGATCATGAAAAAATCGTAAAATATGTCACGACTATTCATTCGACAGGTAAAAATACCTATAAATTATTAGAGAATTTATTGGAATGGTCCAGATCTCAAACCGGGTCTATTGAATTTAATCCGGAAAATCTGGTGATTGAAAAACTTATTTCCGATGTGATTGATTTATCAGAAAATAGTTCAAAATCAAAAAATATAACCATCAGCTGTGAGATTTCCGACAGTATAATTGCATTTGCCGATCATAATATGGTCTTAACCGTATTGCGTAATTTAGTATCAAACGCAATAAAATTCACAAATAGAAACGGCATCATCCAGTTAAAAGCTATACGGCAAAATAATAAAGTTCAAATTACAGTCAGCGACTCAGGAATTGGAATAGATGATAAGAGGAAAAAGAACCTTTTCGGAATAAACGAGAAAGAGATTACTTCCGGAACAGAGAATGAACAAGGAACCGGACTCGGTTTAGTATTATGTCAGGAATTCATAACAAAACACAAAGAAAAAATCTGGATAGAGAGTCAGGTTGGAAGAGGAAGTGATTTTATATTTACATTGCCATTAAGCCAGGAAGAGAAATTTTAGAGTCTAAAGTCAAAGAAAATTAAGTCAATCAAATAATCTCAGTGTCAAAATATCAAGAGAATGAAATCAGTAAACGTATGGAATCAGCTATAAGCTGGCAAGTTATTCTCAATCCTCATGCGGGAAGCGGTAAAGGAAGAAGAGACAAAAACAAGATCATTGCCGTTTTAGACCATTCAGGATTGAAATACACTGTCCACGAATCCGGGTATGCTGGTCATTCCTTAGAACTGGCCAAAAACCTGGCATTGAAAGGCGCCACACATTTTATTGTAGCCGGAGGCGATGGTACTTTGAACGAGATAGTCAATGGTATCTTTAATGCGAAAAACAACCATTGCGAGCCTATAGTAATTGGAATGATACCCGTTGGAACAGGTAACGACTGGATTCGCACATTTGGCATTCCGGATCATTACCAAATGGCTATGGAGACCATTTTAAAGGGGAAAACTGTGGTGCAGGATGTTGGATTAATCGAATATTTGGAAGCGGGAAACCCTGCCAGCCGGTTTTTTGTAAACATTGCCGGCTTCGGGTTTGACGCCTTGGTGGCTGTACAGGCAAATAAACTTAAGAATCGTGGACTTTCCGGATTAAGAGTATACATCGAAAGTTTTATACGCAGCTATTTTAGTTACAAATCAGGAGAGACCACTTTTGTTATAGACGGTGAAACACTGAAGGTCAATCTGTTCAGCGCAAGTGTTGGGATTGGCAAATACAACGGCGGAGGCATGATGCAGGTGCCTGATGCCAATCCTTTGAAGGGAGTTTTTCACATTACCATTATCCGAAATCTGGGAGTATGGGGTATTATCCGGAATTTTAAAAAGTTGTATGACGGAAGTTTCGTGAAGGATTCAAGAGTTTCGACTCATATCGGGAAAACAGTCCGGTTAGGTGCTACAGAACCTTTGTCAGGCGAAGCAGATGGCGAATCAATCGGTAAAAGTGATTTTAGCCTTCGCATCCTTCCACACCAATTAAGGGTAATCTGCGGCGAGGATCAATTCGTAATTCCTTCATTATAAGAAAGTCAGGCCAATTTTCTTATTGAGTCCTTTTTCGAAAATTCTAATCAGTGTCGATAGTTGGATATTACCTTTCGCATTTTCAATTTTAGAAATGTAGCTTTTTTTAGTCCCTGCTTTTATCGCAAGTTGTTCTTGTGTCAGGTTTGCTGTTTTTCTAGCTTCCTTAAGCATCTCGCTTACGATGAACATTTGAGCACCTTCTTCATATTCATTTCGGCTGTCGGTTCCAATTT
>CAYHDA010000070.1:0-16637 GCA_964355145.1 uncultured Mariniphaga sp.
CATCTTTTCTTGTAAATAAGCGCAATTTTTTCAGCTGTTAACTCAAAATTATTGGTTGTAAATTCAAATAAACGATCATTTTCGCTGTCCCAATAAGCTATTCGCCTGGCCCTGTGCTCTTTTTTCTTTTTGTCGCCATAATACAATATGATCTCCTCATCTTTCAGAATACCTGAATGGGCATTGTCCGGAATATCAAATTCTTCTCCGGGCTGATAAATGGTATTGTCTTTTAGCCTTGTTACATACCAGATCGAACTCATGGAAAAGGCTTCATATTGGGCATAATCAACATACCCTTTATCAAACGTGATGATTGATCCAGCGGCAAGGTTGAAAACCTCCTTAAGAAACAGGTGATCATGCCTGGCCGCTTCACATACCGTTCAGTGCTATGATGTTTCGCAATTCTTCTAATCTCAGGTTTGTCAATGAACGTTATTAACTGATTAAATATTGGCTGTCCGCTAAATTTTGTATTTTTACCCATGGTTACAATTGTTTCTTCGTAACTCCAAAGGTAACCAGACCGGGTTGATCTTCTGCGGTTAACTCGGTTCTATTAATGAAACTTATGAGGACAATTACTGTTTTTTTGTTTTTGACCCTTGCTTTAACCACTTTTGGACAAAGCAGCAAATCTCATCTTAATGAAAATGTCATCTGGCACTCTCCATCTGAAAACTCAATGGGCTCAATGCCGGCAGGGAATGGCGATCTGGGGATTAATCTATGGGTGGAGAAGAATGGCGATCTTCTTTTTTATCTTTCCAAAACAGATGCCTGGAATGAAAACGCGCGTTTGTTTAAATTGGGACGCGTCCGGCTTTCGTTATCCCCCAACCCGTTTAAAGAAGGAAATTGGTTTGTTCAGGAACTAAAGCTCAACGACGGGATCATTCATATTGAGGGAGGAAACAAAAAGAATCCTGTTTCGATTGATGTTTGGGTCGACGCCAACCATCCGGTGGTCGAAATGAAGGTAAAAAGCGCCGCTCCTGTTGAAGGGAAGGTGTCGCTCGAAATCTGGCGCGACAAGCGCAGAAAGGTTACCAGTAAAAACGAAGTCTACAGTTTCCCTGCTGCAGGAGTCCCCGACCTGTTTATTGAACCTGATACGATCCTTGAATCGGATAATTGCCTTATCTGGGCACACCGGAATAAGCGGTCTATCTGGACTGAAAATTTAGAACTTCAGTCCCTTGGTGAATGGACGAAAAATCATGATGATCCTTTGCTTAACCGCACTTTTGGGGGAATGATCTTTTCGAAGGAGATGAAAAAGTTTGATGATCTTTCCTTACAAACAAAACAACCCTCTAAAGATTTTTCGGTTTCTGTTTTTGCCTTGACAGGACAACTCAAAACATTGGATAAATGGAAAGATTCCATCACCCATATTGCTGCCAAAATCAATCAAACTGGCACTGAAACAAGGCTCGGAAATCATAAAAAGTGGTGGAATTCATTCCGGGATCGGAGCTATATCAGGATAAGCAGTACAGATTCCACTAAAATAAAAACAATAAACAGCATTAATCAGGGATATTGTTTGCAGCGTTACATGAATGCATGTAGCGGCAGGGGAAATTTCCCCATCAAATTTAATGGTTCCATTTTTACCGTTGATACGCAAAATCTTCAGGGCAATAATCATGGTTTTGATGCCGACTACCGCCAGTGGGACGGCGCTTACTGGTGTCAGAACACCCGACTTCCCTATTGGTCGATGTTGGCAGCCGGTGACTTTGACCTGATGCTTCCCCTTTTTAAAATGTATAGCGATAACCTGCCGCTCCGAAAACTGGCCACAAAGAAATACTATGGCCACGATGGGGCTTTTTTCCCCGAAACATTTTATTTCTGGGGTACCTATATGAATGAGAACTATGGTCCCAACCGTGATGGAAAACCTGACGGACTAACCGATAATTTATATATCCGTCGTTACTGGCAGGGTGGACTGGAACTCTCGCTGATGATGCTCGATTATTACAGCATGACGCAAAACGAAACCTTTGCCAGAGAAACGCTTATCCCGTTTACAACTGAAATCCTGACCTTCTTTGACCAGCACTGGAAACGGGAAGCGAATGGCAAAATCAGGTTTGAGCCGGCACAGTCGCTCGAAACCTGGCGCGTGGCTGTTAATCCCCTCCCTGAAATCGCCGGTCTCCGGAGTGTGGTCAGCAAAATGGCTGATCTTCCCAATCATTTATTATCAAAAGATCAACATGAGTTCCTGAAAAAACTTATTAATGACCTTCCACCCATCCCTGTAAAAGAGGTGAATGGGAAAATGGTGATTGCCCCGGCTGAGATCTGCTCTGAACGACAAAATACAGAAAATCCTGAGCTTTATGCCGTTTTTCCCTACCGGATTTTCGGCATCGGCAAACCGAATCTGGATGTAGGAATCAACACCTTTAATGAACGGGGAGACAGGGGAACAGGTGGTTGGGTGCAAAATGCAATTCAGGCAGCCTGTCTGGGCTTGACAAAGGAAGCCGCCGAATTTGTAGGCGCCAACTTTTCAGCTTCGAACAAAAATTACAGGTTTCCGGCAACCTGGGGACCCAATTACGACTGGACTCCCGATCAGGATCATGGAACTGTTGCAATGATCGCCCTGCAAAACATGCTAATTCAAACTAACGGAGATCAGATTTTTATGCTTCCCGCCTGGCCTGAAAATTGGGAAGTTGAGTTTAAATTACATACCCCCGGAAATTCATTTATTGAAGGGAGTTACTCAAAAATTGGGGGATTAAAATTTGCGGCTAATGGGGTTCCAAAAACAATTGGAATAAAAAATTGTCTGAATGATATAAATATTAAGTAAAACAAGGAATTTTCGGAGCAGACTTTTTCTTTTAATTCAAATTTACTTTTCTGATGATGAATACAAAACTTATTTTAGGCTCGGCGTTGTTTTCCTTCCTGCAATTAAATGGCACGGCAGGAACGGCGCCTGGTTCAAAAGATAAAACACCCAATATCCTTATTATATTAGCCGACGACCTTGGTTATGGCGATGTACAGTGCTACAATCCTCAACGGGGAAAAATCCCTACACCAAACATCGACCGGCTTGCCACTCAGGGGATGCGCTTCACAGACGGACACTCCTCATCTGCAGTTTGCTCGCCATCCCGCTACTCGCTGCTTACCGGACGCTACCACTGGCGCTCCAGACTTCAGTCGGGTATTGTCAACCTGTTTGAAGAACCATTGATTGCACCTGACAGGCTCACCATAGCCGGTCTGGCAAAACAAAAAGGTTATCGTACCGGCTGTATTGGGAAATGGCACCTTGGGTGGGATTGGCCGATCGATACCATTCAACGTAGACTATTCCGGACCGCCAGCAAAGTAACTAAGGATGACGAAGCCCCTGTGGCCACTTCCGCCAACAGGAAAGAATGGCACGATATCTTTTCAAAACCAATCGCCGGTGGACCTGCTACACGCGGGTTCGATAGCTATTTTGGCACCGACGTACCTAACTGGCCACCCTTTTGTTTTATTGAAAACGATCGCACTGTCGGCATTCCGACGGAGTTTCTTCCTCCGGAGAACTTCGAAAATTATCTGGCAAGCCTGCGTGGCCCGGCTCTGAAAGATTGGAAACTGGAAAATATTCTTCCGGCTTTGGGTGATCGTGCGGTGAATTTTATGGCCGGATCATCCGGAAATTCTGCCCCCTTCCTCCTTTATCTTCCGCTAACTTCGCCACATACTCCAATTGCAGTTCTGGAGCAATGGAAGGGTAAAAGCGGGCTGAATGGTTATGCCGACTTTGTGATGGAGACTGACGCACTTATTGGCCGGGTCCTGGATGCCCTTGAAAAGAGTGGCGCAGCGGATAACACCCTGGAAATCTTTACAAGCGACAATGGTTGTGCCCCCTATATCGGAGCCGAATCATTGGAGGCAAAAGGTCATTTCCCCAGTGGAAATCTGCGTGGATACAAAGGTGATGCATGGGAAGGTGGCCATCGGGTTCCATTTATTGTCCGCTGGCCGGGGGTTGTAAAACCGGCTACTATCTCTAATCAACTGGTGCAACAGGCCGACATGATGGCAACCTTTGCAGAAATTCTTGGGATAAAGCTCCCGGAAAACGCCGGAGAGGATAGTTTTAGTATCCTCTCATTGCTCAAGGGCAAGGAGAAACCGGTCCGCGAAAACGCCGTCAGTTGTTCATTGCCGGGGGTTCCTTCATTACGTGAGGGACAATGGAAACTGATCTCCGGATCGGGATCCGGAAATATGTCAAAACTACGTGATGATAACACCATCAAGCTTTTCAACCTTCAGGATGATCCGGGTGAAACGGTAAACCTTGCCGGTAATCAGCCTGAAAAGGTTGCGGAAATGAAGAAGTTGCTTGAGAAGCTGATTACGGATGGCCGCAGTACTCCGGGTAAAGTACAGGCAAATGATGTAAAAGTGCGCCGCTATCCTAAAACCGGAAAATAGTATTTACAAGGTAATTATTTGAAAGATATATAAGCAGATGGCCGATCTAAAAAGCAGATATTTTCTTCAGTTAGTAATATATTTCCTCATCTTTTCATGTGGATTTGAGAATAAGACTTTTGGTCAGGAAGATCAGTTTGCAAAGATTGGCGCTCAGCGGTACAATCTCAGAACAAATCTGCTTGCCGAACCGTTGCCACCTGTACTGCCGGAAAAATATTTACCCGCGGGCATTGACAAGTCGTTAACCTTCACTCCTTACAAGGATATTTCGACCAAAGAGGAACTGAATTCGGAGCTCAGGGAGATGAGAAAGCAATATGCCCCCTATCTGCAGAACCTTTCTCCTGTGCTGCCCGATTACCGCGAGCGGATTTTACTCTCAGCGATGAAATGGAGGGTTGAAACAGAAAAAGACCGTTCCGATTTTATGCTGACGTTGCAGGGAGAGGGCGACTGGAAAAATGTCACTATTCCTCATTACGGACCACCTTTGGGAAATGCCGTCACCTATTATTTTAAGGAGGTGAATCTATCAGCTGAGATGATCCAAAAAGGGGCGCTTTATCTTTGTTTTAAAGGGGTGGACTACCGCTGTTCGGTTTTTTTCAATGGCACTTATTGCGGTTCGCATGAAGGTTTTTTTGCCCCTTTTGAATTTGAGGTTTTCAGATATGCAAAAGCGGGTCTCAATAAGATTCTTGTGAAGGTGGAAAATGAGCCCACGACTACGGGATCATCAGATGAAAACAAAAATCATGTGGTTGGTAATAAGATCTATGCTGCCGGAGGATTGGGTTATGATGAGCCGGAAGTTGGCTGGCACGTTTGTCCGCCGGCGATGGGAATTTTTCAGGATTGTTATCTGGAGGCACGATCCCCTCTGAATATCAACGATATTTTTGTCCGGCCCTTGTCGGATCAATCCAAAGCCGAGGCGTGGATTGAAATTAATAATTCTTCTTCCAGACCTAAACAGGTAAAGCTTCTGCTGTCGCTTTACGGGAAGAATTTCGCCGATACCATCTTCGAAAACAGGGAATATGTTCCCGCCACAACCTTTGTCCCGGGGGTGGGTGATCTGGCAAAACCAACCGACTGGCAAAACAAAATTCTCCCTATGGAATATGGGGTGAATTATGTCCGGGTCCCGTTTGAGATCAGGGATTTTCGCCGGTGGGGAATTACCGAGCCCTGGCTGTACAATCTTCAAATTAAACTCAGTACAGGAAAAGATACTGTTGCCGATGCTGTATCCAAACATTTCGGAATGCGAAGTTTTACGATGGATACCCTCAATATTCCCAGGGGTAGAATGTACCTTAACGGGAAACTGATCAGGCTGCGGGGAGCCAATTCGATGGGTTTTGAGCAAAGGGATGTCTTTACCAAAAACTGGGACCAGCTGCAGGATGATATTTTATTAGCCAAATTGTGCAATATGAACTACCTCCGGTTTACACAGCGTCCCGTTCAGCCGGAGGTCTACGATTATTGCGACCAGCTGGGAATGCTTAATCAGACCGATTTCCCCTTGTTTGCCGGTATACGACGCAATCAGTTTGCACAGGCCATAAAACAGGTTGAAGAGATGGAGCGGCTGGTCAGAAGTCATCCCTCAACCATCATGGTTACCTATATTAACGAACGTTCACCCAATGCTGAAGGGAGTCCGCAACGGAGTTTAAACACATCCGAAGAATATTACCGGCTCTTTAAAGCAATGGATCAGGCGGTTCTGCTCTCCAATCCCGACCGGGTGATCAAGGCGGGTGACGGTGATTATGATCCGCCATCCCCAGGTTTACCCGATTCCCATTGTTACAATACGTGGTATAACGGTCACGGACTCGGACTTGGTAAAATGCACAAAGGGTACTGGCAGCCCGTGAAACCAGGCTGGCTCTATGGTTGCGGCGAGTTTGGCGCTGAGGGGCTCGATCCCCTCAATGTGATGCAAAAATATTATCCTAAAAAATGGCTGCCCCAAACCCCTGCTGAGGAACAAACCTGGAGTGCCAACCGGATTGCTATGTCCCAGACCAATCAGTTTCATTACATGTGGTACAATACCCAAAATAGTATAAAGGAGTGGATCGATGAGAGCCAGAATTTTCAGGCTTGGGCCACAAAATTTGTGACAGAATCCTTTCGGCGCGACAGCCGGATGGTATCGTCAGCTATTCATCTGTTCATTGACGCATGGCCGGCCGGTTGGATGAAAACCATAATGGATGTGGACCGGCAGCCTAAAAAAGCATTTTTCGCATACAGGAATGCACTCAGTCCCTTGATGGTATCGCTGCGAACCGACCGTTTTTCATGGTTTTCGGGGGAGAAAGCGACAATTGAGGCGTGGGTTTGTAACGATCGCAACGAAGTTCCGGCCAATTGCAGGTTGAGGTACGAGATCAAAATCAATGGAAAATCATTGGTTAATCAGCAGTCAGAGGTAGTTATCCCTGAAAATAGCGCAGCTTTCCAGGGATATCTCTCCTTCGATGTACCCAAAATCAACCAGCGAACCAAGGCTATTGTTCAATTAGGTATTTTTAATGAACAAGGGATTTGTATCAACAGTTCGAACCTCGAACTGGATCTGTTTCCCAAGCCCGAAAACATGCTGAAGAAAGTTTTTATCATCGGATCTGCTGATGGGAAAGCGACTCAGTTAGCCAGTGAAACAGGTTGCACCATTGTTCGGGATATGAATCTGGCAAATGCAATGCTGATAGATGACTTTACCCGTTTTGCCCTTATTGCTGAACAGGCTGAAGATTTTGTAAAAAAGGGAGGCAGGGTCATTTTTCTGGAGTTGCCAGCCGGGTCCTATTCAATTGGCGGAACTACCGTCAATGTGTCAAAAACCATCATGGGGGATTACTTTTTTGCCCAGATCACTCCTGAATTATTGAAAGATAAACGGTTTCAATCAAAAGATTTCTTTTTGTGGTATGATCAAAAAGCCGGATATATTAATCCCATCATCTCAAATATCTTTAAGGCTGAAAGGTGGAAGCCATTGTTAACCAGTGGCCTGTGCAACTGGGGAAAGGAAGATCCTTCAGGTTACAGCGTTGTCGGGGAGAAGAGGTCCGGTAAAGGGGCTTATTATATCTCTGAGATTATGTTGAGCGGCAGGGTAAAGGAGAATCCTGCAGGATGGTTGCTCTTCAACAGAATGGTAAATGATTAGTAAAATAGATAGTAAAAAATCAACGACAAAGTAATAACGCATGAAGAAAGCTTTTGAAGTTAAGAATCCCGATTTTGATTTAAGCCCAATTACAGGAATGTCAAAGAACCATTATATCGAAATGGCGAAATATTTATTGGAAAGGGCATTTAGTCATGTCGGTTCGCTTGATACCCCTATAACATTTCCTGTTGTTCCGGGCAAAACCTATCCTCAGCCAAATGCCACTGACTGGCGCTATCGTTCTGCCGACTTTGAAGCTTTGGAGCGGACCTTTACCCTGGCAGGTCCGCTGATCCATATTGATCCGGAAACGAAAATAAACAACATCAACCTGCGGGATTATTATGGATTGCACATCTATAACGCCTTCACACCGGGTCATATCAATTCATTGCCGCTGCCCGAAGAATTACCTGACTCCAATTATCAGTTCACCTGCGAGTTTGGAGGGCTGTTTAAAACACTGCTGCTCCTGCCTGATACCCTTTGGTCACAATACACCGAAAAACAAAAGGAGGAGATGGTCATCACCATTTCAAAATGGGCACATCACAGAACCACCCAGAATAACTGGCGGATTTTCAATATTGTAGCGCTTTCATTTCTTAAAAAGTACGGCTATGAGATCGATGACGAATTGTTAAAAAGTCATCTCCTTTGGATTGCCTCCTATCATTCGGGTAATGGGTGGTATCTTGAACAAACGTATAATTACTATTCCATCAGTCTGTTTATTGTTTATACGACCATCTGGAACCGCACTTTTGGCGATGAATATTACCCTGAAATCGCTGAAATCATTGAGAAATCGGCTCAGAAGTTAATGGAATCACTTCCTTCCTTCTTCGGACGTGACGGATATATCAATATGTGGTCAAGAAGCATTTGCTACAGGACCTGGGTTTCGGGGGCATTCCCTGTTGCCTTTATGTTAAAAGATAATACATTGCTGGATGGTGGTTGGGCAAGACGGCTTTGTTCAGGTTCGTTGTTGCAATTTGTTACACGCGAAGAGTTTTACGACAATGATATTCCCAGCCTGGGATTCTATGGTCAGAAGGAATATATGGTGCAAAACTACAGTTGTGCAGGAAGCCCTTTTCTGATGTTTTTACCGTTTATTTGCCTGGCATTGCCTGATGATTCACCGTTTTGGACTGCCAGGGAAAACGATGGGATGTGGGAAACTCTGGGAAACAAATCGAATAAAATTGTTCTTGAAAGTCCGGGCCTTGTCCTGGTTAACCATGGTAAAACAGGCGCCTCCGAAATCATTCCCGGAAAGGTTTACTATGACGATCCGAATTATTCAAAACTGGTATATAATACCCATTTCCCATGGGAAGACCATAACCCGCATGGCGGGACATCAATGGAATATAGTTTCCGCAGTCAGGACCCAAGAGATGTTCGAGGCGATGATGTTAATTTTTATCTGACCGGAAAGACTGTTGAAAACGATTCAGAAAAAAACAGGTCATATACCACCTCTCAAAGCATGCTTTTTAATGGCGTACGGAACGACGTTTTATACCGTCAGGCTATTATGCGAAAACCACCGAATAACGGAGTAGGTTATATCATCGACCTGGCCGAAATCACAATCCCGGGAGGGGTCATTCGTGTCGATCGTTCCCGCCTGGCTTTTGAATATGAACTGACCCTGGGCCATTTCGGGTTACCTCATATTGATGGTATAAAACCGGTTATCAATCAATTTGAAGTTGGCGACAAAAAGGTGATTACAGCCGCTATTCCCGGAAGGCAAATTGCACTGATCACCTACAATGGGTGGGATAATCTGGATTACTTAATCCATAACGACCGGAATGCAGAAGCGGATGAAAGCACGGTAATCTATGCTTATAAAAAGAGAATGGCAAAAAATCCCCCAATGGAACTGATGATTACCGTGATGTTGCATAAAATGGATGACAGCGAATGGACTGAAGAGGAGTTATCACCGATAAAAGAATTCAACATTATGGATATTACTCCAACCTGGTCAGCGTTAGGGGCAACGATTACTTTGCATAATAACGATAAATTTGAAATCGATTTTAAGGACATCGACGGGAAAAGGTCGTGCTAAGTAGACCAAATAGCATAAAGGCATTGTTTGTAATAATCTAATAATTAAATAGATATAAAATTGAATGAAAACATTTACTTCCAAAGAGAGAGTTAAGGCGGCCATGAACCTACAGCATCCGGATCGCGTTCCGTTGATGTGCCAGTTTAGTATTGGCAGTATGATGACACAGTTAAAACCAAATCCGGCCGAATTCTGGTACGACAAAAATGTCTTTGCCGAAGGACTGATCCGGCTTTGCGAAATGTTCCGGTTCGATGGCATCCTGGTGAGTCTGCACGGACATTCCGACAAGTGGAAAAAGGATTTGCTGAACTATGAATGTGTGAATGAGGGTAATTATAAACTGACCTATCCCGACCGGACCGAAATACATTCCTGGACTGATTTGCCGTTGGTCGCATTTTCGCAAAAGAAAGTTTTGCCGGCGATCGAAGATATTGATGTAGCAAAAGATATTCCCTCTGAAATTAATTATATTCCTGTCTCTCAGAATCTTTACTTCGACCTTGATAAAGCCTCCCTGTTCGATATTTTTGATATTATCTATGCAAAAGTGGGCGATTCCGTCTCCATTCATGGGGAGATCACTTCACCGTTTGATTATTTTCTTGACCTGGTCGGCTACGAAAATGGGTTGATTGCGCTCATTATGGAACCTGATAAATGCAAATCAATCATTGAAAAATTTGCAAACGGAATCCTTGACCTGGCCGTTCAGATGTGCGATAAACCCATTGATGCGATCAAAGTCTCCTCCCCGTTTGCCGGGATGGGATTTATCTCTTCGGAACAGTACATTGAATTTGTTTTGCCTTACGAGCAGAAGATCATTTCCGCCATTCGCGCAAAAGGGGTGCACGTTTATATTCACACCTGTGGCTCTATAACCGACCGTCTTGAGCTGATGCGCGAAAGCAAAACCTCCGGATTAGAGTGTCTGGACCCTATTCCTGTGGGCAATGTCGATCTGGAAGACGCTTTTGAACGAATTGGAAATGACCTTTTTATTAAGGGGAATATCGATTCCGTAAATTCTCTCTTATATGCCGATGACGCAAAGGCAGAATCGGATGTCAGGAAAATTATTGAAACCGGTAAAAGGGAGGGGAGAGGTTTTATTCTTAGCACTGCCTGTTCGATTGCGCCAATGGTGACCAAAGAACGGTTATTAATGCTTTCCGGATTGATTGATAAATACGGACAATATTAGAATTGGGGCATTAACTGATCCCCGGATTGAATAATTTTAAAAATAAATAACGATGGAACAATTTCGAGACTTAGCAGAATATCATCATCTGATTACTGACCTGTTTTCCATCCCTATCAATAATAAAGAGTGGGAAAAGTACAAACTCAGTGAAGAGCAGATTGCATTTTTTGAGGAGAATGGATATGTTTCGGGCATTAAGCTTCTGGAAGCGGATCAGGTTGACCAGCTTAACAAAGAGTTGCTGGAAGTGATGGATCCGGACCATCCGAATCACGATCTGCTCTATGAATTTCATTCAAACGAGTCGGCAGATCCCGATCGGGTAATTTTTCACTCCCTTGGCCACTGGAGAATGACTCCCGGGTTTCATGATGTACTCTGGAACCCTGCTTTTGTGATGGCAGCGCATCAGCTACTGGGACAAAAGAGTGTCCGATTCTGGCACGATCAGCTTTTTTGCAAACCCGCTAAACATGGAGGGGTCGTTGCCTGGCATCAGGATTTTTCATACTGGACCCGCACAAATCCCATGCAGCATCTGACTGCATGGATCGGTCTGGATGATTCATCGCAGGAGAATGGTTGTTTACAGTATATTCCGGGTTCTCATAGTTGGGGATTACTCAACAAACCGGTTTTGACAGGTGAAATGGAGGGGATAAAAGCATTCTTAACCGATAAACAAGCCCGAAAACTTGATCATCCGACTCCCATTGAAATGAAAAAAGGGTACGCTGCCTTTCATCATCCGTTATTGGTGCATGGATCTTTTGAAAATAACTCCGAACGGCAACGAAGAGCCTTCGTTCTCAATGTTTTTGCCGACGGAACCTGTTCCGGATCTGATGAAGAACTTCTGGCAGGTGTTCCGGTGGTTAAAAGCGGACATAAAATGGAGGGTAAATTCTTTCCTCTGATCTATCCCGCAGAGCAGAATAATTTTTAATTAATGTTTTGACAAGTACAAACATATAAAACGAATTAATTATTTTTTCAGATGAAACAAAATTATCTCATTGGTATAGTTATTATTCTGATCCTTTTAAAAATTCCTGTTGCCTCAGGACAAGTGGCAATTATCCCAAAACCATCAAAAATGGTGGAGCTGGGAGGAAAATTCAGGCTGGATAAAAATACCAGGATATTTGCTGATCAGTCAAATCAGGATTTGAAACGTGTTGTGGACGATTTCAGGGCAGCTGCAAAAATCCCGATAGGTTTTGAAATTAAATATACCGGCAAATCACCCAAATCCGGGTGCATCGACATTACGCTCGACACGCTGATTTTAAATGAGGAGGGGTATTTGCTGAAGGTAACTCCTGATAAAATCATGGTTAAAGCGAAGTCGGCTGCAGGGATTTTCTATGCCTTACAAACGTTAAGGCAATTATTGCCCGTTGAGAAGCAAAATCAGCTATCCGGCACGAAAATATGGGAAGTTCCTGCTGTCGAAATTGAAGATGCTCCAAGGTTTGAACACAGGGGTTTTATGCTGGATGTGGCCCGCCATTTTCAACCTGTTGAGGTGCTCATGCGTTACATTGACCTCCTCTCATTCTATAAGATTAACCATTTTCATCTCCATCTGACCGATGATCAGGGTTGGAGGATTGAGATTAAGAAATATCCGAAGTTGCAGGAGATCAGTGCCTGGAGGAAAGAATCAATTGTCGGGCATGCCGGTGATAAGCCCCGCAAATACGATGGGATCCGACATGGTGGGTACTATACGCAGGAGCAGCTAAAAGAGGTTGTGAAATATGTGCAGGCCCATTTTATCACCATCATACCTGAAATTGAATTGCCCGGTCATTCAACGGCAGCCCTCGCTGCCTACCCCGAGCTAACCTGTTTTCCTAAAAAGTTTGAGGTAACCCCCGAATACGGTGTTTTCGAGGATGTCTACTGCACCAAAGAGTCTGCTTTTAAATTTCTTGAAGATGTACTAACCGAGGTTGTAGAAATCTTTCCAGGTAAGATGATCCATATTGGCGGTGATGAATGTCCGAAGACACGCTGGAAAACTTGTCCTTCGTGCCAGCAACTGATTCAGCAGGAGAAACTGAAGGATGAAAATGAGTTGCAGAGCTATTTTATTAAGCGGATTCAGAAATTTCTGAACGGGAAAGGGCGTAATATCATCGGTTGGGATGAGATCATGGAGGGTGGTTTGGCCCCCGGCGCTACTTTAATGTATTGGCGCACCTGGCTTGGGGATAAACATATCGCAGAGGCGGCACAGGCCGGTTTCAAAATTATCATGTCACCGCTTGACCCTCTTTACTTTAATCTGTATGAAAATGAGGAGCGCGAAATCACTCCACTGGCCTATCCGGGACTTATTCCACTGGAGAAGGTGTATAATTATAACCCCGTTCCAATGAAATTAACAGGAAAGGATGCGCAGAATATTATTGGTGTCCAGGCCAATTTATGGAGCGAATATGTCAAAGATGGTAAAGGCGCTGAGTATATGACCTTCCCTCGTGCCTGTGCATTGGCTGAAATCGGCTGGTCGCCACAAGCTTCCAAAGATTATGCCGATTTCATCCGTCGACTTAAAATCAACAGCAAACATCTTGATTTGCTGAATGTCAATTATTCAAAATATTTTCTGAAGAATGAACAAACAATACATAACACCAGCTTTTTGTCTCTCGTTATTGATACCTCAATTTGGGACCGCTCAAAAGAGCAGTCTAAAAAAAAACAACCATCCGAATATTGTTTTCATACTCGCGGATGATTTGGGATATGGTGACCTTGGATGTTACGGTCAGAAAAAGATAGAGACCCCTAACATCGACAAACTGTCTGCTAATGGTATGAAGTTTACACAACATTATTCAGGTGCTCCGGTTTGCGCCCCTTCACGGTGCGTGTTGCTAACCGGCAAGCACATGGGGTATTCCTATATTCGTGGAAACGACGAATGGTCTGAACGTGGAAAGGTATGGGACTACAGAGCCATGCTGGCCGATTCTACCCTTGAGGGACAACGGCCACTTCCGGAAAGCGAAATCACCATTGCCCAATTGATAAAAAAGGCCGGATATACGAACGGAATCGTTGGGAAATGGGGCCTTGGGGCTCCGAATACCAACAGCACACCCCTTCATAAAGGGTTCGATTTTTTTTATGGGTACAATTGTCAGAGACAGGCGCACACCTATTATCCCGTTCATTTGTATAAAAATGATCACCGGGAATATCTTAAAAACGATACAGTTGCACCAAATACCAAACTGGATTCAGGTGCCGATCCTTTTAATCTGAAAAATTACTCGAAGTTTACACTGAATGAGTATTCGGGTGATCTGATGTTTAAAGAGACGACCGAATTTATCAACGAGAATGCCAGCCGTCCGTTTTTTCTGTTTTATGCAACGCCAATTCCTCATGCACCTCTTCAGGCTCCGCAAAGATGGGTTGATTACTACGTGAAAAAATTTGGCGATGAGATGCCCTATGTTGGTGACAAAGGTTATTTTCCACATCGATATCCCCATGCAGCCTATGCAGCCATGATCTCGTATCTCGATGAGCAGGTTGGTTTGCTGATTCAACAACTAAAAGATCTTGGCATCTATGATAATACGCTGATTATCTTTTCTTCGGATAATGGTCCAACCTATAATGGAGGTACTGATTCTCCATGGTTTAATAGTGCAGGTCCTTTCAAAAGCGAGTTCGGGTGGGGAAAAGGATTCACCCATGAAGGGGGTTTGCGCGTTCCTTTGATTGCAAGCTGGCCCGGACAGATCAAACCTGGCTCTGTCAGCAATCATATTTCTGCATTTTGGGATGTATTGCCTACAATTTGTGAATTAACAGGAATAAAAATCCCTCAAAACACAGATGGCATCAGTTTTCTCCCTGAATTAAAGGGAGAAAAGCAAAAAAAACATGAATATCTTTATTGGGAATTCCCTGAAACCGGAGGCCAGCAGGCGGTAAGAATGGGCAAGTGGAAAGGGATCAGGCAAAACATCGGGAAAGGAAACCTAAAGATAGAATTGTACAATCTCGAAACAGATTTGCAGGAGCTTCATGATGTTTCGAATCAAAACCCTGATATTGTTGCGAAAATAGAGCAGATTATGCGCAAAGAACATGTCCCTGCAACGCAGGAAATCTTCAAAATGAAGGCTTTGGGTGATTAGTCTATTTTAAATCTGATACAAACCTTTCTTTGCAATGCTAACCTATACACTTCCTCATGCCGAATTGAAACAACTGGGTTTGGAGAAGAATACACTAAGGCACCAAATCACTAAAAAGCACCAAACAAATAGTTGGTATATGAGGCTTTTGTGTCTTGGTGTTTAGGTGTCATTTTTATTTTTTGACTTTTCGGATCAGGCTCAATCATACCGTTGAGTTTATATTGAGTTAGCATTAAAACACATTTTTTTTGGAGTCTGGTGTAATTCATTTTTTGCTTTTAAATCTTAACGGTTTTAATTTGGTATGCTCACGTGTGTTATTTATCTTTGGAATGTAAAAAAATCGGTAAATGAAAAGATTTGTTACCATAAAAGATATAGCAAAGGAGCTAAATATTCACCATACAACCGTTTCGCGTGCTTTGCGCAAGATTAAATCAGTAAGTAAGGAAACTACTGATTTAATCTGGAATAAAGCAAACGAGTTAGGCTATAAACCGAATCTTTTGGCACAGGGATTCCGGAATAATCGGAGTAATATCATTGGAATTTTGGTTCCCGATTTACAATATTATTTGTTTTCCAAGTTCATTTCCGATTTTTCTAATATTGCTTACCAGTCGGGTTACTCTGTAATGGTTTTTCAGTCGAGCGATAAATATAAAATTGAAAAGGAAATTGTTAGTAACCTGATAAATTACCGGATCGCGGGTGTAATTTGCTCTGTGTCACTGGAAACAAGAACTGGAGAACATTTCAGATTATTACAGGAAAGAAATATTCCGTTGGTTTTTTTCGATCGTATTCCGGATGATATCCAGTCGTCACAAGCAGTCGTCGATAACTTTCAGGGAGCCTATGATGCCGTAAATTTAATGATCCGGACCGGTAAAAAACGAATTGCTTTTATTTCAACATCAAGTTTTATTAATGTATTCCGAGATCGGCTAAATGGGTATAAACAGGCATTAGCTGATAACCAGTTAACTTTCAATCCAGACTTTTATCTGGAACAACCAAATCATCGTATGGAAGATGGTTTTTCAGGAACACATAAATTAATGGCATTGGCAGAAACTCCGGATGCAATATTGGGCGTATCAGATGATACAGCTATTGGTGCAATCAAGTATTTGAAGAAAATGAAAATCCGGATACCAGAAGATGTTTCTGTAATCGGATTCGATAACGGACCAATGTGCATCGCCTGCGATCCGGAATTAACTGTTGTAAATCAACCAATTTCAATGTTAACCATAGCGTGTTTTGAACTTCTGATGAATCAAGTAAATGGCAGTACCACCAGCTTTGAAAAGAGAACGATAAAAGGTGAAATTATTTTCAGGGAGTCCTGCTAGTTTCTTTTAAAATCAATACTCACGTGTGCTTTTATTGCAAGTGTTTAAATATATGCTTATTAAAATGAAACACCCATGAATCTGCGCTTCGCAAACATGAATGAAGATAACACAGGTGTTC
>CAYHDA010000071.1:0-16499 GCA_964355145.1 uncultured Mariniphaga sp.
AAATTATTGGCATCAAAGGACGGGTAGGATTCGAAGCCGCTGCTCCGATGTTAATTATTAAAGCGCATCAAATGCTTGAAAAACATACGCTTACAAAGTGGCAGCAGTACTGGAAAGAGCAGCTGGGTAATTGGTATGGGATGTTTTTGCATGAAGCGATGTACCTCGAACCGGTGATGCGCGATATCGAGAAATTCCTTGAAAACAGTCAGGAAAATGTAACCGGCAAGGTAATCATCACTTTAAGGCCTTATCATTTCCAATTGGTCGGAATTGAGTCGGAGCACGATTTGATGAATTCGGAATTTGGACAATACGGCGAAATGAACAAAGGATGGAGTGCCGATGATGCCAAAGGATTTACTAAAATTCTTGCCAATCAATTAAAAATTTATCATTCAGTAAACAAGAAATAATGCCGGAAGAAAATAAAATCAGAGTTGGAATTATTGGCGGAGCCGGTTATACGGCGGGTGAATTAATCCGTATTCTACTTTATCACCCGGCCGCTGAATTACGATTCATTCAAAGTGGCAGCCATAACGGACATCCTGTTTCTGATGTTCATTCCGATCTTCTTGGTGACACGGACCTGCTATTTTCAGATGTTAAATTAGAGGAGACTGATGTTCTGTTTTTATGTTCAGGACATGGTAAATCACTTGACTATTTGAGCAAGACTGTTATTCCGCCACAAGTGAAAATCATTGATTTGAGTCATGATTTCAGACTTAAGCGCGAAGGAAACGATTTTGTATATGGATTGCCGGAACTTAATCGTGAACAAATCAGCGGTGCTACAAAAATTGCTAATCCGGGTTGTTTTGCCACGGCGATTCAGCTGGCATTAATTCCGCTTGCAAGTGCCGGATTATTGATTGATGAAGTTCATATTCACGCTATAACGGGGTCGACAGGTGCGGGGCAGTCCCCTTCAGTTACATCCCATTTCAGCTGGCGGGATAGTAATCTGTCTGTTTATAAAGCTTTTGAACATCAGCATCTTGGCGAGATATGTCAAAGTTTGCGTCAGGCACAGCCGGGTTTCGGAATGGATGTGAACTTTATCCCTGTCAGGGGGAATCACACCCGCGGGATTTTTGTCACTGTGTATACAAAATTCGAGGGCACGCTGGATGCGGCACAATCAATATTTGACAAGTTTTATGCCACCCATCCTTTTGTGAATATTTCGCGAGAAAATCCTGATATGAAACAGGTTGTAAATACAAATAAAGGGTTGCTTTTTCTGGAGAAGCACGGAAATAAACTAATGATAATTTCATGTATCGACAATTTACTGAAAGGTGCATCAGGGCAGGCAGTTCAAAATATGAACCTTATGTTTGGGCTTGATGAGCGATGCGGATTAAACCTTAAGGCGATTGGATTTTAGTAAAATATGCCAATGTGCTGATTCTGTTAATGTGCTAATTTAATAATTATGAAGCTTTTTGATGTTTATCCCCTTTTTGATATCGTTCCGGTATCGGCAAAGGATTGCTATATAACAGACGACAAGGGAGTTGAATACCTTGATTTGTATGGTGGACATGCTGTAATCTCGATAGGTCATTCGCATCCTGTCTATCTGAAAAAAATTACGGAGCAACTGGGCAGGATTGGATTTTATTCCAATTCAGTTCAGAATCCGATGCAAGAGGAGCTGGCGTCCAAGCTTGGCGAACTCTCAGGTTATCCTGATTATTCACTTTTCCTCTGTAATTCCGGTGCTGAAGCGAATGAAAATGCGTTAAAACTTGCATCTTTCCATACCGGCAAAGCGAGAATTATCTCTTTTGAAAAATCATTTCACGGCAGGACTTCAGCGGCTGTGGCCATAACGGATAATCCAAAAATCATCTCACCCCTGAATGATACCGTAAACCGGACATTCCTGCCCTTAAATGATGCGGCTCTGCTTGAAGCGGCGCTGCAACAAGGCGATGTAGCCGCAGTAATCATCGAAGGAATTCAGGGAATTGGGGGTTGCAGAGTTCCCGAACCCGCTTTTCTAAAAGCAGCCTCCGGACTGTGTGAAAAATACGGAGCCGTTTTTATTCTTGATGAAATACAATCGGGATATGGGCGCAGCGGGAAGTTTTTTGCTCACCAATATGCTGATATTAAGCCTGATATCATCTCGGTGGCCAAAGGTATGGGAAATGGCTTTCCCATTGGCGGAATACTGATTAATCCAATGCTCAAGCCCTGGTCGGGAATGCTGGGAACTACCTTTGGGGGAAATTATCTTGCATGTGCTGCCGGAATTGCGGTACTCGACATTTTGAAAACTGAAGGATTGGTTGAAAATGCCCTTGAAGTCGGGAATTATCTGATCCAGGAACTGGCCGGGATAACTCAGATAAAGGAGATCCGGGGTAAAGGACTGATGATCGGACTCGAATTTGATTTCCCTGTTTCAGGGATCAGAAATCAGTTGCTATTTGAAGAACATATCTTCACAGGTGTCACTGGAACCAATGTTATAAGGATTCTTCCTCCTTTGACACTGACTAAGGCTCAGGCCGGTCATTTTGTTTTTACGCTTAAAAAGGTGTTGAATAAATAGTAAATTGCACCTCTTTATAATTGCAAAATCTGTTTTTATGGAAATAAAAAATTTAAAAATAGCTATCGTTGGAGGAGGTAATCTTGGTCGGTCAGTCGCCGAAGGTTTTCTCAAATCCGGGATATCTGCCTCGAAATTAACGGTTTCGCGTCGGCGTGTGCAATTGCTTGACGACATGGCTGCAAAAGGAATCTGTATCGTAAAAGATAATAAACTCGCAGTTGAAAGGGCTGATCTGGTAATCGTTGCAGTAAAACCTTACCAGGCAGTGGAGGTATTTAATGAGATATACCCGATGCTGGAATCCGGGCAGCTTGTAGCTTCTTTGATGACCGGTTTTAGCATTGCACAAATGAAGGAGCTACTTCCATATGGAGTGATTCCGCTGCGGGTAATGCCAAATACCGCAGTTGCACTTCAGGAATCAATGACACTGATTGCTGCCCCTGATTGTTCGCAAGATCAAGTTGATTTAATTCAGAAACTTTTTGAATCACTTGGTAAGGTGATCTTTATAAATGAAGAACTCATGGCAGCAGCGACTGTTCTGGGAGCTTGCGGCATTGCTTTCGCCCTGCGTTTCATTCGTGCGGCTATTCAGGGAGGAGTTGAGATCGGTTTTGGTGCCGATGTTGCTCAGCAAATTGTTGCACAAACAGTTAAGGGTGCTTCTGAATTGATTTTGCAAACAGGACATCATCCTGAACAGGAAATTGATAAAGTCACAACACCAAAGGGAATTACTATTTCAGGTCTGAACGAAATGGAACATCAGGGATTTTCATCTGCATTAATCAGAGGCCTGTTGGTTTCGTTTAATAAAATCAATAATCCAAAATAAACTGTAAAAACGATATAATATTTCAAAGACAGATGGAAGAGCAGATCAGACAAATAGCCGACCGTTTGCGTGGAATGCGTGAGGTATTGGAGATATCACCCGATGAGGCAGCTGCAACTTGCGCGATATCAAAGGAGCAATACCTGAATTTCGAAAGCGGAGAGATTGATATTCCCGTGAGTATTCTTCACCGAATGTCGCATCAATATAATTTTGACCTTACCTCTCTTCTTACCGGAGAAGAACCTCTGATGCGTTCATATACCCTTACCCGGAAGGATAAAGGAGTTGGGGTTAATCGTCGTAAGGATTATAAATATCAGGCACTTGCAGGCAATTTTATTCACCGGAAGGCCGACCCGTTCGTTGTTGTTGTTGAACCCGTAAAGAGTGATTCAGTAAGTTTTAATTCACATCCCGGACAAGAATTTAACTATATGCTTGAGGGAAAAATGAGATTTTTTATCGGCAGTAAAGTGATGATCCTTGAACCGGGTGATTCTATCTATTTCGATTCGGGATTACCACACGGAATGTTGGCAATGGAGAATGAATGTGCCATATTTTTAGCCATTATCCTATAAATCAGAGTCTGTATGATTGACAAATACCTCAAAAAAACCACATTTGAATCACTCCGGGATTTCAGGGATAATTTTGAAATAATTGTTCCTGAACGGTTTAATTTTGCCTACGATGTTGTTGATCAATATGCGCTTACCGATCCCTTAAAGCGGGCAATTTGCTGGGTCAACGATAAAGGGGAAACCCGTGATTTTACTTTTGGCGATCTGAAAAAGGCAAGTGACGAAACTGCGTCCTATTTTCTTTCGTTGGGTATTGGCAGAGGCGATAAAGTGATGATGATTTTGAAACGAAGATATGAGTTCTGGTTTTCTATTCTGGCATTGCATAAGATCGGTGCCGTTGGAATTCCTGCTACCCATTTGCTTACTCCAAAAGATCTTATTTACAGGAATAATGCAGCCGGAGTAAAGATGATTATATCGGTTTCGGAGCCCGAGATCGTCAATAGTATCAATGAAGCGATGGCTGGGTCTCCAACTGTTGAAACACTTGTTGCAGTGGGAGATACAACTCCTGACGGGTGGTTGTCGTTCCGTAATGGTGTGAAGGGTGCAAAACCTTTTGTAGTTCCCACAGGAGATGAAGCCACAACAAATACAGACATTTCATTGTTGTATTTTACGTCAGGAACTACAGCAAATCCTAAAATGGTTGTGCACGATTTTACGTATCCGCTGGGTCACATCATCACAGCAAAATATTGGCAGAACGTTGAGAATAACGGGCTTCATTTCACCGTCTCCGATTCCGGATGGGCTAAGTCGGTGTGGGGAAAGATTTATGGCCAATGGCTGGCAGGCGCTGCTGTATTTGTTTATGATTTTGAGAAGTTTACTCCTGACGATATGCTCTCCAAGGTAAGCGCTTTTGGCGTGACCAGCTTTTGTGCACCACCTACTATTTACAGGTTTTTGATCAGAGAAGATTTTTCGAAATACGATCTTTCAAAATTAAGATGGGCGACTGTGGCAGGTGAACCGCTGAACCCTGTTGTTTATGATACGTTTTATAAACTGACAGGTCTAAAGCTTCGCGAGGGTTTCGGTCAGACTGAAACAACGTTGCAGATTGCCACCTTTCCGTGGATGGAACCAAAACCGGGATCAATGGGTGTGCCTTCTCCTCAGTTTGATGTTCAGCTGATAGATGCCGATAACAAGGATTGCGAAGATGGGGAGGTTGGACAAATCGTTATACGTACAAGCGAAAAGATTCCCGTTGGTCTGTTTTCCGGCTATTATCGCGACGAAGAGAAAACTGCTTCATGTCATTATGGAGGTCTTTACTATACCGGAGATCTTGCCTGGCGCGATGAGGATGGTTATTACTGGTTTGTTGGCCGTGTTGATGACGTGATTAAATCCTCCGGGTACCGCATCGGTCCCTTTGAAGTGGAGAGCGCCCTTATGACTCATCCGGCAGTAATTGAATGTGCTGTAACCGGTGCGCCTGACGAAATACGTGGTCAGGTCGTTAAGGCTACAATTATTCTGGCTCCTGAATACAGGCCTGGTAGTGAGGATCTTGCAAAGGAAATTCAGGAGCATGTCAAAACAGTGACGGCTCCGTATAAGTATCCGAGGATCATCGAATTTGTCACTGAATTGCCTAAAACAATCAGTGGAAAGATCCGCAGGGTAGAAATCAGGGAAAAAAGTAAGCAAAACGAGAATTAGTCAATCAACAGTTATCATTTGATGAATATATTATTAAAGATTGGTACTTCGGTTGTGATGTTTGCACTGACGTTTTATTCAGTTGGGATTTTTCATGAGCAAAAACATAAAAAAGTCCTTCCGCGTGTTTTAATTTTTTTAACGCTGGGGATTATTGCCGATATCATTGCAACCGGATTTATGATTGCCGGATCTTCGAAGGGATTGTTCACCCTTCATGGCTTTATCGGATATTCTTCCTTATTGGGAATGTTGATTGATAATATTTTAATCTGGAGAATCAGAGTGAAAAAAGGTATCGGCGCCGAAGTGCCTGATGCTATTCACCTGTTTTCACGGTATGCTTATATTTGGTGGGTAGTGGCATTTATCACTGGTGGTTTACTGGTGGTTCTTTCAAAGATGGGTTAAGATAATCTGATCGTATCCATCGGAATAATTTAATTGATATGGCGTTGTTATACAATAAAATAGTAGTAAAAGTTGGTAGCAATGTGCTGACCAGGGAAGATGGGATGCTCAATGTTCCAAGGATGGCGCATATTGTCGATCAGATTGCGTCGCTTCGAAAGGCCGGATTGCAGGTTATTCTGGTTACTTCAGGAGCGGTCGCTGCCGGAAGAGCTGAGGTTGAGTTACAGCGTAAACTCGATCCTGTTTCGAGCCGTCAGCTGTGGTCTGCAGTTGGTCAGGTGAAGTTGATTAACCAATATGCCAATCTTTTTCGTGAAAATGGCATTATTTGTGCTCAAGTACTAACGACAAAAGAAAATTTCAGTGACAGGCTTCACTATCTTAATATGCGGAACTGTATGACTACATTACTTGAGAATGATGTGGTTCCTGTTGTAAATGAGAATGATACTATTTCTGTTACTGAGTTGATGTTTACAGATAACGATGAACTTTCAGGGTTAATCGCCTCGATGATGGATATGGAAGCGCTGATTATTCTTACCAATGTTGATGGTGTTTATACGGGTCCTCCCGATGATCCTTCGAGTAAGCTGATCTCTTCAATTAATCACGGAGAGATGCTAAATGTTGAGGCTATTTCAGGAAAAAAGTCTAATTTTGGAAGAGGAGGGATGCTTACTAAATACCACATCGCTTCGAAATTGGCAGGTCAGGGGATTTCGGTTCATATTGCCAATGGAACCAGAATAAATACGCTTGCTGATATCCTGAAAATTGAAAAAGAGGCCGTTCATACACATTTTATTCCCTCGCAAAAAAAATCTTCGGGAGTCAGAAAATGGCTTGCCCATTCTGATGATTTTGCCAAAGGAGAAGTGATTATCAACGATGGTGCCCGTGAGGTTCTGCTCTCCGACAATGCCATCAGTTTACTGCTGATTGGAATTGTACGCGTGGAAGGATACTTTAAAGAAGGTGATATTGTGAGGGTTAAGGATTCAAGGGGTGAGTTGCTCGGCCTGGGGAAAGCCTCCTGCTCTTCAGATGAGGTACATAAAGAAATGGGCGGCAAAAAGTCGAAACCATTTATACATTACGATTATTTATACTTGTTATAAAAAAATATTATCATGAATTTTCGCGAACAATTCGAAAACACCCTTAATGCCAGCCGCGAATTAAATCTTCTGAATGAGGAAACAATAAACGGATTGCTCCATAAAATTGGGGATGCTGCACTAAAAAACGCTGATTTTATTCTTCGCGAAAACCAAAAAGATCTGGTCAGGATGGACAGTTTTGATCCAAAATATGATCGGTTGAAACTGACCGCAGACCGTTTGAAAGGTATCTCCGAAGATATTCATAATGTTGCTTCACTGCCTTCACCTGTCGGACGGGTTTTATCTGATTCAGTAAGGCCTAATGGATTGAAAATCTCTAAAGTCAGCGTCCCTTTCGGTGTAATCGGAATCGTTTATGAATCCCGCCCCAATGTAACGTTTGATGTATTCTCCCTTTGTTTGAAATCCGGAAATGCCTGCGTATTGAAAGGGGGAAGTGATGCGATAAATTCGAATCAAGCTATTGTAAATATAATTCACAATATACTAGCAATCAATAATATAAATAAGAATATTCTGGCATTGCTTCCCGCCGGAAGAGAAGCAACAACAGAATTACTCAATGCCCGTGGATATGTAGATCTGGTTATTCCACGTGGTAGTCAGGGATTGATTGATTATGTCAGGCGCCATGCCACTATTCCCGTAATTGAAACCGGAGCAGGAATTTGTCATACCTATTTTGATGAATTTGGTGATCTTTCCAAAGGTAGTCAAATAGTTAATAACGCTAAAACCAGAAGGGTAAGTGTGTGTAATGCACTCGATTGTCTGATTATTCATGAGTCTCGTCTGCCAGATCTAAAGGAACTTGTCAGATTACTTATAAAATCAAATGTTGAAATATACGCCGACAAACAATCCTATAGCGTGCTTGACAGCAAATATCCCGATCATTTGTTGCAGGCGGCCGACGATGAATCGTTTGGAACTGAATTTCTCTCCTATAGAATGGCTGTTAAAACTGTTGGTTCAATGAATGAGGCCTTAGCGCATATTGCGAAATATAGCTCAAAACATAGTGAGGCAATCATTTCGGAGAACAGAAGCAATTGCGATTTGTTCCTGAAAATTGTAGATGCTGCTGCTGTTTTTGTCAATGCCAGCACTGCCTTTACCGATGGAGCGCAGTTTGGATTGGGAGCCGAAATAGGAATCAGCACACAAAAATTACACGCCCGTGGTCCAATGGCGCTCGAAGAACTGACCAGCTATAAGTGGTTGATCGAAGGGGATGGACAAATACGATCCTGATCGAAGACATAGGTAACAAGAATAAAATAATGTTGAATATTATATTGCGGTGCCTTGCACCTTAAAAATCGTTCTTAATAAAATTATTTCTACAAATATTTCGCAGCTCTGCTGCTTTCCAAATTACTAAGGTGCTGAGCACCGCGATATTTGTAGAAAATTAATCATTATAAACAATAAGGTGCAGAGCACCGAAATATTTTTAAATAATACAGTAAGTATTAATTACCTAATCTTTAAGGCTATTCCAGTTATACAAAAAAATATGCAACACTTTACATCCGTTTACGATCTCCCTGATTTGGCCGAAGCGATAAAAACAGCGCGGGAAATAAAGAGAAATCCGTATGGTTTTCAACATCTTGGCAAGAATAAAACCATGGTATTAATCTTCTTCGATTCGAGTCTTCGTACCAGGCTGAGTACCCAAAAGGCCGCCATGAATCTTGGTATGAATACAATGGTACTGAATGTAAATCAGGATGGCTGGCGACTTGAAAGCGAACTGGGTGTAGTGATGGATGGCGATAAACCGGAGCATTTACGCGAGGCTATTCCTGTGATCGGAAGGTATTGCGATATTATCGGAGTCAGGGCATTCGCACGCTTCGAAAGTAAAGAGGATGATTACAATGAAAAAGTTCTTAATCAGTTTATACAATTTGCAGGAGTTCCGGTAGTAAGTATGGAGGCTGCAACACGCCATCCGCTGCAAAGCTTTGCCGATCATATGACTATTGAAGAGTTTAAAGCAAAGGAGCGTCCTAAAGTTGTACTCAGCTGGGCTCCCCATCCGCGCGCTCTTCCTCAGGCAGTGGCAAATTCATTCGTGGAATGGATGCGTCAGACAGATTATGATCTGGTTGTGACTCACCCCGCAGGATATGAACTTGATGCTAAGTTTATGGGTAACATTAAAGTTGAATATGATCAGGATAAAGCATTCGAAGGCGCTGATTTTATTTATGCCAAAAATTGGTCCTCTTTTACGGAATACGGAGAGATTCTCTCGAAGGATATGAGTTGGACAGTTACTCAGGCAAAAATGGCACTCACAAACAATGCAAAATTCATGCATTGCCTTCCGGTTCGCCGTAATATGATCGTTTCGGACGAAGTTCTTGATGGATCTTCATCAATTGTGATCGACGAAGCAGAAAATCGTGTATATTCGGCCCAGACAGTTTTAAAGATGATTTTGGAGAAGTAGTATGAGAGAACATTTGATAATCATTAAGGTAGGAGGGCATATCGTTGAGGAGGAAGATTCTCTTCGGACGCTGCTAAAGGACTTTTCGCGCATTGCTGGAGGAAAAATTCTTGTTCACGGAGGGGGAAAGAGTGCCACAGCCCTTGCTGAAAAGCTCGGAATTGAGACAAAAATAGTGGAAGGCCGGCGGATTACCGATGCTGAGACACTAAAAGTCGCCACAATGGTATATGCCGGATTAATTAATAAAAATATTGTCGCTGGTTTGCAAGCACTTGGGAACAACGCCATCGGCCTTTCAGGTGCCGATCTCGATATTATCAGAGCTGCCAAACGCCCGGTCGGAGCTATTGATTATGGCTTTGTCGGAGATATTAACTGGGTGAACTCACAAGCCTTGGCTGAGTTGCTGGTCAGCGGAGCAATTCCTGTAGTTGCACCCATCACCCACGATGGGAAAGGGAACTTATTGAATACCAATGCGGATTCGATCGCCTCAGAATTGGCTACTTCATTGTGCAGCAGATACGAAGTCCGCCTGATATTCTGTTTTGAAAAATTGGGCGTCATGATGAAGGAAGACGATGAAAAATCGATCATTCCTGAAATTAATCCGGCATTATTCGAAGAACTAAAAGCGCAGGGGGTGGTTACCGGTGGTATGATTCCTAAACTTGAAAGCGGATTCAATGCACTCCGGCGCGGTGTCAGCGTTGTTGTTATCACAAATACTCAAGGTATTTCAGGAGGTTTAAGAGGGACAAGGTTAGTGCTATAAGATATGCTGAAAGAAAATATTGCAGCCGAGAGTGTTGACCTGTTAAAGGCAATGATTGAAATTCCTTCTTTTAGCCGTGAAGAGAATAATGTCCTTGAATATATAATCACCCAATTAGCCAAATGGGGAATTGTGCCGTCACGTAACGGCAACAATATCTGGATGCGAAATAAAAAATGGACCGAAGGAAAGCCCGTGATTTTGCTGAACTCACATGTGGATACCGTTCGGCCGGGAAGAGGTTGGACTTGCGAACCTTTTAAAGCTACAGTTGACGGAAATCGCATAACCGGTCTTGGCAGTAATGATGCCGGAGCATCTGTTGTAGCTTTGCTCGGAACCTTTCGGCATTTCCGGGAAGCTGAAAATTTGCCTTTTAATCTTATCTATTGTGCCAGCGCTGAAGAGGAAATTTCCGGTGATAACGGCGTTGCCTCAGTCTTGGACCAGCTGGGAAAAATTGATCTGGCGATTGTTGGCGAACCAACACAAATGCAGATCGCCATTGCTGAAAAAGGGTTGATTGTACTCGATTGCGATGCAAAAGGTAAAGCCGGTCATGCTGCCCGCGATGAAGGAGAAAATGCAATTTATAAGGCTATCAAAGACATACAGATCCTTACTGACTATCGTTTCCCGTTAGAATCTCCTGTATTAGGTCCGGTTAAGATGACGGTTACCCAAATTGAAGCCGGTCAGCAGCATAATGTAGTGCCTGATTCGTGCCGTTTTGTCATTGATGTGCGCACGAACGAATTTTATTCCAATGAAGAGGCTTTTCAGATTATTTCAGGGTTAATTGAATCCGAAGTACGTCCTCGTTCTTTCAGATTAAACTCTTCAGGCATCAGCCTCGATCATCCGCTGGTTCAGCGCGGTGTCGCGATGGGACTCGAAATTTACGGATCACCAACCACTTCCGATCAGGCGGTAATCCCTTATCCATCCATAAAAATGGGTCCTGGCGACTCAGCCCGTTCACATACCGCCAATGAATATATCCTGATCTCTGAAATAACAAATGGAATTGCAACCTATGTCAAATTACTGGAAGGATTGAAATTCTAAGTAAGAACATTATTTCAATTTAATTACTTCGCTTCCGGCAAGAAGATAAGCGCCCGAACCGTAAACTTCCCAGCTCTCTGCTGAAAAATTTTTCTTTGGATCGGCACCGATAGGCTGTACCCAACCAACATGACCATTCTTTGCAACACATTTATTAAGCCCGATCCAGGCTTTTTCAACCACCGGCAAGTAGGTCGCTTTATCCAGAATTCCGTTATTGATACCCCACGCAATCGCATAACAATCAAAACCTGTCCCACTTATTTCACCTCCAGGGTACGAATCGGGATCCAGCAAACTGGCGCGCCACATCCCGTCAGCCTGTTGCAGTTCTTTTAGCCGCGCTGACATTTGTCTGAACAGCGTAACATAGAAATCCCGACCGGCGTAGCTGACCGGCAATTCCTGTAAAACCCTCGCCAGACCACCCATTACCCAGCCGTTTCCGCGTGACCAGAAAATTTTTCTGCCATTGGCCTCACGGATATCTTCCCCGTCATTTTTTATCACATATTTCAGGTCGCGTGCAAAAAGATGCTCCTCTTTATCGTACAAAAGATCATAGGTTTCTTTGAAAAGCCTGTCGCTGTATTTAATATAACTGTCATTGCCTGTTGTTACGCCAAGTTTGACCATCGCAGCCGGACCCATAAAAAGGGCATCGCACCACCACCAGCTGATCACCCGTATTTTTTCGTCCGCTTTCACAGGGTAAGGCTTATTCATAAAAACAGCCATAGTGTCGGCGAAAGGTTGAATCATGTCAGGTTTTTTCTCAAGCCGGTACAAATCGATATAGGTCTGGCATATTGCAATATCATCGGCATGATACCAGAGCGGGCCAGGCTTCCAACCGTTGGTTTCTCCCATTTCTATTAACGCATGATAAATTTTCTTCGATTTTGTTGTCTCCCAGGCTGCCGTAACTCCGGCATAAAAAGCACCGTTGGTCCAATCCGTCAATAAGTGTTTTGGATTTTTAAGTTGCCAGTCAGTCACGTTTTTCATCGTTTTTTTGATATAACCTGATGAAAAGACTTTCTTGCTTTTCAGAGAGCTTGAAAAGCCGGATGAAGCGATCAAAACAACAGTAATCAGAACAAACATCTTTTTAAGCATAACGTAATTTTAATGATTCAGGTACAAAGATAGAAAATGCGCAATCGATTGCAATGACAATTAATTAAAATTTAACATTCATTCATGTGAATTTAACGATTCAATCTGATTTTTGATTAATATTGCATTATTAAAATAAATATGACAAAGATCAGTTTTTATAAAGGACATCATCATCGTCACTTGCCTTAAGGTGAGCCGGGGTTGGTACGTCCATAATTCTATTACCAAAACACAGGCTTACCTTATCAATCAGGTGGGCCTTTTTTAATTTAAATACATGGGTTCTATTTTAAGAATTGCCGTTCAGACCAAAGGCCGGCTAAACGAAGATTCAATGTCGTTACTTGTCGAAACAGGGATTAAACTGGTCGCAAGTAGTCGCAGATTGATTTCCGCGGCGAAAAATTTCCCGTTGGAAGCGCTGTTTCTGCGCGATGATGATATTCCTCAATGCGTTGCTGATGGTGTTGCCGATATTGGAATAGTCGGTAAAAATGAAGTAATGGAGCAGCAACAATCAGCGGAGATCATCAAGCACCTTGGATTCAGTAAATGCCGGTTGTCGCTGGCGATACCCAAGGATAGCGAATACAGTGGCCTTGAATGGTTCTCAGGAAAGAAAATTGCAACCTCATATCCCCGGATTTTGAAGAATTTTCTAAATGAGAACAACCTTGTGGCCGACATTCATTTTATTGCTGGATCTGTTGAGATTGCTCCCGGAATTGGCTTGTCTGATGCTATTTTCGACATCGTCAGTTCAGGTAGTACGCTGGTCAGTAACCGCCTGAAAGAGGTTCATACCATCATGAATTCTGAAGCTGTAATTGTAGCGACACCCAATCTCTCAAAAGAGAAACAGGCCATACTCGATGAGCTGATCTTCAGGATTGAAGCCGTAGAAAAAGGGCGCGGGAAAAAATATATTTTGCTGAATGCTCCCAACAATAAACTTGATCAGATTATTAAAGTACTGCCGGGAATGACTTCCCCAACGATTATGCCTTTGGCGAAAAGCGGCTGGAGTTCACTTCACTCAGTAATAAACGAAAGTGAGTTCTGGGAAGTGATCGGCAACCTGAAAAAAAATGGTGCCGAAGGAATACTTGTGTTGCCTATTGAAAAAATGATTTTGTAAATATTCAGAATATGCAAATCTACCGATACCCCCTGTTTAATTCGTGGCCGGAAATTACGCGGCGTCCATCAGCTGATTATTCAGATAAGATCGATACGGTTCGCGAAGTGATGTCGGCTATCCTTGAAAACGGAGACGAGGCAATCCGCGATTATACGAAACGCTTTGACAATGTGGATATTGCTGATTTTAAGGTTAGTGCGGGAGAAATTAAAGATGCGGTCAGGAGTATTGACCCTGAATTGAAAAAAGCGATTAAAATTGCCGCACAAAATATTGACACTTTTCATATTGCCCAAAAGGTTCCTCATCGTGTAATTGAAACCATGCCTGGAGTTAAATGCTGGCAAAAATCGGTTCCTATTGAACGGGTCGGATTGTACATTCCGGGTGGTTCAGCGCCTTTGTTTTCAACTGTTTTAATGCTCGGAATACCGGCTATGATTGCCGGATGCGGCGAGGTTGTTCTTTGTACACCACCAGGTCCGGACGGGAAAATTCACCCTGCTATTTTGTTTGCAGCTTCCATCTGCCATATCACCGAGATTTATAAAATTGGTGGAATTCAGGCAATCGGAGCCATGGCTTACGGCACCGAGTCTGTTCCTAAAGTAGCTAAGATTTTCGGTCCAGGAAATTCATGGGTCACAGCAGCCAAACAATTTGTTGCTATGGCCGATTGTGCTATTGATATGCCGGCCGGCCCTTCAGAGGTGGCTGTTATGGCTGACAATACTGCAATTCCTGAGTTTATTGCGTCCGACCTCCTGTCACAGGCCGAGCATGGCCCCGACAGTCAGGTTGTGTTGGTAACTACCGAAGAGCAACTGATCAAAGATGTTGTTAAGGCGATGGCGAAACAATTAAAAGCGCTTCCCCGTTCAACGATAGCAGGAAAAGCACTCGAAAACAGCCGCGCCATACTCGTTAAGGATGTTGAGGAGATGCTTGGACTTATTAATTTTTATGCACCTGAACACCTGATTATTGCAACAAAAAATGCTGCAGCCCTGGCAGATCGCATTATCAATGCCGGTTCTGTCTTTATCGGGAATTATTCTCCCGAAAGCGCCGGCGATTATGCTTCGGGTACGAACCATACGCTTCCAACCAATGGCTGGGCCAAATCGTTTAGCGGGATCGGTCTGGATAGTTTTTGCAGAAAAATTACCTTTCAGGAAATTACCAAAGAGGGAATAGCACTTTTAGGACCGGTTATTGAACAAATGGCCGAAGCAGAACAACTTTTTGCTCATAAAAATGCGGCAACACTGAGAATTAGGAATTAGGTCCGCCAGTTGGCGGAAGAAATTACGAATTACGAATTATGAATTATGAAGAATATGCGCTTTTGGGATTTTGTATTCATTATCAATTGTAGTACAGTTATTTCTCTGATTACCTATTTCGGGTATTCAAAATTTCTTTCACAATACTCCCTGATTTTTGCTTTAATCGCCTATTATATCGGAAAATATATTGCGAGAATGGAACTAAGAAAAAAATCGAATGACATTTGATATAAATAAATTACTAAGGGATAATATCCGCGGTTTAAAACCCTATTCCAGTGCAAGGGACGAGTTCTCAGGTGAGGCAGCGGTGTTTTTGGATGCCAACGAAAATCCTTACAATTCGCCATGGAACCGCTACCCCGATCCGCATCAGCGCGTATTGAAAGCGAGGGTGAGCCAGATCAAAAAAATCCCTGCTCAAAATATCTTCCTTGGAAATGGAAGCGACGAACCGATCGATCTGTTGTTCCGGGCTTTTTGTGAACCCGGCAAGGATAATGTTGTATCCATCAATCCGTCTTACGGAATGTACCGCGTGGCTGCCGATACGAATAACGTCACAATGAACCTCGTATCGTTGAGCGCCGAATTTGAAATGGATGCTGATGCTGTTCTTGCAGCAGTATCGGCTGATACAAAACTTATTTTCCTTTGCTCGCCCAATAATCCTTCCGGTAACGTATTGGATCATAATGAGATGTTGAAAGTCATCCAGGGTTTTAGCGGGGTTGTTGTTTTGGATGAAGCTTATATCGATTTTTGCCCCGAAAACTCTTTTCTGCCCGTTCTGGATAAATATCCAAATCTTGTAATACTTCAGACATTTTCGAAAGCCTGGGGCATGGCAGGTCTGCGCCTGGGAATGGCATTTGCCGACGAATCCATAATAGAAGTGTTAAGCAAGATCAAATATCCGTATAATCTGAGCATTCTTACTCAAACAAAAGCGCTTGAACTTCTGGCTGATGAGCAACCTAAAATTGAATGGGTGGCGATTATTTTAAAGGAGCGCGAAAGACTGATTGAAAATCTCAAAAAGTATCCGTTTGTGACAAAGATTTATCCTGCTGATGCCAATTTTGTTCTTGTTAAAACACACGACCCCCGTGGTATTTACGAATACCTTGTCGAGGAAAAAATTATCGTCCGCGACCGTTCCTCAATCGCTCTTTGTGAAGGGTGTCTTCGAATCAGCATTGGTTCACCTGAGGAGAATGCCACATTGCTGGAGGCGTTGGATGGATTAATTTAATTACCGGTCAGTCAGGAAAAAATTGATAAAATAAAGTTAGTTAAACGATAAAAACAGCTTCAAAATCACGGTTTAAGTGACAGTAATTTCTTATCTTTAATAGAGATAAATTAAAATTGTCTGTTAAATATCGTGCTCAGGCTAAAACTTAAACAGGCATGAAA
>CAYHDA010000072.1:0-2396 GCA_964355145.1 uncultured Mariniphaga sp.
AGCAAAATACCCGGAGTTATTATTACTACCTACGGCGATCTGATTCGTGTTCCCGGCTCAACGACATCGCTCGAAAAAGAAAGGGCAAATGGAAGTGATATCCGTATTGTATATTCAGTGCTGGAATCACTTGAAATTGCAAAAAATAATCCCGACAGAAAAATTGTCTTCTTAGGAATCGGATTTGAAACGACGGCTCCATTGACAGCGGCAGCAATTTTACAGGCGAAACGTGAGAAAATCACCAATTTTTTTGTCCTCAGTGCGCACAAGGTAATGCCACCGGTAATGAAAGCCCTGGTATCGGAAGGGGTAAAAATCGACGGTTTCATCGCACCGGGACATGTAAGTGCGATCACCGGCACCGCAATTTATAACGATCTTGTTGCCATTTGGCACTTGGGTGTAGTGGTATCAGGCTTCGAACCGGTCGATATGATGCAATCCATTCTCATGCTTACGGAACAAATAGAAGCCAACACGCCTAAGGTGGAAGTGCAGTATCAGCGAGTGGTTCAAAACGAAGGCAATAAACTGGCGATGAATACATTAAATGACGTCTTTGTGCTTCGCGACGACAGCTGGAGAGGCCTTGGCATTATTCCTTTAAGCGGGTTGCAGATCAGAGAAGAACTTTCAGCTTTTGATGCAGAAAAAAATTTCTTCGTTGAAGTGCCGGAATCGACTGAGCCCAAAGGGTGCATCTGCGGTCAAATCCTCAGGGGATTGAAAACGCCTGTGGATTGCCCGTTATTTGCAAAAAAATGTACGCCTTCTGATCCTGTCGGAGCTTGTATGGTTTCGGGTGAAGGAACGTGTGGCACCTATTATAAATATCGCGCATGACACAAAAAGAAGCTAAGGTAATGCTCAGCCACGGAAGCGGCGGCAAAATGATGCACCAACTGATTCAGGATTTGTTCATCAGGCACTTCAGTAATCCCATTTTAGCGGAACAGACCGATGCCGCAATTTTAAAGGTCGATTCATCGGAAATTGCGTTTACCACCGACTCATTCGTAATCGATCCGCTGTTTTTTCCGGGAGGAAACATCGGGAAACTGGCAGTTTGCGGAACTGTCAACGACCTTGCCGTTTCAGGAGCCGAACCGCTTTACCTCAGTGTTTCGTTTATTATCGAAGAGGGATTTCCGATGCATGAACTTGAAATAATTGTCGAATCGCTGGCAGCGGAAGCAAAACAAGCCGGTGTGTTGATTGTAACCGGAGATACAAAAGTCGTGAACAAAGGGAAATGTGATAAATTATTTATCAATACCGCCGGAATTGGCCGCGTCACCAAGGAGAACAGCCAAATCAGCAAAGCACTGAATATCAAACCAGGCGATGTCATTATTATCAATGGCACGATCGGCGATCATGGCATGGCGGTGATGAATGCACGCGAATCGTTTAATTTTAAGGCATCCGTGGAATCCGACTGTGCCTGTCTTAACCACCTTATCCGTGAAGTGCTTGATCAATTTTCTGTGAAATTTATGCGCGACCCTACAAGAGGTGGTGTCGCTACTGTATTGAATGAGCTGGTTGAAAAAATTCAGTTAGGTATTGAAATCGATGAATCTGCCTTACCGGTCAACAATGGCGTAAAAGCAATGTGCGAAGTGCTGGGATTCGATCCGTTGCATATTGCCAATGAAGGGAAAGTGATCATTGTGGCTTCAGAACAAGAAGGACTGAAGATTGTTGAACTTCTAAAAAGAAATAAATCAGGATTGAAAAGTGCCATCATCGGACGGGTGGTAAACGACCATCAGGGTAAAGTAGTCTTGAAAAACGAAACCGGTGGACGCAGGATCATTGACTCATTATCCGGCGATCAGCTGCCGCGTATCTGTTAAAACTTATTGATTATGCACGAATTTTCACTGGCAATGGAAGTGATCAGCCTGGCCCAACGGGAAGCACTGAAGAATAAGGCTGAAGCTATTCAGGAGATCACTATTGAAGTAGGCGATTTAAGTGGAGTTGAAGCTGGTGCTTTTGAATCGGCACTCGGATTATTAGTAAAAGATTCAATTCTTGATCAGACGAGTGTGAAGATCATCAGAACTCCGGGAGTTGGAAAATGTAATGCCTGCGATCACGATTTTGAAATGAATTTCCGGATGGCCACCTGCCCTAAATGCCAGTGTTTTCCGTCTTCAATCAGTGGAGGCGACGAATTTCGGGTAGTATCGCTGCTTGTTGATTGACAAATACTTAAATATTAGATTGTCCTGAAAAACTTTTAAATAAACTATTATGTGCGAAACTTGCGGATGCGGCGACTCAGAGGAATTAAAAATCCACAATCGCCATCATGAACATGATCACGGTCACAGCCATGATCATAATCACGACCATGATCACGACCATGATCATTCACACTCACA
>CAYHDA010000072.1:2496-16490 GCA_964355145.1 uncultured Mariniphaga sp.
AAGGTCCTTTGTTTGAATTTGGTCAGTTCACCGGGTTCAGGAAAGACCAGTATTCTTGAAAAGACGATTAAAGCCTTGATTTCATCCCGAAACATAGCGGTGATCGAAGGTGATCAGCAGACATTGCTTGATGCTGAGCGAATTGAAAAATCCGGAGCGCCTGCAATACAGATCAACACCGGTTCAGGTTGTCATCTGGATGCACGAATGGTGGAGATGGCTTTACAAAAGCTGGAGGTCGAAAGCGGATCAATTCTATTTATTGAGAATGTCGGTAATCTGGTTTGTCCGGCTATGTTTGACCTTGGGGAGTTCAAGAGGGTTGTTGTAATCAGCACTACCGAAGGAGAGGATAAACCGCTAAAATATCCGTATATGTTTCAGACCTCGCACCTGTGCATCATCAATAAGTCGGATTTGCTTCCATATCTTGATTTCGATACGGAGAAAGCGATCAGTTATGCGCGTTCAATCAACCCGAATCTGGAATTTATTCTGGTATCCGCCAAAACCGGTGAAGGGATGGATTTGTGGTATGAATGGCTCGCCAATCAAAATAAGTGTTAACATCGTATATATAAAGAACATACATCAATAGCACCTAATAACTTTGCGGTCTTCCGCGCCTTCTTTGCGATTCTCCGTGGTTCTATTTTTTCACCTTTTTACCGCAGAGGATCGCAGAGGTGCAGCGCACCGTTGATATTTGTAGTAGTAGATGATATAATCACAAAAGGTACAACGTACCGGAATATCATTCCTGATTAAACATATCATCGAAGAAAAAGAAAACATATTCATCTTTAAATTCAACTTCGTTTTTCTGGAGTAATTCCAAATATTCTTCGCGAAACATCCTTTTCTGATGATGAATTTCCTGGTGCTTTATATACTGGATTACTACATTTATTTGGGAATGAGAATGTGTAAATGCACCGTATCCCCGTTGCCATTCAAATTTTGACTTAGAAATACAGTTATTCTTTATCCATGCATTACTTGATGTTTTAATTTTCTCAACTAAATCTGGAATCAATTGGTTAACATTATAGCCGATAAAAATATGGATATGATCAGGCCGGGCGTAAAGAGATAAAAGCTTGTGTTTATGATTTTGGATGATTGCAGTAATGTACATCTCTAATTCAGTTTTCCACTCTTTTTGAATAAGTGCATCCCGATTCTTGACTGCAAATACAAGGTGAACATAGCATTTGGTAAATGTATCAGCCATATATTAGATTATTACGGTACGTTGTACCTTCTTGGTTGGTGACAATAAAATTCCTACAAATATTGCGGTGCTCTGCACCTTATTATTCTATGAAAGCAGCAGATTTTCAAAGTATTAACGGAAAAAATATTTCGGAGCCGAAACGGCCTCACCCGTTATTACGAAGCTTCTCCACCAAATCCTTAACACACTTAATCGCCTCAGGAATAGCCTTTTCAATCTCGGGAGTCAGCTCCATTCCCATGTCCTGAAAATCTTTTACCGAAACTGCAACTAAATGAATTTCAGGCATATTTCCCAGAAGAAAAGCAGCATCAAGCAGGTCTTTAAGCCCTATCTCATGAGCGCTGAGCTGCTTTGGAAAATCCTTTGCATATTTTGGGTGCAGCACCCTGACATGTCCTGCCGGAAAAGAATCGAGCGCTGCATCAATGACGATCACCTTTGCGTAGGATTGAATAAATCCCAGCAGATGAAATCCCCCCGTACCTCCATCCATCAGATCAGCATCCTTAAAGCCTTCAATTTCAAGTCTTTCAATTACTTGAATTCCAACGCCCTCATCATTCATCAATATATTTCCTATCCCAAGTACGAGGATGTTGTTTAGTGGTGTTGTCAAAATATTCAATTTAAATGATCATTCCATCAAATGAAGTGACCGGGTGACTGTTCTGTAATTGACGAGTCTCCCGGTCACTATTTATAAGGCAAAATCTTCTCAATTACTCTTTAGGACACTCTTCTGTTTTAGTCTCATGGCGTTCAATCACATCTTCCTCGATAAATTTCCAGCCTCCGATCATCGATGAAGTTACACCCCGACGTTCGATATAGTCATGGTAGAATACCAGGTACACATGAACGATAGCAAAGATGATAAAGCCCCACATCGAAATATGATGGAGTTGTCTGACGCTCATATCGCCGCCCAGAAAAGGAACGATCCACGCGAATAACTTCGGAAAAGAAGACTGACTCATAGCCGAATACATTCCAAATCCGGTAAGGCACTGCAAAAGAAAGATCAGGAAAGTGATAAAATAGATGAAACTTGCCAATGCATTATGACCGATTGAATCTATTTTTTTGTGTGTGATCTGCAATACATCAACTTTTATCACGTCAATAATTTCCTTCCACTGGCACCGTTTAAGCGGAATAAAATTAGTCCAGCGTGAGAATTCATTTCCATAAAATCCCCAATAAGTTCTGAAGACAAAATTGAAGAAGAATAGAAACGCACTAACAAAGTGGATAAATCTCACTGTTCCAAACCAATAATTAAAATATGCTTCAGTGCCGCTCATAAGGGCAGGAGGATTTCCTATCACAAAACCTGTAATAACCAGCGATATCACGCACAGCATATTGACCCAGTGATAGACTCGAACAGGCAATTCCCATACATACACTTCACGCAAGGGTATGGATCTGCTTCTCATGGCTTAGTAGGTTTTAAGATCATGAATAGTGGTTCCGTTTTCATCGTAAACATGTACAGCACAAGCCAGACATGGGTCGAAGGAGTGTATGGTACGAAGGACTTCGAGTGGCACTTTTGGATCAGCGACCGGCGTTCCGATCAGTGATTCTTCATATGCTGACCTTTTCCCTTGTGCATCGCGAGGAGAAGCATTCCATGTAGTGGGAACAACCAATTGGTAATTGGCAATTTTCTTGTCTTCGATTACAATAAAGTGAGACAAGGCACCACGAGGCGCTTCGACCATTCCGATTCCTTTAGCGCTTTTTGGCCAGGTTGATGGCTCCCATTTCACGTTATTCTGGGTGCGGGTATCTCCATTTTTGATGTTGGCCAACAGTTGTCCGTAAGATTCCAGCGCCCAGTCGCATGTTAATTTAGTTTCAAGTCCGCGGGCTGCTGTCCGTCCAAGAGTGGAGAAAAGCGCGGTTACCGGCACATTCAAAGCGGCAAGGGTACTTTCGATTACGGCCTTATAATCAGCACGTCCCGAGGCATATCCAACCAGCATTCTGGCAAGCGGACCAACTTCCATCGGGTATCCTTTCCAGCGTGGAGTTTTAATCCAGCTGTATTTTTTGGATACATCGAGATGATCATAAGGTGGTTTTGGACCTGTATAATTGAGGCTGGTCTCTCCATCCCACGGGTGTAATCCAACGGCATCGCCTTTCGAATAATTGTACCACGAATTATTGACATATTCCTGTATCTGTTGAGGATCATCGGCTTTGATCTCATGAATTTTGCTAAGGTCACGGTTCAGGATAACGCCACGAGGCATTTTAAAGCTATCCGGATTGTTGTAACCGTTGGTCGGGAAATCTCCAAATGACATATAATTGGTTAATCCACCGCCGATTGCGCCCCAATCACTTTTGTAGTAAGAGGCAATCGCCAATAGATCAGGGATATAAACCTGATCGACAAAGGTTTTGGCATCTTCAAAAAGCTTTCCAACCATCGCAAGCCGTTCTGCATTCACCGCATTGGCTTCCTCGATATTTATGGAACATGGCACCCCTCCGACCAGGTAATTTGGATGTGGATTTTTGCCTCCAAAAATAGTATGCACTTTCACAAGTTCTTTTTGCCACTCGAGGGCTTCGAGGTAGTGTGCTACTGCGATAAGGTTCACTTCAGGAGGTAGCTTGTAAGCAGAATGACCCCAATAGCCATTGGCAAAAATGCCTAACTGACCGCTCTCAACAAAATTTTTAAAGCGCTTCTGAATATCAGTAAAATAACCAACGGAACTTTTTGGCCAGGGGGAAATACTTTGTGCAATCCGTGATGCTTCAGCAGGATTAGCTTTCAACGCGGAGACCACATCCACCCAATCGAGTGCGTGGAGCACATAGAAATGAACAACATGGTCCTGGATGTATAATGCCTGTGCCATGAGGTTGCGAATAATTTCGGCATTGGGAGGAACAGATATTCCTAATGCATTTTCAACGGTTCTCACAGAAGTAAGCGAATGGGTAGAGGTGCAAACACCGCATACACGGCCAACAAAAGCCCATGCGTCGCGCGGGTCGCGCCCTTTTAATATCGTTTCAATGCCTCGAACCATCGTTCCAGCACTAAAAGCATCTGTGATTATTCCATTATTAACTTCAATCTCAACCCGCAAGTGACCTTCAATTCGGGTGATGGGATCTATAACGATTCTTTCAGCCATGGTGATTATACTTTAGGGGTTTCAATTGTGGAAGCTGTCTCCGGAGCATTAGATAACTCTTTGTTTTTGCGGATATTGGTGACAATAGCATGACCTGCCATGCCAACGGCAGTAGCAATGCCAAGTCCGAGTCCGATTTTATCGGCTGTTGTTTCAATTCCAAATCCTGCAACACTTGGCAGATGCTGATAGAAAGGGCCGTTATCCCAAAATCCTTCTTCCGAACATCCAATGCAAGGATGACCTGACTGGATTGGATAACTTACACCGTCGTTCCATTTAATAATGCCACAAGAGTTATAGGTAACAGGACCTTTGCATCCCATTTTATAAAGACAATAGCCACGCTTTGCACCCTCGTCGTCAAACGATTCGACAAATAATCCGGCGTCAAAACTTGCACGGCGATAGCAGGTATCGTGAACACGTCTGGAATAAAAAGCCTTAGGCCGGCCCAATTCGTCGAGCTGAGGAATACGATCAAAAGTAAGCAAGTGAACAACCACACCAGCCATTACGTCAGCAATCGGCGGGCAACCCTGGACATTAATAACCGGTTTACCGCTAATCACTTTGTGAACCGGCTTGGCGCCGGTTGGATTAGGCCGGGCAGCCTGAACGCAGCCTGCAGACGCGCAGTTACCCCAGGCTACAACAGCCTTGCAATTGGCAACAGCCTCTTTCAAAATCTGAAGAGCACTTCGGCCTCCAATGCAGCAATATGCCTCATTTTCTGTCGGTATCGAACCTTCCACCATCACGATGTATTCTCCGGGGTATTTTGCCATAACCGCCTTATAGGCTTCCTCAGCCTGAAAACCGGAAGCCGCCATAAGCGTTTCCTGATAGTCGAGCGATATTTTATCTAAAACAATATTGGCAACAATTGGGTGTGATGCCCGGATAAAAGATTCGCTGCAACAGGTGCATTCCTGAAAATGAAACCAGATAACCGGAAGCCGGGGTTTTGTCTCAAGCGCATTTACAATCTGCCCTACGCCACTGGATTCTAATCCTAAAAAAGCAGCCATTGTTGTGCAAAACTTAAGAAAATCTCTACGGGATGTTCCATCCCCACGGACTTCCTCATAAAAGGAGAGTTGCTTGTTTTCCATAAAGAGGTTGATTTTAATTAGTTCACTGACTGTAAATATATGATCATATTCTACTTTTTCAACACATTTCTTATCCGGAAAGAGCAATTTATAATCTTTCTAAATAAGTGATTATCAGAATACTAAATCATCTTTTATGAAAATACAGGAATATTTCCAATTAAAAAACAATGACTTTATTCAGTAAAGACTACTTAAGTAGTACGAATAATTATATGTCGTATTATTTTTCGATCAATTTATTTAAATCCTATTCAACAGAAGAAAATTTGTTTTTTAATTGCCTGATGGAACACCTGAGTTATCTTCATTCGTGTTTGCGAAGCGCACAATCATGGGTGTTTCATTAGTGAATGTTGAATATTACGTTGCGGTGCTCTGCACCTTAAGAATCGTGCTTAATATCTTTATTTCTACAAATATTTCGCAGCTCTGCTGCTTTCCTGTTTTACTAAGGTGCAGAGCACCGCGATATTTGTAGAAGATTAATCGTCTTAGACCAAAAGGTGCAAAGCACCGATATATTTATTTAATAATTCAGTAATTATCAGAAATCATTTTCAAATAAAAATGAAAATCAAAAATGCGACAATAAATCTTTCCTGCTACCTATATATTATGTAATTACCGGTAATGTAATTATCTGTTTTTATGATTAATTTATGCAGTTTTTGATCAAAATTATAATTGACTGAATCCTGAAGCAGGATATGATCCAGTTCCACTTTTTTCGGTTTAGCGGGAATATTAATATTAAGGATATGTGGTTTATGTATATTTTCTAATGAGACAGTAATTTTTTCAGAGTCGTCAGATACCAAAACGGTCGTGCTTCCGGTTTTGTCGGGATGATAAACAGTAAATTCATTTTTACCGTTCGGGTAGATCAGAAGTGTTAAGTAGCCCGTTGAATTTTGATTTCCGATTCGGGTATATTCACGTTTAATATCCATTGGAACGATGGCACCTTCGCGGATATAAACCGGATATTCTTCGAGTGGGAACTCCCGTTCAAAAGTTACGGGTCCTTCGATTATAGCCTTGTCATCAAAGAAATACCGCCATTTTCCTTCAGGTAAAGTTACTTTATTCTTTAATTCGTCCTTATAAATCGGAGCTACAAGAAATTGATCTCCAAAGAGATAATGATATTTGCCTTCTACCGGACGCTGCAGCACCTCTCCGCCATTGTGAGCCGTCACAACATAAGTGTACATATAAGGAACCAGTTCGGTATGCAGCCACGAGAACTTACGGATAATTTCCAGTTCCTGTGCCGATCTTTTCCACAAAGCCCTTTCTCCATGACCTCCATTAAGAAACAATCCGCAGAAAGTGGAAAATTGCGTCCAGCGGATATACAGACGCGGAGGAATTGTCTTCCCGGAGAACCCGGCAACATCGGAGCCAATTATATTATAACCGACCTTTGCACTTGCCATAATATTCTGCATTGCCAGTTCAATCCCATCGATACCTGCCATGGCAATGTCTTTATTTTGCAGGTCTTCCTCAGTTATTTTTCCGGTCGACTCCCACGTATGTTTCTGATCACCAACCCAATTAACAGGAGAAGCATCGATCGGCGCAAATCCTTCAGGATGATATCCGCGGTCGATGGCTCTTGACATTGTTACAAATTCCGGATTCTGAGTGAGTCCGTGTAAATACTCGTCGCGGTAATAATGATCCATATAGGTTCGTGCGGTCATCAACCCCGACCGGGTCATTTTATAAAACAGTGGAACCGGTCCGATCATGTTATAAAAAAGGGTTGCAGTTCCGTCTAATTTCCATCCGTCGATGCCATAATCGAATACTTCTTGTTGCATCCCGCGCCACCACTTCAGTGCATCAGGATTGGTATAATCAATAAAACCACCCCTCCCTTTCCACCATTTGATCTGATCGCCTTTCCCTGCGAGATAACCTTTCTCTTTCGCCCAATTAAACCAGGATTCAGATTGTTTAATTCGGGTATCCTGACTTTGGCTATTCACCATAGTCGTCATCCAAAGCACAACCCGGTAACCGTTATTCTGCATTTTTGCAAACCACTCATTTGGCTTAGGATACAACAGCGTATCTATCTCATAATCATTGTATCTCAAGCTCCATGGACTGTCTAAAATAACCGTACGCACAGGAATATCATTTTTGGCATATCCTTCAAGAAGGGTATCGATGCGCGACGAAGTATTGACATCGTCTTCCCACAGCCAGCATTCCAAAGCCCACGGGGGTGTAAGTGGTGGATTTCCATGACGTTGAGCATTAAAGGGAGCCCCGCGAAAAGGCCAGGCGAAACCGAAATAGTAAATCAGTGCCAAAATGGAAACGGTAATCATTCCATATTTCACAATTTTTCTTGATCTTAAAGGTCTGGACATAGCGATAAATAATTGATGATAAGAATAAATTCTGCTATTATTTTATAAATTCAAACCCGAAAATCAGCACCGAACTATTGACCAAAGTGTGAACAATTGCACTATAGAAGACATTTTTTGTTTTGAGATAGGTGTATCCGTAAGCCCAGCCGGCGATACATGCAAAGCCGATATAAATTATTGCATGAGAATGGTAATGAACAAGCCCGAATATTACACTTGTAATTGCCAGGCCGGTGTAAACACCTGAATCACTTTTCTTTGCTCTTTCAATAAAAAAGGCGGCGGTAAATATTAAGATAGTCATTAAAGCCGGGAACCATTGCATCCCGCCTTTCAATGTATAGCCAACAAGTAATGCCAGAGGAATTGAGATAATCAGACCGGAAACCCAGAAAATCAGCCACGATTTGGCTTGTCCGATTCTTTTTGTGAGCAAATTGAGTAAAATGCCCCTAAAAAATAGTTCTTCAAAGATCGCAGTGTGGAAAAAAGTTGCAATTAGCGTAATCGCTATTTTATTCAGCAGTGCCAGGTCTTTAATTTCATGACCTACATATTTAATAAAATTAACGTTGAATCCGATAATCAGGACAAAAAGGTAAAATACAAACCAAACCCATATTGAAGTCCAAAGTGATTTAACATTAAATGAGGGAAAGAAGCCAATATCATTCAAGCCTCGAACCACACCGAAAGAATAGACGGCTGAAACAATCAGAATAATCCGGTAAATCGAATCAAAACCGTCACCGTTGAAGGGAAGTTCGCCTGCAGGTTTTACCTCTATAAAAGCGGTAGGCAGCAGATAAATTACAAAAGCGGTAAAATCAATCCAGTCAATCTTTTGAACGTTTCGTCTTCTTGCAGCAAAAACCAGAACCGGAAAAATAATCAGGTACGGAACTAAAGCGAGGGCGCCTTTGAGAGGATTTTGTCCATTGATGAAAATATAAATAACATAGAGAGTTATCAGGATTAAAGGCAGAACAATTAAATTCTTAAGATCTTGTTGTATCCAGCTTCTTATTTTGGCAGACACGGCCACTTTCCCAATGCTAAAAAAGATATAATAAAACACAATAAAGAATGGCAGTGCAATAATTATATCGGTAATTGGATTTTTTGCCGCATAAAACAACAGAAACAAGAGGGTAACAAGTGCGGTCCAAATAGCGCTGCTTTTTAATTCCAGTCTTAGCGTATCTTTGTTTTCCATGAAATTCAGGATTTATTTAATTAAAGTTCAAAATTAATTTTATTCCCAAATCCGCAACGCAAAGGGTTAATATTCCATGCAACACTAACAAATTATTATCTATGGCAGGCTGATTGAGCTATCCATTGCGGGCCAGTAAAAGAGAAATTGACAGCAAAAATAAGTAATTCAAAATACAACGCCGGGACATCTTAGACAATTAATCGTTAAATAGTTACAATCTCTGTTTTCACTCCAAAACAAAAAAGCACATTCAAATATAAACCATATAACATTCATTATCTATGCTTTAATCCATATACGCAATGCTTTTGAAATTATTTACTCCAATAAAAACTTTATGTATTGATTTTTAAGTATTTTTGAAGTGGACTACCAAACCATTTTACTTCAATCCTGATAATAAGGAAGAGCACCTAATTGTGATGTATTTTATGATAACTCGGGGGAAAACAGAAGAATGGAACCTAAATTTATCTTGGCAAGTACCTGCTCAGACAACACAAATTCGCTCAATAAATCCTACGAAAATTGAATTATTATCTAACTATTTATTGTGTCGGAACTTTTGTTCTGCGGGAAGTCTAGCATTAAATAAAATATTTCTAAAACAACCGGCAAGGCACACCGGGGACATGAAATACTTTCGTGACTTTAAGAATAAACCTGTTGATTCCTTTCTAACATAAGGCAATCATGATAATTCCTCAGAATAAAAATTATAGTGAGTTGTGGGATAGCTTTATCTCTCAAAATAATCAGGAGGCTTTATCGACTATATACACGGATCATTTTAATTTATTATTTAAGTTTGGTTTAAAATACACCTCTGATAAACAGACTATTGAGAATGCTATTCAGAATGTTTTTAGTTATTTTCTTTCTATCAGGAAGAAGCTGAAGCCGGTACAAAGCATTGCAGGTTATCTGATTCAATCTTTTCGACGACAATTATTTCTGGAACTGAAAAAACAGAAAAAAATCGTTTTGTCCGAGAAATTTTCGGAGAGTGATTTCAACTTTTATAATGCACAGGAAAAAAAAGAAGATCTGGAAGAAGCTGATCGAATGTTACAGATCGTGAGGCGAATCATTGGAAAACTTAAACCCAAGCAGCAAGAAATTATTTATTTACGGTTCAATTGCAATCTTTCGTATGACATCATTTCATCTATGCTTGATATTTCAGTTGATTCATGTTATAAATCTGTTTGTCGGTCAGTGAAAGCAATTCGTTCAGAGGCAGTTAAAAATTTTCCGGCAAAAAAGGACAATTCATCGGGGTCGACTCTTGGGAAAATGATCCTGTTTTTTTTCAATTTCAGAAATTCCGCACAAAAATAAGCCGCGTCCATTTCAGTGGCACGCGGCTTTATTCATTTTAACGGTATCATTTTCACACTATATCTTGGGCAAAAACGACCGTGTAACCTCATCTGTATCTTCATATTTGATCCGAAGTTCATTCAATTTTCTGAGCAGATTGGCCTGGATATCAGAATAGGCAGGATCATTATAAACACTTTTCATCTCTTTCGGATCCTTTTCCAGGTCGTACAATTCCCATTCATCCACGTCAAAATAAAAATGGATCAATTTATACCGGTCGGTTCTTACTCCGTAATGCCGTTTTACGGCGTGCGTACTTGGGTACTCGTAATAATGGTAGTAAATGGCGTCTCTCCATTTCATCGATTCACCACTGACCAGTCTTCTGAAAGATTCACCTTGCATCTCTTTCGCGGTCTTTACCCCGGCATAGTTTAAAAATGTAGGTGCAAAGTCAAGATTCTGAACCAATTGGGTGATCACAGTTCCGGGCTTAATTTCTTTTGGATATCTGATTACCAATGGTGTACGAAACGATTCTTCATACATGAACCGTTTATCAAACCAGCCATGTTCGCCAAGATAGAAGCCCTGATCGGAAGTATAGACAACGATGGTATTTTCTGTCAGGCCGTTTTTATCCAAATAATCCAGCACTTCGCCTACTCCATCGTCAACTGATTTGATACATTTTAAATAGTCGCGAATGTATCGCTGGTATTTCCATTTTGCCAGATCTCTTCCTTGTGGCATCGTTCTGATGAACTCTTCATTTCTTTTACTATAGGCAGCTCTCCAGGCTTTTCGTTGCTGCTCATTCATCCTGGCGAGATTTTGGATGAACCCTGTTGGCTTACCCGTATAAGGATCATTCTCAAATTTCATGTCACCACCCCAGGTCATTTCTTTGACAATTCCCATTTCCTGGGTGTGTGCAGCTGCACCACGACCGGAAAAATCATCAAAGAAATTATCAGGAAACGGAAAATCGCGATCCTCATATAAATCTAAATACTTCTCTTCAGGCAACCAGTTACGATGAGGCGCTTTTTGATGGTACAGAAGACAGAAAGGTTTCGATTTATCACGCTTTTTATCCAGCCACTCGAGGGCAAATTGCGTAGTAAGTGTGGTGACATAGCCTTGATATTGTTTTTTAAGACCATTCTCTAAGAAAACAGGATTGTAATATTCCCCTTGCCCCGGGAGTACTTTGGAGTAATCGAAGCCCTGCGGAATTCCATCGAGATGAATTTTGCCGACCAAGGCAGTCTGATAACCACTCTGCTGCAAAAGTTTCGGAAAAATTTGCTGTTCCCAATTGAAACCACCTATGTTATTGATCTTTCCATTCAGGTGGCTGAATTTACCGGTGAGCATAACCGCACGGCTGGGGGCACAAATGGAGTTGGTGACAAATGCTTTTGTAAAGATTGCCCCCTCTTTTGCAATACGATCAATATTGGGAGTAGCGTTCAATCCTGATCCGTAAGCACTAATCGCCTGGAATCCATGATCATCACTCATAATAAACAAGATATTCGGACGCGTATTTTGAACTGCTTTTGGCGCAGCATTTCCCACCATTGCCGCACTATAAAATGCAAGCATCGATAACTGAATTTTGCTTAATTTCATTTGTATATTATTGCAATTTGTAATTAATACAATTATTTGACGGCCTTGATTCAACCCATCTTCCGATAAGACTAATCCTGCTTGCTCACTTCAATATAAGAGGGCACGATGTATTTGTCCTTTCCTGTTTCCTTGATGCAAACATTCAGACTTAAGTCTGCCTTTCCGGCAGGTAATTGAATATTCTCAATTTTAAGAATATCACTATTTGACAGGTTGATGTTCACCGTACGTTCCAAAACTCCGAAATTATATCGGATTTGGAAATCACCGGTATTCTTTTTTGGAAAATGAACGGTTAAATCATAAGCACCGGTTTCAGCGATTTCCACTTTCCACGAAACCACATTATTCTTTAACTTTTCATCTTTAACTGAAGCGACATCATTCAGGTTTAACCGGGATGGGTTTTCATACCGTGTTCCAAGAATAGCCCTTGGCTGATTGACGATATTGGGTGACAACATCATTTCATCCAGCCAGCTGTTCATCTCTTTCCTGAGATTTAAGCCCTTTTGAATATTCTGACTAACGATATTATTCAACTCATAGGAATCATTTTTAATGTCGAACAATTCAAATTGTTCGATTCCATCGTCCGCACCGCAATTTCCAACCAATTTGTCATCTCCCTTTCGGATCGAAACATTTTTATATTTTTCCGGATAACCTCTCTCCCAGTAGCAGCACATTGCGCGGTTTGGCAATTCTGACAGTTCATTTTTAAGTAAAGGCAACAGATTTCGGCCATCGATGACCCTGTCTGCCGGGATTTTACCTCCGCATAATCCGGCAAGGGTAGGCAGTAAATCGTAATGTGCCGAAGGTGTTTCAATATCGCGGTTGCCTTGAAATCCAGCGGGATAACGCCAAAAACAAGGAACACGCACGCCACCCTGATACACCAGTCCCTTCAAACCGCGCATCCCGGCTAAATAGCGATAATGCTGCGGACCATTGTCGGTCATAAAAATTACCAATGTATTCTGATCCAGCTTAAGTTCATCCAATTGTTTCAACAGTCGCCCGATATTATCATCAATATTGGAAACCATTGCATAGACTTTTCGCGCATTTTCTTTCAGCACTCCATCCATCTTAGGGAAAGGACGCGGATCATTCCCGAAACCTTTCGACGGGTCAATATCTTTATACTTTTTATAATATTCCATGGGCACCTGCAGTGGCCCATGTGGTGCATTAAAAGCGAGATAAAGGAAAAAAGGCTTCTCCTTATTTTTTTTGACGAAATTAATCGCCGCATCGGTAAAAACATCGGTGCAATATCCTTTGGATTTCACCATTTCTCCATTCTGCCAGAGCGTAGGGTTAAAATAAGAGCTGTCCCCTCTTGAGGCATTGGGCCAGTCGCCCGCCTGTCCGATGCCTCCAGACAAATGCCTCAGAGTATAATTAAAACCCTGATCCTGTGGGCGACAAGGGTAGTTGTCACCAAGGTGCCACTTTCCGATCATTCCCGTTTGATAACCGGCATCTTTCAATATTTCGGCAATTGTGATTTCTGAAGCGGCCATTATTGCACCCCCTTTATAGGTATCGCGAACCCCTGTCCGAAGCGAATAACGGCCTGTCATTACAGATGAACGGGTTGGCGAACAGACCGGAGAGACAAAAAACTGATTAAACCGGACACTTTCTCTTGCCAGCTTGTCGAGAACAGGCGTTTTGATATTGGGATTTCCGTAAAAACCCAGATCACCAAACCCCTGATCATCTGTGATGACCAATATTACATTCGGTTTTTCCGGCGCTTTCCCTTCTGCTCCGAGCGTAAACACCACCGGAAGTACAGACAGCAGCGCACCGGCAAATCTAATCCCTGACGATTGACAGTTATTATTGAACCTAATTTCCATTTCAATATTTATTTGGTAAATA
>CAYHDA010000073.1:0-10079 GCA_964355145.1 uncultured Mariniphaga sp.
CACCAGAAAATCACCAACAGCATAATAATTATCGTCATGGCGACATGACGTTACAATCACTCCAAGTGCAATACAGGCAGGGATGATTAATTTCAGGAATCTTGTTATCACTTTCATGGCTTTAAATTTTAAATTCCACATTGAAGGCATTATAACTTTAAAAAAAGTGATACAAAAATCGTGCAGAAGTTGGAGAAAACTAACTTAATCCGGCAAGATATTCCCTGAATGTTGCGTAAGTTGAAGGAAAATTAATGCTAAGCTTCTCACCAGTCATAAATTTCTGCAGTTTTTCCGGCATTGGGACATTTCCTTTACCAACCACCTGTTCCACCGTTTCGGTAAATTTTGCCGGATGAGCAGTTTCGAGAAAAATACCTGTTTCACTTTTTGCCAAAAGTTCATCAAGGGCACGGTAACCAACTGCGCCATGAGGATCAAGTAAATAACCTGCCGACTGATAGACAGATAAAAGTGTTTCCCTGATTTCGTTATCCGAATAGGTTGTGCCGGTAATATCCTTCGAAATGGCCTGATGATTGTGCTGATAAAGATCCAATATGCGTGCGAAATTGCTTGGATCGCCAACATCCATAGCATTGGCAATGGTTGAAACCGAAGCGCGAGGCTCGTAAACACCGGTTCTCAGGTAATTGAAAACGATATCATTCAGGTTATTGGCAGCTATAAATTTGCTCACAGGCAGACCCATTCTTTTAGCAAAGAGGCCGGCAGTAATATTTCCAAAATTGCCGCTTGGGACAGAAAAAACGACTTTCCGTGATTTATCCTCCAGTTTAGCCCAGGCATTAAAATAATAGAATGACTGTGGCAGAAACCGTGCTACATTTATAGAATTTGCGGATGTAATCGTGATTTTATTTTTAATCTCATCATCCATAAACGCCGATTTCACCAATGCCTGACAATCGTCGAATGTTCCGTCTATCTCAAGCGCCGTAATATTCTGACCTAATGTTGTAAACTGTTTCTCCTGAATTTCGCTTACTTTGCCTTTAGGATAAAGCACATGAACCTGAATTCCTGGGACTCCTAAAAATCCATTGGCTACTGCGCTGCCGGTATCACCCGAAGTTGCAACCAGCACATGAACGATCTTCTTCTCTTTTCCCAGAAAATGGGATAAAAGGCGCGCCATAAACCGGGCTCCAACGTCTTTGAAAGCTGATGTTGGTCCGTGAAAAAGCTCGAGTGAATAAATATTCTCTTTAATATTGACCAACGGAGTATCAAAATTCAGTGTGTCGAACACAATTTTTTTTAGGATTGGTTCGGGAATATCTTCACCAAAGAATTTTTTTGCAACTTCAAATGAGAGCTCCTGAAAACTCATTGAACTGATTTCGCGAAAAAATTGTTCCGGCATCGGGTTGATCTTTTCGGGCATGAACAATCCCCGATCGGCAGCCAATCCCTGCGTCACAGCTAATTCAAGAGTTACATCAGGAGTTTTATGGTTGGTACTGTAGTATTTCATTAGAAGAAAAATTGTTTTTAATTATTCTCAGTCTTCAATAATTCCTGCATAAATTGCTGGCTCTCCAACACGCCATAACTGCCTTTACCCGCAGAAAGCTCATCATAATGAAGCACACTGTCAGGCTTAATACCGGGAAACCAGATTAAAAAGGGAACCGCATCGCGGGTATGTGTTTTCAGTTTCCATGGAGTCGGATGATCAGGAAGCACGGCTAAAGCGACCGGTTCATCCATCTTGGCTATCTCTTCGACAAGATATTTCACAATGCGGCTGTCGAGGTACTCTATAGTCTTCAATTTCAGATCATAATCTCCTTCATGACCGGCCTCATCGCTGGCCTCTACATGCAGGTAAACAAAATCGTGCGTTTTTATGGCTTCAATTGCGGCTATTGCTTTCCCCTCATAATTTGTATCATATAAACCTGTTGCTCCTTCCACTTTGATCACATCAAGACCGGCATACACACCAATACCTTGTATCAGATCGACCGCGGAGATCACCGCGCCGCTTTCAATTCCAAACATCTCCTTCAACGTTTTCATCGAAGGCTTATAACCCGGCGACCATGGCCAAATTGAATTGGCCATATCTTTTCCTTCCTGCTTACGCTTAATATTAACAGGATGATTTTCAAGCAGCTGTCTGGATTTATGAGTTAAATCCAGCAAAAGCTGCGCCGTCTCCTCTCCTGATGAGTTGGCTGCTGAAGGAAGGACATCAGCTACCGGAAATCCGGGAACGTTATGAGGCGGTGTACAGTTCAAAGACTTATTCCCACCTTTTATTACGAGGAGATGACGGTACGAAACCCCGGTATAGAATTTAACCCTTTCGTTTCCAAGCTCTTCGTTCAAAACATTGATTAATTCTGTTGCCTCAGGTGTAGAGATATGTCCGGCAGAATGATTTTTAATATTTTCATCTGATATACAAATCAGATTGCATCGCAATGCGAGGTCTCCATCATCAAGATGCACGCCGATGCTTGCGGCTTCAATCACACCCCGACCTTCAAAAACTGCTTCAACATCATAGCCAAGAACTGCGAGATTTGCCACTTCACTTCCCGGATGGAGCCTTTCCGGAATTGTTTTTAATAATCCGGAGCGGCCCATAGCCGCCAGATGGTCAATATTTGGAATATTAGCAGCCATCAATGGAGTCAATCCACCATATTCAGTCTCGGGCTGGTCTGACATTCCATCGCCAAGAATAACGATATATTTCATCAGAAGATAATTTGTTTTTTAATTGCCTGATGGAACACCTGAGTCATCTTCATTCGTGTTTGCGAAGCGCAGATTCATGGGTGTTTCATGCAAAAAATAATTACTATACATTATATATTTGATACTTTGATCAGATCGGCGAAAACCCCGGCGGCAGTAACTGCTGCCCCTGCGCCATAGCCTTTGATCAGCATCGGATACTCGTTGTAACGCTCGCTTGTTAACAAAACGATGTTGTTACTTCCTTCCAGATCATAAAACGGATGACCGGGATCGACGATTTCGAGCGAAACAGAGGCTTTTCCTTCATTCATTATACCGACAAAACGCCATTTCTGCTTTCCGGCTTCCAGAACAATACGCTGTTTTTCAAACTCCTCATCCATTTCGCTGATAGTACTCCAAAACTCCTCCATGGTTGAATTAAAATACTTTTCAGGAATAAACGAATTATTCGCAACATCCTCCTTTTCAATTTTATACCCTGATTCGCGAGCCAATATCACCAGTTTTCGGATCACATCAATTCCACTTAAATCAATCCTGGGATCGGGTTCTGCATAACCCATCTCTTTGGCCATTCTAACGGCTTTGCTAAATGGAATATCTTTGCTGAGCGTGTTAAAAATATAATTGAGTGTTCCGGACAACACCGCTTCAATCCGAACTATCCGATCGCCTGAACGCATTAAATCGTTTATCGTTGAAATCAAAGGAAGACCAGCTCCTACATTGGTCTCAAACAAAAATTTAACGCCATGTTTTGCTGCCATTTCCTTCAATGCACGGTAGCGACCGTATTCTGACGATGCAGCTACTTTATTTGCAGCCACCACCGATATGTAATTCTCCAGAACGAAGAGGTAATGATCGGCCACTTTTGCATTTGCTGTACAATCAACAAATACAGAGTTAAACATGTTCATCTCAACCATTGTCTCACAAAATAACCCTAAATCTGATTTTATTTCAGAGGTTTCAATCAGTGATTTCAGCGCTGAAACCTCAATTCCCTCGCGGTCGAATATCATCTTTCTTGAATTCGAAACCCCGGCAAGTTTGAGCTTAAGGCGATGTTCCTTTTTTAATTTATCCTGCTGCCGGCTGATTTGCTCCAATAAATCGCGTCCTACTGTGCCAATTCCAACCAGAAAAATATTTAGTTCAACGTATGGGGAAAGAAAAAATGCCTCGTGCACGACATTAAGCGTTTTCCGAAGATCGGAATTTTTAACAACCCATGAAATATTTTGTTCCGATGCGCCCTGTGCAATAGCAACCACGTTTATGCCGTTTTTCCCAATCGTATGAAATAATTTCCCGGCGATACCGGCAGAGTGTTTCATATTTTCGCCCACGATGGCAACAATCGAGAGTTCATTCTCGCACGTCAGTTTATTGATCCTTTCGGATGCAATTTCACGTTCAAATTCAATAGAAATAGCCTCGGTAGCGATGTCGGCAAAATGTGAGTCAATGGCAAAGCTTATCGAATTTTCCGATGAAGCCTGAGAGATCAGGACAACATTAATTTCCTTTTTGGCCAGAGCCCCGAAAAGCCGCATTGAAATACCCGTTACGCCGACCATCCCTAAACCCTGAATCGTAAACAGTGAGATTCCTGTAATTGAAGAGATTCCTTTGATCGGATGGTCTTTCCCAATTCCTTCCGACTGACAGATTAAAGTTCCTTCACCCTCCGGGTTCATGGTATTTTTGATGTAAATAGGGATATTTTTTTGATAAACCGGTAAAATCGTGGGGGGATAAATCACTTTGGCACCAAAATACGAAAGTTCCATTGCCTCAGAATAAGTAAGCATTGGAATTGTGTATGCTTTACTGATCACACGCGGATCGGCTGTCATAAAGCCATCTACATCCGTCCATATCTCCAGTTGTTTTGCATTTACAGCAGCTGCAAACAGTGAAGCAGTATAATCTGATCCACCCCGTCCCAGAGTGGTCATTGAACCATCAGACGCAGAGGAAATAAAACCTGGTGCCACTGCAAGCCGGGTAATTGCCGAACAAGCTTCTGCGATCAAAGGGTAAGTAGCCTCAAAATCAACATTTGCCTTTCCAAAATTGCGGTCGGTACGAATAACGGCCAAACTATCGATCAACGGGACATTTAAATAACGGCTAATCAACAAAGATGAGAGCCGCTCTCCGAACCCAAGTATCTTGTCAAGCGTTTTTGGGGTAAGTTCGCCAATGAGTGAAACACCCTGAATGATTTTTTCGAGTTCATCAAATAGCGGTTTCAATGCAAGTACAGCAGCATCAGCCATCTGAGCATTAAACAATCCATCAATAATCTTTGCGTGACGTGTCTGTATGTCAGTTAGCTCACCATTTACTTCCACTCCTGAGGCTGCTTTTTGAGCTACAGAAAGCAGCTGATCAGTTACTCCACCCAAGGCAGAAACCACAACAATAATTTTATCGTGCTGATTTAGAACAATTTCGCCTATTATTTTAATATTTTCGACAGAACCAACCGAAGTTCCTCCAAATTTCAATATTTTCATAAGGATTCTTTATAAAATTTCTAATCCAACTGTGCGCACAAAAGTCAAAAAAAAAATCTGAACCGTAAAATTTCCGATTCAGATTTCTCAATAAGTTCGAAACTATTTATTTATCCAAAGCAGGAGTATAATTTGCAAGTATTTTAGATTCAAGCTCTTCCATTAGTTCAGGATTGTCTCTTAAAAGTGATTTCACTCCTTCGCGACCCTGACCCAGCTTAGTTTCACCGTAGCTAAACCACGATCCGGCCTTCTTAATCAGGTTGATTTCAACGCCAAGATCGATAATTTCACCTATTTTCGAGATTCCTTCGCCGTAAAGAATGTCAAATTCAGCTTTACGGAAAGGTGGTGCTACTTTATTTTTAACCACTTTAACCCGGGTATGGCTTCCCTGCACTTCATCACCGTCTTTAAGTTGTCCGATTCTCCGGATATCAAGACGGACAGAGGCATAAAATTTCAAGGCATTACCACCGGTTGTTGTTTCAGGATTTCCGAACATAACACCGATTTTATCACGCAATTGGTTAATGAAAATTACGCATGTCTTTGTTTTGCTGATACTGCCGGTAAGCTTACGAAGTGCTTGAGACATCAACCGGGCCTGAAGACCCATTTTTGAATCCCCCATTTCACCTTCGATTTCTGCTTTAGGCGTAAGGGCTGCAACAGAGTCGATAACAATAATATCAATGGCACCTGACCGGATAAGGCTATCAGCAATTTCGAGCGCCTGTTCACCGTTATCAGGCTGCGAAATGAGCAGTTCATTAATATCGACACCCAATTTCTGAGCGTAAGTAGGATCAAATGCGTGCTCTGCATCAATAAATGCTGCGATGCCTCCGGCTTTTTGAGCTTCAGCTATGGCATGTATTGCAAGAGTTGTCTTGCCTGAAGATTCAGGACCAAATATTTCAATAACACGTCCCTTGGGATATCCTCCGATACCCATGGCCAAATCCAATGCGATTGAGCCTGAATGAATGGCCGCGACATCATCAACGGGTTTATCCCCCATTCTCATAATTGAGCCTTTTCCATAGCTCTTTTCAATTTTTTCAATTGTAAGCTGCAGGGCTTTTAACTTTTCGCTATTGACCGATTTCGCGTCTTCCTTTGCCATAATAAATATATGTAATTACTTAATTAATAAATCCTTAATAATCTGATTGGTATGTTCTTTTGTATCTACCTTTTTAAAAATCTTCAATATTATGCCTTCTTCATCAATGACAAAAGTAGTGCGTACAACTCCCATATAGGTCTTTCCGTAATTCATTTTTTCTGCCCAGACGCCATAAGCCTCAAGAATCTCTTTGGAAGTATCGGCAATCAGATTAAACTTCAAACCAAATTTTTTGATGAAATTTGCATGAGATGCTGCACTGTCAGGACTAATACCGGCAACTTCATAACCTTTCGAAATCCAAAATTCGTAATTATCACTTAAATTACACGATTCTGCCGTGCAGCCGGGTGTGTTATCTTTGGGATAAAAATACAAAATCAATCTTTTCCCTTTAAATCCGGAAAGCGATATTGCCTCACCGTTTTGGTTTATTCCGGAAAAATCCGGCGCGGCCATTCCTTCAACTAACTGTTTCATTTGCAAATGATTTATTTTAAATATCCGGATCCTGCAAATTCCAATTACGAGGGCAAATCCCTGTATATTTAATTCATGTCACCGGAAAAAGAATAACATATTATCAATACACAAATATAACAATAATAAGAATATGGTCTTAAAAAGCAGAATATAAAAACGGATAAATATTTATTGAAAGTCAGATTAATCCACTAAAATGTATAATTTTAGCTCCTAATAATTTTTGAATCAAAGTCATGAACGTTTTTAGTAAAAGCACAGGCTATTTCCTTATTTCGAGTCTTTATCTGCTATGCTCCATTCCGGCAATTGCGCAGGAGGTGCTTGTTAATGAGTCACTTGCTATTGAGTATTTCAAAGAAGGAAATTACGAAAAAGCATTACCCCTGTTCACCGGGCTTATCAATAAATCTCCTGATAACGCGATGTATAATTATTATTACGGAGTTACATTGCTCAAGAATAATCTTTATGAGACAGCGACAAAAGAGGCGTTGCTTAATGCAGTAGTTGACAAGACACCCTCTAATTCCAGTTTTTATCTTGGTAATTATTTTCATGCGCTGGAAAACTGGTCAGAGGCCATTGATTTTTATAAACGATATAATGGAAGCAAGCAAGAGCGGCGTGAGCTTGAATATGATAAATACCTCGATCTTTGTATGAAGCGGATCAACCCATTTAAAGTTGACAAGGGGGATGAAAAGAAAGTTTTTGGGGACACGCTAAAAGTGCCGCAGTCACTGCCAGACGAAAAAAACTTTCCTATTCCCGATTCACTAAAATCGGAATGGTTTAATTTTCAGATAAACAGCCAATTAACCTATCACAGCATTACGGATTTCAGAAGTGAAGCTGCTAAAATACTTTTTACAAAGGCATGGATTGCTACAGGCAAAAATGACTCAATTGTCAGAAATACCGATATTCTGAGAAAAGCTCATGAGGAGACGCACAATGTTACCGCAAGGATAGGTCTTGTACAAAGAATTGTTGAGGCTGAACAGTTATCTTACCAATTACTACGCGACCGGGAAAAATATTTTGAACAGGCAAGAGTCAAGGAATCCGGTTATTGGGAGAAATCCGGAGCAGATGCTATGGCCACATTCATTCAGGAAATTGCCCAAAGAGAAAAAGCCAGAGGAGAACGATTGCTGAGTGAGAAGAAAAAAACAGAAGTTGCCCCGGTTGAAATAGCCGTTGCTGTGCCGGCAGCAGAAGATGCAATAACAGAAAACCAACCCGATAAAACGGATACCCCATTATTAATTAAGGACAACATTGTCTTTAAAGTTCAGATTGGATCCTTTCCAAAAGGAAAACTAACACCTGCCTTTAAAGCCAAATATGCCAAGTTATCCAAATTTAGAAAAATCGATAAATATACTGATTTAAAGAAAAATGAAGTTTATACAATTGGGAATTTTACCGAATATAAAGATGCGGCATTACTTAAAAATCAGTTAATTATAGAAGGTTCAAAAGGAGCATATGTAGCTGCATACAAAAATGGCGAACGGATTCCAGTTACGAGTGTTGTAAAAGACCTTCCTTCAAAATAAAACGGGTAATATTCTTATGGTATGGGAATAGAGAAGCAGAAAAACCGGACATCACCAACAGATATCGATAAGGATCACTCCTGCATCCTTGAACTTCATAATGATGACTACCATACTTTTGATTATGTCATTGATTCCCTTGTCGAAATCTGCGATCTTGACATGATACAAGCAACACAATGCACTTATTTGATTCATTATAAAGGAAAGTGCGAAGTAAAAAAGGGATCAAAGTCTTTTTTACTTCCCATGCGAAGGGCACTTGCTCAACGGGACCTTAGGGCTGTAATAAAATAATATATCAAAAAATGACGGTACTGATTATTCTTTTACTGATTCTGCTGGGGATTATACTTCTGATGCTTGAATTTGCAGTGATTCCGGGATCAGCAATCGCCGGAGTGAGCGGTATTGGGGTGCTGGCCTACAGTGTTTACCTTGCTTTCGACCATTATGGCACAATGGCTGGAATCCTAACCGTTGGAATTCTGATAACGCTTCTGCCAGTTCTGTTTTTCAGATTCCTGAAAAGTAAAACAGGAAAAAAAATACAACTTGACTCTACAATTTCAGGAGTGATGGATGTGCTTGAGAGAGACCGCTTTAAAATCGGAGACAAAGGAAAGGCAATTAGTCGCTTAGCTCCAATGGGAAAAGTTAAATTTAATAATCACATTGTTGAAGGCATGTCAACCGGCGAATTTATCGATGACGGTTCAGAAATCGAAGTAGTTTCAATTCAAAATAATAAACTAATTGTTAAACAAATACAACAATAATTATGGATCCAACAAGTACTATTGGCATTGCAATTGCAATTTTGGTCGGTCTGATTCTTTTTCTTTATTTTATTCCGATTGGGCTTTGGTTCTCGGCACTCGTTTCCGGAGTTCAAATATCGTTGACACAGCTCTTTTTGATGCGGTTCCGAAAAGTGCCGCCTGGTGTAATCGCACGGGCAATGATCGAAGCCCACAAAGCTGGTCTTGAGGGAATTAAGCGCGATGAACTTGAAGCGCATTTTCTTGCCGGCGGACATGTTGAAAATGTTGTTCATGCATTGGTGTCTGCTGAAAAAGCCAATATTCCGTTGACTTTCAAAATGGCAACGGCAATTGACCTTGCAGGCCGTGATGTACTTCAGGCGGTCCGTATGTCAGTAAATCCAAAAGTCATAGACACGCCACCTGTATCGGCAGTTGCGAAAGATGGCATTCAGCTGATTTGTAAGGCAAGAGTTACAGTTAGGGCTAACATAAAACAATTAGTGGGTGGTGCCGGTGAGGAAACTGTACTCGCGCGTGTCGGGGAAGGAATTGTATCTTCAATCGGATCATCTCATTCGCATAAACTGGTACTCGAAAATCCTGATTCCATATCAAAAGTGGTACTTCAAAAAGGTCTTGATGCAGGTACTGCCTTCGAAATACTCTCGATAGATATTGCGGATATCGATATCGGCAAGAATATCGGCGCTTACCTTCAAATGGATCAGGCCCAAGCCGACAAAAACATTGCCCAGGCGCGTGCCGAAGAACGGCGTGCAATGGCTGTTGCTCTTGAACAGGAGATGAAAGCGAAAGCACAGGAAATGACGGCTAAAGTGATTGAAGCAGAGGCACAGATTCCACT
>CAYHDA010000073.1:10089-16414 GCA_964355145.1 uncultured Mariniphaga sp.
AATGGTTTTGGAAATAGAAGTTTTAGAATTACTGGATTATATGAAATACAAAAATATTATGGCAGACACGGCAATGCGTGATTCGATTTCAAAAGACGGATCAGAAAATGCGGAACCAAAATAAATTCTTATAAACCGAATTTGAAGGATAGGCGCAAGTCTATCCTTTTTTTGCTTTAAAGAATCTTATCTTTTTAGTGAGCAGATTCAGCTTATCGACGACAAGTGAATAATCTATTTGTTCCTGTTTAGGGAATAGGGCATTTGTTTGACTCATATATTCGCGGTATTCATCTCCAAAATACCGGATTAGCTGCAGCTCTTCGCGTCGCACCCTTTGCCTGTAGAATGGGATAGACAATAATAAAAAAGCAGGACCCACAATCCAGTTTTGCAACATCAATACCTGAGCGATGGCAATTGCGCCAAAAGCCGCATACATCGGATGCCGCACCCATTTAAAAATACCTGATGTAACAAGCTGATGCCCTTCTTTAATTTCCAGACCAGGCGACCAGTACGATCCCAAATCAGAATAAGCCCTGAAAAAAAGCCATACTCCAAAACAATAAAGTAATACTGAAGGGAAACCTAACCACTTAGGAAGATTATAATCAAAAAAAGAAAACCAGGTTGAAAACACATAAACCAAAGGAAGCAAATGAAAACCTACAAAAATAAATATCAAAAACAGCCGCTCCTTTTTATTGAAATAATTACGGTGAGTTTCTGTCAAATAATGCTGGATGTAATACACGTGAAGAATAACCTGTAAAACCACTCCGCACAAAAAAATTATCTCCAGATACGCACGATCCATACTATAAATTTATTGTGCAAAATAAGTGCTTTTTGCGACGGATACAAAAAACTATTTTAATTGTATTAAAACCACCGATTTTGAAGGAATAACCACGTCAACCTGCCCTTTATTTATTTTTGCATTTTTAAAATCAACTAAAGAAACCTCAGCTTTTTTCCCAAAATCATTATATGAATTAATTTTTTCTGCAGTAACTATTTTGCCGGATACCTGGGTGCAATTCAATCCCTGTATATCAAAATTAATGTTTTGTGAATTAACCGGATCAAGATTGCAAATTGTAATGCTTAGCACTCCATCTTTTATTGAAGCTGAAACATTAAGAGCATCAATCGACTGTGATCCTGAAACATATTGGCCACAATTAATCTCAACAGGAAGCGTTGTCGCATTCTGATGTACATTGTACATTTTAAAGACATAATAGGTAGGAGTTAAAACCATTTCTTTTTCCCTGGTTAGAATAACCGATTGTAAAACATTGATCATCTGGGCAATGTTACTCATTCTGACCCGATCGGAATGGTTATTAAAGATATTCAGATTGATGCCTGCCACCAGAGCATCACGCAGCGTATTCTGCTGATACAGAAATCCGGGATTGGTACCTGGCTCAACGTCAAACCAATTACCCCATTCATCAACCAGAAGACCAACTTTTTTGGCCTGATCGTATTTATCCATTATTGCGGAGTGCTTTGTGACTAGCTCCTCCATTTTCAAAGTCTTTTGTAATGTCTTGAACCACAAAGCTTCATCAAATTGAGTTGCGGAACCTTTATTATTCCAGTCTCGTGCTACCGTATAATAATGAACTGACAATCCATTCATATCCCCTTTTGCTTCCTTCATCAAAACTTCTGTCCATTTATAATCCTCCCCATTGGCTCCGCTGGCAATTTTATAGATTCCGGGTGCCCGCATAAAAGAAGCATATTGACGATAGATATCAGCATAATATTCCGGACGCATATTTCCGCCGCAACCCCATGTTTCGTTTCCAACAGCCCAATATTTAACATTCCACGGTTTTTCGCGTCCGTTTTGTTTGCGTAATTTCGTCATCGGACTCTCATTGGAAGAAGTAACATACTCGATCCATTCGGAAGCTTCGCGAACTGTCCCGCTGCCTACATTCAAATTAATATATGGGTCGGCATCTATTAGTTCACAAAAATTAAGAAATTCGTGGGTTCCGAAACTATTGTCCTCGGTTACTCCGCCCCAATGCACGTTGACGATTGAAGGACGCTCTGTTTTAGGCCCGACACCATCTTTCCAATGGTAAGTATCTGCAAAACATCCGCCTGGCCAACGGACCAGCGGGACTTTCAATTCTTTTAAGGCATTTACAACATCGGTACGGAATCCATTTAAATTAGGAATTTCCGATTTCTCTCCAACATAAATGCCGCCGTAAATACAATGTCCCAGATGTTCGGCAAAATGACCATAAATAGCCTTGTCGATTTTAGATCCCGGCTTGTCGGCATGAATAATGATCTTATTCTGAGAAACACCGGGAATCGAAATAAACAGTAATAAAATAACAACAAATGACAGAATACGAGATATTTTCTTCATAATTATTAATTTTAAAAATGATTTATTGTCTTCTGGAATAATCAAAAGTAATAAATACTATTTAAATTTTTATAATTGCGATAAATATTTATCAGATAGTTGTAATTGTTGGTATCTTGTAATCCTGTTCAGATCAATTTCAAATAAAACTAAGGCAAATGGGTGGCAAAAATTCTTTAAATTACCAGTTTGGATTAAGTTTATTGGCAACTGCTATCGCATCGGCATTTCCGGCAACATCGCGTCCTTTATCTGATGATCAAAAGCCAAATATTATTATTTTTCTGGTTGATGACATGGGATGGCAGGATACATCGGTTCCGTTTTGGAAGGAAAAAACACCCTTTAACCGACTTTATTGTACACCGGCAATGGAGAAGCTCGCAGCTTCCGGAATGAAATTCACACAGGCATATTCCTGTACGGTCTGCTCACCGTCAAGAGTCAGTCTGATGACCGGAATGAATGCTGCCCGTCACCGGGTTACAAACTGGACTTTGCAGCGAAATATACCAACTGATGCCCTGGATGATGAATTGGCTTTTCCCAAATGGAATATGAATGGTTTGCAACAAACAGATTCAATCGAACTATCTGTACAGGCCACAACATTACCACAAATACTTCACAACAACGGTTATTACACGATTCACTGCGGGAAAGCACATTATGGAGCAATGGATACTCCGGCTGCCAACCCGCTGAATCTGGGATTCGATGTCAATATTGCCGGGCATGCAGCAGGGGCTCCGGGAAGTTATCTTGGTGAAAAAAACTTTGGAAACGCTGAAAAAGGTTCTTATACACCACCTTGGGGGGTGCCGGGTCTCGAAAAATACCATGGCGATTCCATCAATCTCACAGAGGTTTTAACCTGCGAAGCAATAGGGGCAATAAATAAAGCCCTGATCAAAAAGCAACCTTTTTACCTTTATATGGCCCATTATGCAGTTCATGCTCCACTGCAGGCAGATAACCGATTTTATCCAAAATATAAAGTAATGGGACTTGAAGAACCTGAGGCAAGATATGCCTCAATGGTTGAGGCAATGGACAAAAGTCTTGGTGACTTAATGAATTACCTGGATGAACAAAAGATAACCGAAAAAACGGTGATCCTCTTTATGTCCGATAACGGAGGATTAAGCGCCCAGGCCCGCGGGGGTGAGCCTCACATCCATAACCGTCCTCTTAGCAGTGGTAAAGGGTCGGCTTACGAAGGCGGAATCCGGGAGCCGATGATCGTGAAATGGCCCGGGAAGGTCGAATCCGCCTCAGTTTGCAATGAAGCCCTTATTATTGAAGATTTTTTTCCTTCAATTCTTGAAATAGCAGGCATTCATGAATACAAAACGAAACAGAAAATTGATGGTAAAAGCTTCGTCCCACTTTTGCTGCAAACGGGAAAAACTGCACCTGACCGTAATCTGATTTGGCATTTTCCTAACAAGTGGGGAGCCATTGGTCCTGGAATTGGAACGACCAGCACAATACGAAGAGGAGACTGGAAACTGATTTACTGGTACAAAAATCAAAAATCCGAGCTGTATAATATCAGGGAGGATATTGGTGAAAAAAACAATCTGGCGCTTAGCGAACCCGATAAAGTGAAAGAATTGTCTGTAATGCTTGGAAATTTTCTGAGAAGCGCAGATGCTCAAAGACCTGTTTTGAAAAAAAATCTGCAAATGGCACCATGGCCCGACAATAATTTCACAGCAAATTAAAAACAAGCAACGACTAAATCACAATAAATCGGTAATAATTATGAAACCAAACAGCAAAAAATCAATATCAAAGACAAGACAAAAAGCGTATGTGCTTGCCTTATTACTTTGTTTTGGATTTTCCGGAGTGACTTCCGGCCAGTCTATTCAAAGCATACCGGACAACGTAATTGCAGTTCGCCAATGGGTGGATCAACATTTTGCAAAAGGCAATACTCCCCCATTTTCATTTAGTTATGGCGGAAAAAAATCTGACAGTTTTATCAGAAACTGGACCTATCGATCAGAACAAATAAAGTCGGCCGAGCCAAATTCAGATATATCTGTTTACACTTATTCGGAACCAAAAACCGGTCTTGTGGTAAGGTGTACGGTCACTTGTTTCCGCGATTTCCCGGCTGTGGAATGGGTACTTAAATTTTCCAATACTTCCTCAAAAAACAGTCCGCTGATTGAAAAGGCAGCAGTGATCGATTATTCATTTGCCGCAAATGAGAAAGGCACTTTCATCCTTCATCATTCAAGGGGAAGCAATGCTGAAAGAAATGATTTTCAGCCAATAGATGAAAAAATGCAAATTGGGAAACCAGTATACATGACCCCAATTGGAGGACGATCGTCAGACAATACGGCGTTCCCGTTTTTCAATATAGAAGCACCTGGAGATCAAGGTATTGTAGCTTCTGTTGGATGGACAGGCAAATGGTATGCCGATGTAAATCAAACATCAGAAAAATCGGTTTCACTGAAATCCGGAATGGAAAAAATGCAATTAGCACTTAACCCTTCAGAAGAGATCAGGACTCCTAAAATCTGTTTGCTTTTCTGGAAAGGTGTTGACCGGATGACCGGCCATAACCAGTTCAGGCAATTTATTCTCGAACATCATTCACGTAAAATAAACGGGCACTTTGCTGAATATCCCTTATCGGGAAGCTTTGATTATGGCGATCCTGAACCTTGCGGTGAGTACAACTGTCTAACCGAAGAATTTGCCGTCGCACTTGTAAAACGATACCAGCAATTCAGGATTCTTCCTGAGGTTTTCTGGCTTGATGCCGGTTGGTATACAGGATGTGGCTGGGATAAGGAAAAAGGCGGATGGTGGCAGAATGTGGGTAACTGGACAGTCGACAAAGAGCGTTTTCCACACGGATTGAAGCCAGTTTCGGATGCCGCACACCAAACAGGTGCTAAATTCATGGTCTGGTTTGAACCTGAACGGGTGAGTCCGGGATCGATGATTGACCGGGAACATCCGGAGTGGCTCATCAAACTGCCCAAGAGCGAAAACTATCTCTTTGATCTGGGGAATAAAGAGGCCCTAAAATGGCTTACAGAACTGATTTCAGACTTAATAAAAAATGAAGGAATCGATAATTACCGACAGGATTTTAATTTTGATCCGATGCCCTACTGGGTAGCGAACGATAAACCGGGCCGCACCGGCATCTCGGAGATCCGGCATATTGAAGGATTATATGCATTTTGGGACAGTTTACTGGAGCGGTTTCCAAATCTTCTGATCGACAATTGTGCGAGTGGAGGCAGGCGTATCGACCTTGAGACAACTTCTCGCAGTGCCCCGCTGTGGCGTACCGATTATCAATACGGTGAACCTAACGGATACCAATGCCATACTTTCGGATTGAATTTTTACCTGCCAATTCATGGCACTGCCATTTACAAGACAGACAGTTATACCTTCAGATCAGGATTGGGTGCAACGGCGGTACTGAACTGGGAAGTGACCGGAAAAGCGTCAGAGTCCATCCCGGCCATTCAAAAGCGAATTCAGGATTATAAAAACCTTCGCCCCTACTTTTACGGTGATTACTATCCGCTTACCGAAAGCAGGAATAATACAGGAGATAATGTCTGGTTAGCCTACCAGCTAAACAGGCCAGCTAAAAATGACGGGATAATTATCGCCTTTCGCAGAATTGGAAACAGCAATGAATCGATACATACCAAACTCAGCGGACTCGAGGCTGCCTCAACCTATGAATTATTTTATGAAGATTTTGGATTGCGGGTGAGCAATACCGGTCGGGAATTGATGGAAGGAATCAACCTTTCAATTCCACAAAAACCAGGTTCGCTATTAGTCAGTTACCATAAAATTAAAGAATGATCTGGAGGAATAAGTTATGGCCAAGGCTAAGTGCGTCACAAGGTAAATTTATTAAAG
>CAYHDA010000074.1:0-4694 GCA_964355145.1 uncultured Mariniphaga sp.
TCCCGTCACATCTTCAGGATCATCCTGAGATTAAGCGGAAGTGCTTTGTAAAATATTGTCGCATCTGATTTGGGAAGTACGATATTTATTTGAGGTTTAACGGGTTCACGATTAAATTTGGTCAGCGACTGCACCGACCGCTGTATTTCAATTTTATTGTATTTCCAGCGTAAAGCTGAAATAAGTTTCTGACCTTCTTCGTCAGGCTTCTCGCTCTGAGAAATCACCAGTCTTAGGTTTCTGTCAAATTCCATCACAAGATAGATATCATCAAGTTTGTGAATAGTGGGTTCAACAACCATTTTATTTGCTTCCAAGGTATCTTTGGGTGCAATTTTTTCAATAAAGGAAATCTTGGGAATGGTAGCATCAACATGCTTAACAGTAAATGGCTGCCCCATCCAGCTTAATAATGCCTCAGCACCGAAGGTCTTGATGGAATTGCTGATTTCCGCATCAAGAATACGACATTCATGCAATGTAATGCCTTTTATTTCCAATAATGCGGTATGATTGACCAGATCGAGAATCAGGTACATAGAATCCTCACTGGCGAGTGCCAACTGTGACTGAAGCAGAAAATCCTTTTTTCTCAAATCCAAGAGCTTCGTTTGTGTTTCTTTGCTGATGGCGACACCAGATGTAACGGGTGCAGCATTATCCTTTTGAATTATCTGTTTTGATTTGTCTGCTTTTTGCTTATCAACTAAAACGCGAACCGAAGTCTTAGGTAAAGCACTCTTTGTAAATACGGGCAAAATAACAGTGTTGACCAGGATAAATGCCAGAAGCAGGGATAAAGTGATGGTAATGATCCAGAAAGCAAATTTATTTCTCATTTTTAAGTTGTTAATAAATAAATACTTTAGATCCCTTGCTCAATGTGTTGTAGATTATTTCCAGGTCTTTATCTCCAAGCCTGACGCAGCCGTGCGTCACTGCAAGACCCAAAAATCGTTGGTAAAGGGTGCCGTGAAGCATATAGCCGTTTCCGATCTCGAGTGCATAATCGCCTAATGTACTGTAATCTATCCGTTCAGCTGATCTGGCCGAAGGTATAGGTAAACCATCTTCAATAAATGCCCAGTCGGGTTTAACCCATGGACGGTTTTGCTGTTTATTTCTGACAGTAAAGATCCCCTTAGGTGTTTTAAATACAATTCTTTTGCTTCCCGCAATTAGTAATTCATTCTTGCCGGTAGAACAAACTCCGGTTCGTATGGTATCGCCATTGACATTTCGCAGTGAAAACCGATTCTCTGTTGTATTTACAATGATGTAAGGCTTGACAGGCTTTAATTTTTCAATATTATTTTCACTTGAAAGAATGTTCTGCCGAAATTTCTGCTCCAGCCTTTCAATTGCTTCTGGTGATTTCCCTTCAAAAAGCGAGGAAGCGGAAAACAAGGATTTAGCAATAAAAGCGCCTTCCTGAAAAACCGGAGTAAAAAATATCATCGTGACAGATAAACAAAATAGAAATATCGGAATTGTCCATTTCACAATACCAAGGAATGACCGTTTTTGTTTTTCTTCGATTTCCATTTTATTAATATTAATTTAATAATTCAGCAAGTGATTTCATCGACCCAACTATTGTTACAGGCATTCCAACGGGAGATTTACTAAAGAGCTCGTCCATTTCCGAATTCAATAATGCAACGCAACCGCTGGTCCAGTCAGCTCCTTTCCCGCCTTCACCATGTATTTCAATCAAACCGCCTATCCGGCTGTTTTTTGAAATTGCACCTTGCCTTTTCCTGCTGTTAAATACAGCATAATCCTCTTCATTGGGATAGTTGATCAGCAATGCTTTGTAATATTTTGAATCTCCGTTGCCTTTTTTCTTGATCACTTTATACATCCCTTCAGGGGTTGCCTTATCGCCGGCCAAATATTTAGTGCCAATCCAGTTTCTGCCAAATTCCACGTCATATTCTTTGATTAGTTTCCCTTTGTGGTAAAGATATCCTTTATGTTGTAATTTGTCAACTATGAAAGCAAAGCTATTGTTTTGAGCCGATGCACGTATTGTAGCAGCAAACCAACTTTGCCATTTTGAAAAATTGTTGAAATATTCCTTTAAAAGCGCGTTTACCTCTTTATCTGCAATGCTGATTCTGATTTTACCCTCATTTAGTTTTTTCGTAGCAAGCATAATATCTCCGCTGCTAAAAGCATTTAAACCTTGTTCCAAAAAGAGCTTGCCAAACTCATAATTTTTTCTGAGACTAACTTTAAGCGGAAGTTGAATAAATATATCGTGGTAGTTGTCCAGTTTATGTTTAAGTAATTCAACTTCCTGTAAATACTTTAATTTCAGTGAATTTTTATTTACTCCTGAAGACGCATTGGCTTCCTCTGCTTTTATTGTGGCAGTAAGTACTAATCCTTTAGCCTTTGCAAAATCTCGTTTAAAGAAAATCCTTTGATTTTGTATCTTCCATTCAATGAGTGCAGCATGATACTTATTCTCTGCCACAGTAAAATATTCGGGAGCATACACGTCAGCATTTGCTCTTTTTGCCTTCGCAAGTACTAACTGGCATGATTTAAATTCTGCCAATGGCGGCTTATCCATAGTTAGAATAAGTACCATATAAACAATTACAAACAATGAAAGTAATATTCCAACACTAACAAGTAAGCTCTTTTTCCAACCAAGTTTCATTCGTAAAAGATAAATTCCAAAATAATAAATTCCGCATACCGGTCAGCAAAGAAACTGAAAAATATGATTGATTATGAAACAACCGGAAGAAAATTCCTACAATTAATTTCAAAAAGAACCCCCGGAAATAGCTTCCGGGGGTCAAATCTTTTTAAACTGACAAAGAATAATTACTTAGTTTTCTTGCCACCTTTTGCTTTTGCAATAACTTCTGTCAACTCAGTGTTGATAGCTTTTGCTTTTTCAACTGCTGGTTTGATTTTTCCAGATAAGGTTAAGATGTCTTCGTTGTTTGTAAGACCTGCAGTAACTTCAGTGCTAACAGTTTCAACTGCTGCAATTTCCTGACCGATAGCTTCGATGGCAGCTTTGCCTTCTTTACCCTTAGGGGCTTTAGCCAACAATTCTTTGTTAGAAGTGATAACTGTTGCAATTTCAGCAAGAGCAGCAGTAACTTCAGCTGTCAAAGCGGCTTTCTTTGCGGTTGTTTCTTCAACTGCTTTACCTGCAAGGGTATTAACAGAAGCAAGAGTTGTTTTTGCTGCATCATAATTTCTGAATAAAGCAAATTTTGAATTCTGCTCTTCAACAGCTGTAACAGCTGTTTTTAACGCTTCAGCAGCAGCATTGAAAGATTCAGGTACATAACGATCAGCGCCAGCAGTTTTTGCAGCTTCGATAGCAACATTTGCAGCATCGATTTCAACTTGAGGAGCTTTGGCACAGCTAGCCAATGTAACAACCAAAACACTAAAAGCAACCAGTTTTAATAATCCTTTTTTCATAATTTTCAAGATAAATTTAAAAGTAATAAATGTTTTTCAATTCTTAAAATACAATGTTTAGACGCAAAGGTGCAGAGAGGTCACAATAATTTCGGATTTTTTTTTTAATTTTGACGAGCCATTATGTGTATGATCTTAATAATTAATGTTTTATCGAATTAAAAAAGATGAAAATAAAAAATTCTGCGAAGGATTATTCAGACAAAGAAATCATCAGACTCATTAAGCAAGAGCACAATACCAACCTTTTTGAAGTTCTTTATAAACGATATTCAGAAAAGGTCTTCGACAAATGTTTTTCAATGCTTAAAGATAAAACACTTGCCCAGGAATTTGTTCAGGATATTTTCTGCAAAGTGTTCGAACGTCTGGCGGACTTCAGAGGTGAATCCAATTTTTCAACCTGGCTTTATGCAATCACTTATAATAATTGTATTGAATACCTCCGGACAAAAAAGAAAATGAATTACCCCGACTGGAATAGTCAGCACGAACTGCCCGATGTAATTGACGAACTAAACGAAAAAGAGATCAACAGCGAACGTTTAATGATAATTCTGGAGCTGATCCATCCGGAGGAAAAAGCGTTGTTGACAATGCATTACATTGACAATGTTCCAATTGCCTATATCCAGACCGCCTTAAAGATCAGTGAAAGCGCCACTAAGATGCGACTTAAACGCGCACGCGACCGTGTGGCGTTCCTCTATAAAGAACAGTATAATCAAGGGTAATTCTCCTTCTAATGTGACTTTTACTGAAAATCTCGTCTTAATACAAAACCATGCAATGAAAGATTTTATCTTAAAATATTTATTCCGGTTTAATGCCAATACCCCCGGACCGCAGTTGTTGAAGTCTTTTAATCAACTATTTCCTGAAGCTACTAATATTGAGTGGTCGAAAGAAAAGGACGTGCATTTTGAAGTTATTTTTCGTGTAAATGGTATTGAGCAAATAGCCTGGTTCGAAAAATCAGGAAAATGGCTTAAAACCGAGACAAATTACAAAATTGACATGCTCGACAGCCCCATCAGGGAAAAACTGGAAACTTTCGGACAAATAATGAGTTCCATTTTTATCGAAAAAGCTGAAAGCCCAAGCATTTATGAATTTATAATACGTGACTCATTTCAGGTACGCCATATCTTTATAACTGATTCTGAAGGCAATGTAACTGAAAGACGTAATTTTGACGAAGGCGAATTACTCTGAAAAAAACTTATCTACGGAAGATT
>CAYHDA010000074.1:4794-16171 GCA_964355145.1 uncultured Mariniphaga sp.
GACGTAATTTTGACGAAGGCGAATTACTCTGAAAAAAACTTATCTACGGAAGATTTAGTTATCGGAATAATCAGATAATTATTAATTGAACATTACTACTGATGCATTAATTTTTTTTATTGATTTTCTTTCTCTGTTTTGTACTTTGTGATTAGGCATATTCCTCTAATACTGGATTTTATAATATTGAAAAACTTTAAAAATAAATATGCAAGGATATAGGTCAATTCAAATCAAAAAAACCATTAAAGCATGTAATGCATTGATTAATTGTTTCTTATTACTCATTTGTAATTATTAACGCATCGCCAGTAATTGAACATTTTTAATTGAACATTATTTTGTCCCACCCAGCTCTAAATATCTGTGACAATTAATGGTATGATCATTTACCATTCCTGTCGCTTGCATGTGAGAATAAATAATTGTTGGTCCGACAAATGAAAACCCCTTCTTCTTCAAATCTTTCGAAATATTCCGCGACAACTCTGTTTCCGCCGGTAATTCCTTAATCATTTTAAATTTGTTGTGAATGGTTTTCCCATCCACAAATCCCCAAATATACCGGTCAAAACTTCCAGTCTTTTCCTGAACGGCTAAAAAAGCCTGCGCATTTTTAACTGTAGCCTCAATTTTCAGCCGGTTACGTATAATTCCTTCATTATTGATAAGTTCGTTGATTTTATCTCTGCCATAAAATGCAATTTTAGTCGGATCAAAATTATCAAAAGCTTCGCGATATGCTTCCCGCTTTCGCAGAACCGTTAACCAGCTTAGACCGGCCTGCGCTCCCTCCAATGTCAGAAATTCAAATAATTTTTGTTCTTCATGTACCGGAACGCCCCATTCCTGATCGTGATACTGAAGATATAAATCATTGCCAAGACACCATTCACACCGATTTAACATGCTTTATGTTTTATTATTATAAAAATGAAATGACCCTTCAGCCAACGAAAACTATTTTGTTATTTTTGCTTCATTAATAAACTGACATTCTCCATTGATGAAGAAAATTTTTGCAATACTTTTTTTTACGATCAGCTCACTGGCAGCATTTCCTCAACTTAATACAGATCAGTATTTTTATATCGGAAGAAGCCGGATCTATTTCGGAAATTATGTAAGCGCAATTGAGAATTTAAATATAGTTATAAAACTCAGGCCAAATCTTCCGGAACCCTACTATTACAGGGGAATGGCAAAACACTATATTGACGATTTCAGAGGTGCCAAATCAGACTATGATAAAGCATTGGATATCAAACCATTTTATCCGGAAGCATATATGTACCGGGGAATGGCCAATTATGAACTTAAAAATTATAAAGAAGCCTTAAGCGACTATTCAAAAGCACTGGAATATAAAAGTGATGATCAGGCCATCTATAATAACAGGGGAATTACGAAAGCTGCAATGGAGGATCTTGATGGTGCAATTGCTGACTACACCAAATCTATTGAGCTGGATCCATTAATTGCAAATACTTTTCTAAACCGAAGTTCTGCAAAACAAATGAAAAACGACCTTGATGGCGCTATAAAGGACTGTGATGCGGCAATTAAAATAAGACCCCATTTTGCCGGTGCATATCTGATGAGAGGAATTGCCAAATTTGAAAAGCAGGATTATGCCGGTTCATTAAAAGATTATGATTTATGCATCAGACTTGACTCTAAGATGGCTCAAGCCTTTGTCAACCGAGGGATTGTTAAACATAAACTGGAAGATACACGAGGCGCAATTCCTGATTATGACATGGCGATTAAATTAGACCCTGATATAGCCGTAGCCTGGCTAAATCGCGGTATAGCAAAAGAAACACTCAAAATTCCTGGTTTTGAATCTGATTTTGCTATTGCAGAACAACTGGATCCTAAATTTGCTAAATTCAGAAAACGACTCGATGCAGAACAAGAGAAAGAAAAACAACGGCGTATGTATGGATTTGTACTTCCTGCTTCTAATCAGAATCAAAAAACTGCTAACCAATCCGGCCCTAATAAACAAAAAAATCAAGCTGCGGGTCAGCAGGCAAATCAAGGAAATCAAGCCGTTTCAAATGGAGCAGCCTCTACTCAAACTGCAGCCTCTGCTCAAAACAATGCATCAAAAAGTAATGTAGCAGATTCTGCTTCTGTCGAACGCGAAAATAACAAAGGACCTGTTACTCAAAAGCGTGCGCGTCGAAATATCGTTGTGAACGAAGGTGGAGAAATTACTGAAACAGAAATTGCAAGAGGAATGGTTCAGAATAAAAATGTAAAAATCGAGTTACAACCAGAATTTTGCATTTCCATTTTTCATAAAGACTCCGTGGATTATGAGCGTCTGCAATATTATAGCATGGAAGTCGATGCCCTGAATCATAAAAACAATAATCAGCCGTTTATGCTGATTACGAATAAATCGGTTGGAAGCGATGCCTGGAGGACAGAAGAGTACAATGAAAATATACGCCAATTAGACAAAGCTGTGCTAACGAACAAGAAAAGCTCCGATGCCTTCTTCAACCGGGCAATATTTTATGAACTACTCCAAAACTACAATCAGGCAATTGAAGATTACAACCGGGCAATAAAATCCGATGGCCGCAATATACTGGCCTATTTCAGCAGGGCAAATACGATGACGAAGAGGGTTGATTTTATCCGGATGCCCGGACTTCTTCCCGAACCGACAACTTTGAGCATCAACGGAACAAAGGCAGACGCAGGCACTCCAAAGGAAGAGAAAATACTTGATTACGAGGATATTATAAAGGATTATGAATCTATATTGTATATGAATCCCCGTTTCATATTTGCCTGGTTCAATATGGCAAATACGAAAGTAAAAAAGAAAGATTACCTTGGAGCAATCAACGACTATTCGAAAGCTATTGATCTCGAACCCGATTTTGCTGAAGCCTATTTTAACAGAGGTCTGACCCGCATCTTTCTCGATGATATGGAAGGAGGTTCAGTTGATTTAAGCAAAGCCGGTGAATTAGGGCTGGTTGAGGCATACAATGTCATCAAGAGATATTGCAACTAAATATTTAACTGACAATTACTTATCTCATGGCAAATCAACCTCTGGCAGAAAGATTAAGGCCAACTGGTCTGGATGGATACATTGGCCAAAAACATTTGGTCGGAGAAGGTGCTGTGCTCCGAAAAATGATCGATTCAGGTAATCTTTCGTCAATTATTCTATGGGGACCGCCGGGGGTCGGAAAAACTACCCTTGCCAAGATCATTGCCAATTCATTAAACCGGCCGTTTTATATTCTTAGCGCGATTAATTCAGGAGTTAAAGACATACGTGAAGTAATCGACAAAGCAAAAAGCAACCGTTTTTTCACTTCACCTAATCCAATTCTGTTTATTGATGAAATTCACCGGTTTAGTAAATCACAGCAGGATTCTCTTCTTGGGGCAGTAGAACAAGGATTAGTAACGCTGATAGGGGCAACAACGGAGAATCCTTCTTTCGAAGTAATCTCCCCTCTCCTATCCCGTTGTCAGGTTTATCTTCTTAAATCTTTGGAAAAGGAGGATCTGCTGACACTTTTAAACCATGCAATAACTTCTGATTTCGAGATCCGCCAGCGCAAAATTGTTGTACAGGAATACGAAGCCATACTTCGCTTCTCCGGAGGCGACGCACGAAAATTGCTCAATGTACTTGAAATTGTTCTGAATTCAGAAACTGTCGAACCAGTAGTGATCACGAATGAAATTGTCACCAATAGTCTTCAATCTAACCTGGCTCTCTATGATAAGAATGGAGAAATGCATTACGATATCATTTCAGCATTTATTAAAAGTATCAGAGGAGGCGATCCGGATGGGGCCGTTTATTACCTTGCCCGAATGATTGAAGGAGGTGAAGATGTTAAATTTATTGCACGCCGCTTGCTTATTCTTTCTTCCGAAGATGTAGGAATGGCGAATCCCAATGCTTTTCTGATGGCTCAGAACACTTTTGATGCAGTCCATAAAATCGGTATGCCGGAATCACGAATAATATTATCAGAATGTACGATCTATCTGGCTACGTCTCCCAAAAGTAATTCAGCCTATCAGGCGATTGATGCTGCGCTTGCCGAAGTGCGGGAATCAGGGCATCTTCCCATTCCGCTCCATTTACGTAATGCTCCCACAAAACTGATGAAAGACCTTGGATATGGGAAGGAATACAAATATGCCCATTCTTATGAAGGAAATTTTGTCGAACAGGACTTTCTGCCCGAAAAAATAAAGGATAAACGGTTCTATAATCCGCAGAATAATCCTTCGGAGCAAAAAATTCTCGAACGACTAAGGATGTGGTGGAAGAAAAGGTATTAAAATAATTTTGGAAACAAGAACTTGCTGCTATTTGATATCGTGCAGATTGTAAGGAGTTTCCTGATAAACGTAATAATTGAGCCAATTGAGAAATAACAGGTTGGCATGCGACCGCCAGCTTAGAACAGGCTCTTTGGAAGGATCATTATCCTTGTAATAGTTAACGGGAAGATCGATGGGAAGTCCCTTCCCAAAATCGCGCTTATATTCCCGGTCGAGCGTTCCCCGCGAATATTCAGGATGACCGGTAATAAACAGTTGCTTTCCATTATTAGCCATCACCATGTGAACGCCAGCTTCATCGGAGTGAGAAATCAACTCAATATCAGGCATTAAAAGTATATCAGCAGCCAAGATCTGAGTATGTCTGGAATGAGGAGCCCTGAAAACATCATCAAAACCACGAAATATAGGGAGCTTCGCTTCTGAATGGTGATGGTCAAAAATTCCAAACATTTTTTTTGCAAGCGGATATTTCGGAATTCCGTAATGATAATGCAATCCTGCTTGTGCCGCCCAGCAAATAAACATCGTAGACGTAACATTATGATTTGCCCAATCAAAAATTTTGCAAATATCATCCCAGTAATCTACAGCTTCGAAAGGCAGATGCTCAACAGGAGCTCCGGTAATAATCATACCATCGTATTTATTCTCTTTTATTTCTGAAAATGTATGATAGAAAGTATTGAGATGATCAAGAGAAGTATTTTTTGAGATATGACCATCAATCTGAAGAAAATCGATCTCTATTTGAATCGGAGAATTCGAAAGCAACCGCAAAAGATCGGTTTCTGTGGCTATTTTCAGGGGCATCAGATTGAGAATAATGATCTTTAACGGACGAATATCCTGATGAGCTGCCTGAGATTCATTCATCACAAAAATATTCTCTTTTCTCAGAAGATCGATAGCAGGAAGACTGTCCGGGAGATTTAATGGCATAGCAAATACTTTTAGGTATGAATCACAGGCATGCACTCCTTAAGAGTGCAACACCTGTTATTTCATACAAATTAAAACTAATTTTATTTAAGCGGCAACAAAATCTTTTATCCCTATCTGCAAAGGAGTGATATTTGCCAGATTGTCTCTAACGGGACATCTTTCTTCCACCGCTTTAAGCCATATTGAAAGAGCTTCCGGAGTTGCATCGGTATCTGGAATTAAATTGATCCGAAGGCTCTGAAAACCAGCACGTGCTTCGTACGAAACACCCAAAAGTCTGGCAGGATTGATATCACCTTCAACACTTATCTTAAGCGATCTCAGATTAATTCCTTGTTCTCTTGCAACAATGTGTGCTACTACATTTAGGCAACCGGCGAAACCGGCCAGAATATATTCTACGGGATTCGCTCCGTGATCCGTTCCTCCTAATGAAGGTGGTTCATCAACAATAAAGTTAAATGTTCTGGAACTTGCAATAAACTTTGTTGCACTTTCATTGACCCCACAGGTCGAAAAATTCAATAAATTACTCATTATATGACACTTATATAGGAGCCTAAACCTCAAATTTCACTTTTCGGAAGTTGGCTTATTAATAATAACTAAACTCGTCTTTAAATTTTTGCAAAAGATTGTTCAAAGTCAGCAATAATGTCCTCAATATGTTCGATGCCAACCGATACCCTTAAACCGGCAGGTGCTACACCTGATCTGATTTGCTCGGCATCACTCAACTGAGAATGTGTTGTTGCAGATGGCTGAATGATCAATGTTCTTACATCACCAACATTAGCCAAATGGCTTACCAGCTGAAGATTATCCACTACCTGAGAGGCTTTTTCCTTTCCTCCTTTAACAATAAAAGAGAGTACTGCCCCTGCTCCTTTAGGAAGATATTTCGCTGCCAGTTCATAATTCTCATTCCCTTCCAATCCTGGATAGTTAACAGATTCAACTTTAGGATGTTTCTCCAGCCATTTTGCAAGCGCCAATGTATTTTGAACATGACGTTCAACGCGCAAAGAGAGTGTTTCGAGTCCCTGTATGATTAAAAAAGAATTAAACGGACTGATTGCCGGGCCGAAATCGCGCAATCCGTCAACACGGGCCTTAATGATAAAAGCGATATTTCCGAAAGGGCCGTCGGTTCCAAAAACATCCCAGAATTTTAACCCGTGATATCCTTCGGAAGGTTCAGTGAAGCCAGGGAATTTCCCGTTGCCCCAGTTAAAATTACCACCATCAACAATCACTCCTCCAATAGACGAACCATGTCCGCCAATCCATTTTGTTGCCGACTCAACCACAACATTTGCGCCGTGCTCAAGTGGACGGAAAAGTGCACCACCACATCCAAAAGTGTTGTCAACAATCAATGGCAGATCATATTTTTTTGCCAATGCAGCAAATTTTTCGAAATCGGGGATTGAAAAACTTGGATTACCAATCGTTTCAAGATATAAAGCTTTAGTCTTATCATCTATCAGTTTTTCAAAACTGTCCGGGTTTAGATCTGCTGCAAAACGACCTTCAATACCAATATTTTTAAAGGAAACTTTGAATTGGTTAAAAGTTCCGCCATACAGATAAGGAGAAGAGACCAGGTTATCGCCACTTCCTGCAATATTTGTAATGGCAATAAACTGAGCAGCATGACCGGATGCAACTGCCAAAGCGGCTACACCACCTTCAAGGGCAGCAATTCTTTTTTCAAATACGTCAGTAGTCGGATTCATCAACCGGGTGTAAATATTACCAAACTCCTTTAATCCAAACAGATTAGCCGCATGTTCGGCATTTTTAAATACATAGGAGGTTGTTTGATAGATTGGAACCGCTCTAGATAAGGTGTCGCTATCCGGCGTGTGTCCCGCGTGAACTTGTAATGTTTCAAATTTTGGTGTACTTGTGCTCATAATTAATTGTTTTTATTTGTTTTTAATTGTTTTTATTTAAAATTTATTTTTCAATTCGTAATTCGTAATTCGTTCCGCCAGCTGGCGAACATAATTCTCTTCATCTGTTATAACTCTCACTGCACAGGTTTTGTTTCAAAAAATTCGTAGTGAATTGCCTGGACAGCTTGTATCCGGTCTTTTAATTCAATCAAAAAATAACTTACAATAGGAGAAGCCCCGGAGCAACTCATTAATACGTTAATACTGTTATTTGCCAAGGCGGTAAAAATGCGTGCTGCAACACCGTAGTTCTCAGCGATTCCGTTGCCAACTGCTGCAACGACTGCAATATTTTCAAGAATCTGGACGCGGCCGACAACAGGAAGTTCAATGGCACTTACCACAGCATATGCGGTACTCAGATCTTTTTTTGCAATTAAAATATTGATCGATATTTGAGAAGTAAGGACAGAGTTAATATTAATTCCTGCCAGATGAAGTGCCGTCGTAACTTTAGCGAGAATTCCTGGCTTAGCTCCTACTCCAGAACCTTTTAGTTTAAGAATACCAAAATCTTCGCTGTAGGTTACACTTTTTATAATTCCTTTAGCTACGATTTTCTCTGAACTAACCACCGACAGCGGGTTTAACACATCCGGAGTGCCGTAGATATTGAAAATACGGATCGGAATATGAGGATCGGAAAGTGGTTCAACTGTGCGCGGATGTAAAATTTTTGCACCAAAATAAGCCAGTTCAGCAGCTTCATTATAAGTTAATTGCTTTATTTGAACCGGATGATCAATGATCTTGGGATCGGCGCTAAGGAATCCATTTACATCTTTCCAAATATCCAATGAGGGAGCTCCGATGCATCGTGCAATTGCTGCTGCTGAGTAGTCACTTCCGCCTCGCCCAAACAAAGTTGTTTTTCCATCAGGTGAAATCCCATAAAAACCAGGTATTACAAATACTGAATCGCCTGCCAATGCTTCCCTGATCCTGCTTGTTGATTTCACAAAATCGACCGAGGCAGTTCCAAATTCTCCATCGGTAATCAACCCGATCGACTCCGGAAAAGCAACCTTCGATTCTATACCGGCATAATTTAGAATTCCAGTCAGAAAAACTGCCGAAATACGCTCTCCAAATGCAAGCACATGATCCTCAAGCGCAGGGGAAGCATCTCCGGTAAGAGCAATGCCCTGCAAATATCTTCCTAGCTCATCCAGGTGAACACTTATTTCGGATAAAATGCTTTCAACTAACTTGTTGTCCTGAATATGCAACTCAAGCGTCTCTTTCTTAAGATTATAAAGATAATTGATGGTCTTAATTGCTACATATTCATCATGACGAGCCTTTTCAAGCGATTCAATCAAATAATTCGTCACTCCGTAAAAAGCAGAAACAACAATAGCCAAGGGTTGATTGTAATTTTTCACAACCTGAATTACACGTCCAATATCCTCTTTACATTTGAGGTTGGATCCGCCGATTTTAACGACAGTTTTAGACATAATTATTGGGGAATTAACAAATGAATAAGCTAAAGAATATGATTGCTCAACGAGAGCATTTTGTTGGAGCCTTCAAACAGTTTTTGCCTGTAAGAAGGCTATCGCATGGACATAGAGATGGCCTGCATAAAAAGTACAGAACAAAGAAAACCGGAAAAACATGGCTGCTTTCCCTGTGCTACAAATACACTATTTAAGTTTTCAATTTTCATTCTGAATGCTCAGCTATAAATGAATTTTAATTCGTGGCAAACATAGCAAGCAGAATCCATATTTCCAAATATCTTTTAATCATTCTAAATAAAAAATATTTTTATTTTTTATTTTTAGCTTTTACAATCTTGGCCAGAAATGCATTTGCCATTGTCCTGCCCCTGAATTTTGCCCTTTCTGCAATGATTCCCTCGAAATTTGCATCGATTATACTGACCCAAATGGTTAACCAATAATCAAAATGAGTTTTGTCAATGTTCATGTTGTAGTGCAGGGGAACAGGATCACCAAAATAGTCGGGACGGCGCAGCAAAACGGTATGCCAGAAACGGTAAAGCTTAAGATGGTGCATCTCCCACCTTCCTGCCAGCCTTTCATTAAAAACAGGTCCAATAAAAGGATCCTGCTGAACTGCCTGATAAAATTGATCAACCAAAAACTTTATGTCCTTTAAAGATATGATATCATTTTTCACGTGTCAACTATTTGGCTCAAATTTCATGATTTCCGAACTACTAATCAAATTTTCAGTTACTATATTTGGAAAATATTTCTTCAAAACGGCACCAGGGATTCTTACAAACCAAAATAAAACACTATAGCAATGATAATAAGCAACTTAAATGGAACAGTTCAATTAGCCAACGGCGTTGATATGCCCTATTTCGGACTGGGCGTTTTTAAAACACGTGAAGGAACAGAAATTGAGAATTCTGTAAGGTGGGCGCTTGAAACGGGTTACAGACATATTGATACAGCTGCCATATATAAAAACGAACGTGGAGTAGGCAATGCCATAAAAGCGAGTGGCATTGCACGTGACAAGATATTTATTACGACCAAATTATGGAACGATAATCAGCGAAATAATACTGTGATGGAGGGGTTTCAAGAGAGTCTTGACCTGCTTCAAACTGAATATATCGATCTTTATCTGATTCATTGGCCGGTAAAAGGGAAGTTTGCAAAAACATGGAAAATCATGGAAGAAATTTATCGTTCAGGCAAAGCAAGAGCGATCGGGGTAAGTAATTTTCTTGAACACCACCTCGAAGAGCTGTTCCCTGCTGCCGATATTATGCCGATGGTTAATCAGGTAGAATGCCACCCCTATCTGGTTCAGCAGCCTTTGATCAATTTATGCAGATCGAATAATATAATCTTTGAAGCATGGAGCCCCATCATGCGTGGAAAAGTAAATGATATCCCGCTTTTTATCGGGTTAGCCCAAAAATATAATAAAACACCCGTCCAGATTGTTTTAAGATGGGATCTTCAAAAAGGAATCGTCACAATTCCCAAATCAGTTCATCAGGAGCGAATAATCAGCAATGCTGAAATTTTCGATTTTGAATTGACAGCAGAGGATATGAGCCGGCTTGACGGACTGGATAAAAATGAACGCTTTGGTGCACATCCTGATACTTTTACGTTCTGAAAAAATGTCAAAATCAATTATTTCGTGCTACTCCCCTCCTTTCTTGACAAAAGACCGGTAAGATTTGTAAATAAAACGGTTCCGCCTCCAATAACAAGGAAGAGTTTATTCAGATTGTCAAGAATTGCCTTATTCGAGATAAAGAGAAAAGATACGAGTCCAATCATTATAAGAATCAGGAACAGTTTATAACCTTGCCAGCTTGTTCCTGAATCACCAAGTTTTTCTTTGAGCCGTTCTTTCTCTTCAGGGGTGAATTTAGTTACAATATATTTGCGAAAACTCTCATTCATAAACCTTATCGAACAGCCATTTAAAACAAATAAACCCCTGTTAATCAATTGGACAACCTCATTTTTATTTTTGCTGTTAACAATCATATCTTCTGCCATATCACTAAGTACAAATTGCTCCTTTGGTGTGCATAAATTAAAAATGCTGTCGTAATATAATTGGCTCAGAACCACTATCCTTGTGATAATGCGATCCTTAATGATGTGAGCCGGAACCTCACTTCGCACCAGTTCATCATAGAATTTCATCATTTCTCCGGAATACCGGCTAAGATAAGTGCTTGCCAGAAGTTCTTTGCAAACCAAACATCTCAAATTTTCGCCGTAATCACCAGAGTAGCCGTCCATAATCCTCTTGCATTTCGACAAAGAATAACAACTTAATTTGGGAGTATAATGATCGTGTCTCTCCGGAGAGTAAAGAACATTTACATTTGAAAGGATTTTATTAAATGACAAGAGAAGTTGCTCCCATGTTTCTGAAACAGCATCAGCCTTGTCTTTTTCCTTCACATCTGCTTTCAGCTTAGCCTTTAGCCCGAGGTATTCCTGGATCTCACACGGTGTATTTGTACAAATAATCACAATTTTTTCTTTCTTTCTTATCTTTTCATTTATCGTGTTAATTTGCTGGCTTAATGATGACTGAGTGTAATAATCGAATGTGAAATTTTCGATGATCAGAACCTCTTTATCACTTTTAGGTCTATCATTTGTTATGACTTTTTC
>CAYHDA010000075.1:0-1879 GCA_964355145.1 uncultured Mariniphaga sp.
TTCAACACTACTCGCACTTTCAGCTCACAAAACCGAAAGGCCTGGACGGTAGTCCGGAATATGCTCCTGATGGTATGCTAATTTGTTTCATTTACCTATGGTGATCCAAACTTCTATTTGCACGGTATGATCGGTCATGTTACTTTGAAAGTTGCCTTGTTATTGATCTTTTTAACATTGGGTTTCGGAAAAATTAGTCAGGGTGCTGCTTCTTCGGTTCGTCCCCCAGGGAAAAAATACGAGATCACTTTTGGTGAAAGTTATCACCACTATTTGCCGGGAAGCCTTATGCGGATGAATGTCGATTTCAAAAATAGCGCTTCCGACACGCTTAAAGTGAGTCAGGAACTGGTGCTATTGGATAGTTCAAGTACAAAGGTCTGGAGAACTGTCATTAATCTGGAGCTTCTTCCTGATGGACATTCAGCTGTACCGCTGATGGTCCCCGTTCCTAAACAACAGGGTTCATTTAAACTAACTGTTTTGGATCAAGGTGGAAGCGTAGCCCTTCCGGTCCCTTCATGCCTGATCAATGTGATCCAGCCCAAAAAATCAGCCCGGCTGTCCAAGATACTCGTTCACACGCCTGAATGGGAAGACGATATCAACCGGTTTCTTAAGGTCTGGGATATCAAGGCACCCACAATCTCGTGGGGTCAGGTGCTCCTTTTCGGCAAAGAAGGATGGACGCGTTTTGTTGCAGGTGATCCGGAGATCAGGCAGTTGATTAATCGCGCCCTAAAACGTGAAATGTCGGTGATCTTTATTGATGTCCGTTCGGCTGGTCAGAACCCTGGTAAACAATCGAAAATAAATTTCCCTTACGGTATTAGGATGAATTTTGTTGAAGGGTCAGCCGCCGAAAACAGTGTTGTTCTGAAGCCTCAGTACAAAGAGCTTAATTATTTATTAAGAGGCGATCTGATGAGAATCTGGAATGGCTGGGGGGGTGAAGTTGTGCCGGATTTTGATTTGCGATTTGAAGGAAGGAATGTGAAAATCAATGCATATGCAACGACTGGTAATGATTTATCCCGCTCACCCGTGATTGAAATAATACCACAAAGCGGTAAAGGAAAATTATATCTTAGTCAGGTTATTACTGAAGGACGGATTGATGAATTGATTAAGCCGCCCCGGAATAAACCAGAACTTCCAGCTTATGATCCGATAGCGGTTCAGTTTTTACTCAATCTGATCTCAGCAACGGTGGGGGATAATCTGTTAAAATAAACGGGTGTTCTGAATAAAGAATACAATAATCTTAATTTTCTTATTTTTGTCCACAATCTAAAATTAATTCTCAGTTTTAACTACTAAAATTTCAAACCTTATGGATTTCAAAAAATTTATCGTTATTCCGGTGTATATTGCAATTCTGGCAGCCGCGTTTATTGTGTTGGATCAGGTGCTGAGCCCTTATATGCCAATCGCTGACAACAAAGGATTTGGTTGGGTTACTTTCCAGGCATGGGCTATGTATTTTTTGGCAGGTGGCACTGTTAAAGGTGGTCTGCGTACTTTTTTTGGTTATGTGCTAGGTGTTCTTTCTGCCATTATAATCATTAAACTTGCCGGTGCTTTAGGTTCTACAGGATTCTGGGCTGTACCTCTTGCTGTTTTAGTAATGGTTATTCCTATGTGTTCAATGGAAAGAGCACATTCTTTGGTCGATTTTGTCCCGGCCTTATTTGTGTCGTCAGCATTAATCTTCGCATTTGGACAAATATATCCATCTGCGACTCTGACTTCATCGGTCACTACCATTCTTGTATACTGCGGAATTGGTATGGTTCTGGGATTTATTACTGTTAGCATCAGAACAGCTTATGAGAAGATGGTGGCAAAACCTGCCTGATCCTCTCGTTTAAATTTAAAT
>CAYHDA010000075.1:1979-16071 GCA_964355145.1 uncultured Mariniphaga sp.
AGCTTATGAGAAGATGGTGGCAAAACCTGCCTGATCCTCTCGTTTAAATTTAAATTTAAATGCCATCAAAAAGCTGAATTTCAGCTTTTTGATGGCATTTTTATGTTGGTTGCAAGACTATTAGGCTGTTAGGCTGTTAGGCTGTTAGGCTTTTAGGCTGTTAGGCTGTTAGGCTGTTAGGCTGTTGGGCTGTTGGGCTGTTGGGCTGTTAGGCTTTTAGGCTGTTACACATTATCGCATTAGCATATTGTACATCTACCAAGATCCGCCGGCGCCGCCTCCGCCGAAGCTTCCGCCTCCGAAACCGCCAAAGCTGTCTCCTCCTGAACTGCCACCACCGGAGAAATCATTCCATGAGCCACCGCTTCGACCGCCACCCAGCATATTCATAAGAAGCAGACCGCCCAGAAATCCCTGGCCACTGCTGATTCCATGCGCATTACCTCCACGTTTAAAGAGGAAAATAATTGCCAGAACAATCATCATGACAATAAATCCACCGGATCCGTTTTTGCTTCTTTTTTTTACGGATTTAACATATTGATCTGCAGTAAATTCGCCTGCTGTCAGTGCGATAAGAACATCTGTACTCCGATCGAGGCCTTTGAAATAGTCGTTCTGTTTAAAGGCCGGAAGCAACTCTCCGCTTACCAATGCCTGACGCGCAACGGCATCGGGTACGACAGCCTCAAGTCCATAACCAACTGCAACGAACACTTCACCTTTTTCATTCGCGAGCTTAGGTTTCACGAGAATCAAAATTCCGTTATTTTTTCCTTTCTGACCGATGCCCCATTGTTCAGAAAGCTTAACTGCAAAATCTGCTTTATCATAACCAGATAAACTTTTAACAGTCACAATGGTAATTTGCGTTGAGGTTTTCTGATTATAGCTTACCAGCTTATTTTCCAGCGATGCTTGCTGTTCTGAAGACAGGAGTCCGGCAAAGTCATTTACCAGACGTGGCGTTTCAGGACGAGCCGGAAATTCAGGCTGTGCAAATGCGCTTATGCTGATTAGGAGCGCTGTAAAGATTGGCAATAGCGCATAGAGTATTTTCATCTTGAAGTACTTCATTAGTTTCCGTATGAAATTTCGTCCGAAAGTTCGTTTACATCGTCGGATTGACAGGGGAAAAACTGTTTCAATTTCTCTCCTGTTTTTTCGATGCCTGTGATTACTCCTTCGGCAAACTCTCCTTTGCCGAAATGAATAATCATCTGTTCTTTAATTTCATCCCAGAAGCCAGCAGGAACAACTTTGTTAATTCCGGAGTCACCAATGATTGCGAATTTATGATCGTTAATCGAAAGATAAATCAGAACTCCGTTGCGTTCTTTTGTCATATTCATCTTCAGCTTTTTAAAAAGCCAAGCCGCTCTGTCAAGCACATCTGCTTTACAGACACTTTCCAGATGAACACGAATCTCACCACTGGTCTGATTTTCTGCTCCCTCAATTGCTTTCTGAATTAACAGCTCATTCTCCTTTCCGAAGAAATCTTTTGGATTCATTCCGGATGAATTAAAATTGAACTTTTGGAGCTTTGTCAGCCCCTTTTTCGGCTTCGAAATAGGCTTTTTTCTCGAAATTACGCATTGACGCAATAAACGTTTGTGGAAATTGCCGGATGTAAGTGTTGTAGCCTCTGGCTATCTCGTTGAATTTTTGCCGTTCAACAGTAATTCTGTTTTCTGTTCCTTCGAGCTGAGCCTGAAGATTCATAAATCCTTCATTTGCTTTCAACTCGGGGTATTTCTCAACCACAACCATTAAACGTCCCAATGCAGATGACAATCCACCCTGGGCTTCCTGAAATTGCTGCATTGAAGCCGGAGTAAGTTTTGTCGGATCTACAGTTACCTGAGTTGCTTTTGCGCGCGCCTCAATAACAGCCGTTAAAGTAGATTTTTCAAAGTCAGCATAACCTTTTACTGTGCTAACCAGATTGGGAATCAGGTCGGAGCGACGTTGATAGACATTTTCAACCTGTGACCAGGCTGCAGCCACTCCCTCATCCATAGTCACCATCTTGTTGGCTGTTGAGATTCCCCATTGAACCCCCCAAAAAAGTAAACCAACGATAACAATCAGTACAATTATTCCTGTTCTTTTCATTTTTGTATTTATTAAATTTACAGATAACTATTTGTTAAGCAATATAGTGCAAAATTACTGGTGATATTTATATTGAAAAATTGTTTATTCGTAAAGATAGCGAATATACAATCAGATCATTAAGATGATAAAATTCTGATTGAATCAAGCAGCTTTGGATTCATCTCTTTATCATATTTTATTGCCTTATTGAAAGGGACGAGAGAAATTTCATCATTTTCGATTCCCACCATCACGCTTTGCTGATCGTCGAGCAAAGTTTCAACAGCTGCAACACCGAGCCTACTGGCCAAAATACGGTCTGACGCAGTTGGTGAACCACCTCGTTGAATATGTCCAAGTACAGTAACTCTGACATCATATTCAGGATAATCTTTCTCAACCTGCTTGGCAATATGGAAGGCTCCGCCCGCTTTTTCACCTTCGGCAACAAGCACAATAGATGAATTTTTGCTTTTCCGGTAACCCGATTTAATGAAATTCTCGAGGGTTGTCAGATCTGTGTCTGTCTCGGGAATAAGAACGGCCTCGGCACCTGAAGCAATACCGCCATTGAGGGCAAGAAATCCTGCATCGCGCCCCATTACTTCAATAAAGAAGAGACGTTCGTGTGCTGTGGCAGTATCACGGATTTTATCAACGGCTTCAATAATAGTATTGAGTGCCGTATCGTATCCGATCGTAAAATCGGTTCCAAACAGATCATTGTCAATCGTTCCCGGAATACCAACGATTGGAATACCAAATTCCTGGGCAAAGATCCGGGCACCCGTAAAAGTACCATCGCCGCCTATCACAACCAAGGCATCAATTCCAGCCTCTTTCAGATTTTTATATGCTTTTTCACGACCCTCTTTGGAATGAAATTCCACACTGCGTGCTGTTTTAAGGATTGTTCCGCCAAGCTGAATAATATTGCTGACATCACCGGAAACCATTGGCTTGAAAATATTCTCTATTAATCCTTTGTAACCATGCAGAATACCTACAACTTCGCGTCCGTAAAATATGGACGTGCGAACTACCGCCCGCACAGCAGCATTCATGCCGGGGGCATCACCTCCGGAAGTCAAGACACCAATCTTTTTGATCGGATTATCACCATAATCATCCGGCATCGCAATTCTGTTTTCCTTACCCATAATATATTGTTTTTGACCTTGCAAATTTAGTCCGGAAAGAGTTACCGAATGAGTATTTGCCGTTAAATTTACTTCAATTTTTAGAGACTCAGCTTACGAACTGCATCGGCTGTTATTTCGAGCAGATTTTTTGGTGTTGATGTGGCACCGCAAATCCCAACAGAGTTGATATTTTTAATCCATTGTTTATCAATTTCTTCAATGGAAGAAATAAATTTGGTATTTGGATTTACAGATCGGCAAATATCGAAAAGCATCTTTCCGTTCGAACTCTTCGTCCCACTCACGAAAATAATCAATTCGAACCTTTCCGAAAATTGTCTGATTAAAGGAATCCTGTTGGAAACCTGTCTGCACACAGTATCATGTATCTTTAATGGAGCGACGATTGCCCTCTTTTTCAATTCATTTGCCAGCAGATGAAAACCTTCCAGATCTTTTGTCGTTTGCGAATAAAGTTCCACCGGACGAGTAAAATCGATCTTGTCAATCTCGTCAGTACTTTCCAAAACGATTGCCTTACCGCCAGTCTGACCAACAAGTCCGTTCACTTCGGCGTGTCCCTTTTTTCCGAATATAATAATTTGATTATCTGTGTTTTTATCCGATTCGTGACCAGTACGGATTCGCTTTTGCAATTTAAGTACAACGGGGCAGGTTGCATCAATGAGCCGGATATTATTTTGACGGGCATAATCATAAGTGGCAGGCGGTTCACCGTGTGCACGCAATAAGACGGTCGTATCTTTCAATGTGAAAAACTGCTCATGGCTGATTGTAATCAACCCCTCCCTCGTGAGCCGGCTGACCTCGGCTTCATTATGGACAATATCACCCAAACAAAAAAGCGCATCCTGTTGCTGAAGTGTTTCCTCTGCCTTTCGAATTGCTTCAACAACGCCAAAACACAATCCTGAATTCTTATCGATCTCTACTATCATCCCTTTATGTGTTCTAAATTGGCAACATGCATCAGGATCCATTCCAGTTGCTCGCCCCGTGACATATAGCTGTTATCCAGGACTATGGCGTCATCGGCCTTGCGCAAAGGGCTCTCTTCACGCGTTTCGTCATATCGGTCGCGCTCAATGATGTTTGCTCTGATCTCTTCGTAACTCACCGTTTCGCCTTTGGCTGTCAGCTCATCAAACCGACGTTGTGCCCTCACATCAGGTTGAGCGGTCATAAATATCTTCAGCTCTGCATCAGGAAATACAACAGTTCCAATATCCCGTCCATCCATAACAATACCTTTCGATTTTCCCATTTCCTGCTGAAGCGCTACCAATAAATGGCGTACCCCGGCAACCGCTGCCACAGGACTTACATTCTGAGAAACGGCAAGCAACCGAATCTCCTGCTCAACATTTTCACCGTTTAAAAAGACATCATTATGTTGTGTCGCAGGATTGAATTTAAAGACAACTTTGATCTTATCAAGATTAGCATTTAATTCCATTGTATTTACTATGCCTTTATTTATCAGGTCATTACGAAGGCAGTATAGCGTCACAGCCCGGTACATCGCCCCGGAATCAATAAAAATATAATTCAGCTTTTGTGCGATCTCCTTAGCTACGGTACTCTTTCCGCAAGATGAGTGTCCATCAATGGCAATGATTATTTTTGGGCTGTTTTGGGTTGTCACCTGGGTGTAATTATCAATGTTCAATGTTCAATTATTGCAACAAAGATAACGTTTAATGGATAAATTGTGAGAGGTTGGTTGCAAGTGTGAAATAGTGGGCTGTTGAAGCAAGATGAAAGCTGGCTATTCCGTAATTAATACTAAATCTGGCAATTTTAATTCCTATACCTGCTGAAAATCCGACTAGTCCAGGATGATCACTGATGGCAAGTTCTTTTTGACGCTGATAGTTATAACCAACGCGGAGCGTCACATGCTGCTCCGGGGTAATTTCTGCTCCAAGAATAAAATGACGCATCAGCAATGAGGTGAAATTTTCGGATTCCGTTGAAGGCAGAAGCTGATCATTTGAGCGCTCGATATAATTTAATTTCCATAAATTCAGGTTATTGGCAGTTGCCAAAAACCGAATGGGTGCATGGGCAAACCGTTTGGAAAATCCAAGCTGAAGATCCCATGGAAGATTTTCATGAATCCCGTTTTCAGTGTAGGTTGTTATCTGACTGCCTATATTTCTGATCACAACCGAGATAGCAGAAAGTTTATCTTTTGTCAGAAAGGTGATGCCCAGATCAGCAGCTAAGCCGGCGGAATGATAGGTTTCGAAAGAAGAAAAAACAGGTTTTAGGTTGATACCTGCTCTTAGTTGTGAGGTTATCGTTCTGGAATAGTATAAATTGAGGGAATATTCTGCTGCCTGAAAAGTGCCGGTCAACTGTCCTGTTTCTGATGCTCCTTCGAAAGTTCCGTAATTAACATAGTGAATTCCAGCTGCAAAAGCGTTGCGGCCCTGAATGTTTGGGGCAAATGCAGCGTATCCTACACCTATCCCCGCAATGTAGCTTGCATAATTAACAGACAGCTGGTTTCTCATAGAATCCGACAACAGCGAAGGGTTATAAAATGCAAGATCCAGGTCATTGTCGGTGAAGGCAATCTGGGTTCCGCCCAAGGCTGCCACTTTTGCGGAATTGGTAAGGTCAAGAAACCTGTAAATTCCGTCTCCTCCAATCTGGCTGAATAATATACCAAAGGGATAACCGAGAAACAGAATAGACAGGAGTATGATTTTCATTGTTGCCCCGTTAAAATTCAATCAAAAATTATTTTCCCAATCCACCAATATCTTCTTTCTTCAGCCGCTCAACGACTTCGTAAACAATTGGGCAAAGCTCGCGGTTCTGCATGGTAAGGTCGAGCAGCTGGTAGAACCTGCGCCGGTCGGTATGGGGATATTCGCGGCACGCTTTTGGTCTGTATTCGTAGATCATACAGTAGTTGTCGGGCATTAGAAAAGGACAAGGAGTATCATTGAAGACGAACCACTGGTCGCTGTCGATATGAAGATACCTGGCTATAAAGTCGACCTCTTTCATTCTTAACTTATGGGCAATTCTTTCGATATCTTTGTCGGTAATTCTTGGACTAATTGTTTTACAGCAATTTGCACACGACAGACAGTCGAATTGATCCGACACCTTATCATGCAGCCGATGCGTAATGTCATCAAGCTGTTTGGGCTTTTTCCTTTTCAATTTTGAGAAAAAAGCAGCGGTCTCTTCCTGGTTCTCCCTGGCGAGCGCTTTAACGTTATTTTTATCTGCCTCCATCTTGTTGAATTGAAACTAATCTTGCAATGAATTTTTTCATTTTAATTTGTGCAATAAAAAGTCCTGCGATCACAACCACAATACCCGCTGTTTTTCTGAAAGTAAGCGGCTCATCAAGGATATACCATGCAAAAACTGCAGTCAGAACAGGAATGATATTAATGAATATATTGGCGCCATTTATCCCCAGATTTTTAACGCTGTAGGTATAAAGAATGAATGCAAGACAGGATGCAAACAATGCAAGTTTGGCAATGGCAATCAGCGCGGAAATATTCAATGGGGTAATAAATAAAGTTTCACTTTCAAAAATAATCCATAGCGGCAGGAATAAGAATATTCCTATGAAATTCTGGTAGGTGATAATTGTGGTGGCATTATATTTATGCGCCAGATCTTTAAGGATAACAGTATATCCGATAGCGGAGAAAACTGCCAGAAACAGAAGACCGATACCAATTGGTGAAGCGACAAAATTAACTGAATCGTCGAAGACAACAATTCCAACTCCGACAAATGAAAGTAAAATCCCGGCAAGATTTCGAAGCGAGAGTTTTTCTCCATGAAAACGTGAAGCTGCCAGTGGCGAGAATAATGGTATTGTTGAAATGATTATAGCGCCCATTGTGCTGGAAACATATTTTAATCCAAAACTTTCGCCCATAAAGTAGAGAAAAGGTTCGAAAAATGCCAGCAATAGAAAGGTGCTGTAATCCTTCTTTTCAATTTTCAATAGTTTCTTGCTAAACCAGCCGTAAAGCAACATTAGCAGTGTAGCAATGATGAGCCGAAAAAAAACAGTTGTCAGCGGACCATAGGCAACGTAAGCCTCTTTTACCCAAACGAATGAAAATGACCAGAAAACCATTGCAAAAACAACTGCAAGATAGACGATCCCTCTTTTTTGCCTCATCATCAAATTTTGAACTGCAAAAGTAGGATAAAAATCAAAGACTAATCAGTGTCTGCCCATAAAGTCTTTTATTTCAAAAGAAAAGCAAAAATAAATTGTTGGAGGTTGCCGGGATTTATCTAAGTCATTGTCAATTAATAGTGTTCAATGTTAGTCTGATTATTTATGTCCATTACGATTATCATTGTTTGCCTAATGACTTGTTGTAAAACTTCTTCATGTCATTCCATGAATCCAAATCGGCTTTTCCATTGTTTTCAATATTTTTCAGAAAGGTTCATGAAAAATGGTGAAAATAGTGTGCGCGAGTTTTTTCCCTATCCCCTTTATTTTCATTAAATCTGCTTGTGAGGTATTCACTATATTTTCAATGGTTCCAATAGATTTTAGGAGTATCATTCCTTTTTTTGTGCCGACACCCGGTAAATTTTGCAGAAGAAATAATTTTTCCCGTTGTCTTTTGTGAATTCTCACCCCTGAATTTATTGGGATAATTTTTTTTTGGCGAGGTAATGGCATTTGTTCGGATTGGTTAATCAGTCCAATCAAAAGACTTGCCGTTTCATTTATATGTTTTGAACGTATAACCGGAATACCTAAAAAAACGGTGATGTGAAGGATTGCTCCCTGAACAGCTTCTCTCGATAATGCACCGGATTCAATCTTTAACTGATCGCCTTCAAGTATTATAAGGCCATTTTTTCCCGTTTGAGCCATACGGTATGCCTGTTGAAAAATTCTTCCTGTTTTTATGGAGTTGAGGAAGTCGCTGATGGTTTTCCTCTCAACAATAATGCTGTCTCCTATCCAATAATCCCCTGTTGGTAAAGCGTTTATTTCAAACGATATTTGCCCCGTAAGCTTTTTGATTTCCTCGATAATGCCACTTCGCTGTTCCCGGAAATCTATTCTCAGGTTGATTTTTTCCGTGTTTGCCGGATCCATTTACAGTGAATTTAAGATGGTACTGACTGATGTTTGTAATGACTAATTTACTGTTAATTTAGCGATCAAATCAGAAGAAATAAATTGATCTGAAAAAATAAATTCTAAACCAAATTATGAAGAATCTCTGCGTACGAAATACCTTGATGGTACTGATGTTTTTTACTTTTCTAGCTTGTGGCCGGGCAAAACCGAAGCACGAGAACTGGATTCAAATGTTCAATGGAAAAGATCTGAACGAGTGGAATATTAAGATTACCGGCTTCCCGCTTAATGAAAATTACAAGAATACCTTCAGAGTTGAGGATGGCTTGCTTAAAGTGAGATACGATCAGTATGAAAAATTTGATGGTCATTTTGGTCATATTTTTTACAAAACTCCTTATTCTCATTATAAAATCAGGATTGAATACCGCTTTGTGGGTCAGCAGATCACCGGGGGGCCTGGCTGGGCATACCGAAACAGTGGAATAATGATTCACGGGCAAAGTGCAGAGAGTATGGAACTGAACCAGGATTTTCCGGTTTCGATCGAGGTTCAACTGTTAGGTGGAAACGGGAAAGATGAAAGATCGACGTTGAATGTTTGTACTCCTGGAACCAACATTGTATTAAGTGGTTCTCTTTGGACTACCCACTGCACCAATTCAATTTCAAAAACATATCATGGTGATCAATGGGTGACTGCAGAAGTGGAAGTCCAGGGTGACTCACTGATTCGTCATACCATCGGCGGGGAAACAGTTATGAAATATTCAAAACCCCAATTGGATGAAAGTGAGCCGTATTATGCGAAATTGCTTCCGCCCGACGGAAATAAACTTCTGAATAAAGGCTCTGTCTCTCTCCAGTCAGAAAGCCATCCGATTGATTTTCGCAAGGTTGAACTACTCAATTTAGATGACCGTTAAAAAACAAAAATATTGATTTTAAGTCACTGGTTGAATTATTAATAATTCCGGAAGTTATTCTTTACTAAATTTCTTAAGCTCAGTTAAAGTCCGTTTTGAACAAAATTTTCATGGTTTTGAACTGCCGTTTTTTTAATTTTGAGACAGAAAAATATATTTGGAAATAAGGAATCTATTATGTACGTTTGTCATGAAAGTTCAAATATGAAACATTGTTTCATATTTGAACTTTCATGACAAACTGAGAATTCAAAAAAACCAAAGTATCAGATTTATTCCGGATCATTAGCTCAAACTTACTCAGTAAGCACTGTTATATTGTGATAAAGTACAAAAATGGAAACTTCACATCAAAATAAATACAACATCCCCATCCTTGCTAAGGGAATGGAACTTATTGAACTTATTGCACAAAGCTCAAAGGGATTAACGATTCAGGAGATTGTTAATACGTTGGGTCACTCCAAAACATCGGTATACCGCATTATCTGTTCGCTGGAAGAAATGGGTTATGTGCTAAAGGATCAGCAATCCGGCTCTTTTAGCCTCACACGCAAAATGTTCAAAATCGGGCTGTCAACTTTGGGCATGACCACTATTATTGAGCATTCTTATGAGCCAATGCGCCGGTTACGCGATAAATTGCGCGAAACGGTTGTTCTCGGGACACTGATGGGCACGAAAATTGTGATTTTGGAACAGGTTATCGGTTCCCATCATTTTTCGTTTATTCTTAAACCGGGTATGGGAGTTTGCCTGCATGCTTCTGCTCCGGGAAAGGCCTTTTTGGCCAACATCAGCGACCTGGAAAGAGACGAAATACTTTCGAAAATTGAGCTGACGAAATTTACCGACAAGACAATTACCAATGTGCCTGACTTTCTCGTTGAGTTGAATCAAGTCAGGTTATGTGGTTATGGGCTGGATCGAGGTGAAGAACTTTCAGGTGTCAGGTGTATTGGAGCGCCTGTCTTTAATCTGGCAGGTAAAATTGCTGCTTCAATCTGGATATCAGGGCCGGCTGAACGAATGATGGATGACTCGCTTGAAGAATTTAGCAGGGAGGTTGTTGCCTGTGCCAATGAGATATCTGAGAAAATGGGATTTATAAAGTAATTAATAATATTGAAGTTAATATGAAAGGGCTGATTGTACTTTTCCTGACATCACTTTCGCTGATTCTTTCAGCACAGGTTCCTATGTTCACAACTGATGTAGTGGCGATTGACGGGGAACGATATATTCTGTCTAATAAGGGAACAAAGTCCGTGTCAGTTATTGATAAATCCGGTAAGCTGGTTACCGAATGGGTCTTTGAAGAACCGGTAACCGGTATGTGCAAAAGTAAAAATACGCTTTATGTTACTTTTTCGCTTGGACACGGATGGCTTACTTCGATAGACATAATCAGTGGCAAGAGAGGATTTAAGACCGAGACTGGAATGGGTGCCTGTTCACCCGTTGTAAATAAGGAGGGTTCGCGTATCTATGTCTTTAATCAATACAAAACAACAGTAAGTGAAGTCGATGCGGTATCCGGTAAAGTATTGCGCCAAACGAAGGTATTGCGTGAGCCGGTGGCAGGGGCGTTGACGCCAGATGGTAAATATTTATTTGTCAATAATTCTCTGCCGGCACAACGTTCAGATGTAGAGCATGTTGCGGCAGAAGTGTCAGTAATCGGTCTCTCAGGTTTTGAAGTAGTTAAAAATGTAAAGTTAGAAAATGGCAGTAATGCTTTACGGGGGATCTGCATTTCAAATGATGGTCAATATCTATTTGTTTCACATAATCTTGGGAGATTTCAGGTGCCGACATCTCAGTTGAATCAAGGATGGATGAACACTAATGCGGTGAGTATTATTGACGTTCAGACCCAAAATTTCGTGGGATCAATGCTGTTGGATGAACCCGACCGGGGCGCAGCGGGCATCTGGGGTATCGCGTGTACCGATGCGCAGCTTTTTGTGACTCATTCCGGAACTCATGATCTCAGTATCATTGATCTAAAGATTTTGAGAGAACGGCTCGACAAGTATCCCGATAAAAAAAATCTGTCGTATGATTTACGCTTCATGTATGATATTCGCAAGAGACTTTCACTGGTGGGTAACGGTCCCCGCAATCTTTCAATCTCAGAAGGAAAACTCCTGATCCCAACCTATTTTTCCGATACATTGAATATTGTAGATATTGCAACAGAGGTGGTCGCTGGTATCCCTTACAATCCCAAACGTGCAGAAAGTGCTGAATTTAGAGGGGAAAGAGCCTTCAACGATGCCACCTGGTGTTATCAAAACTGGCAATCCTGCAACGGATGCCATCCGATTGATGGCAGGACAGATGCCATGAACTGGGATTTAATGAATGATGGTATTGGTAATCCGAAAAATTGCAAAAGTTTGCTCTACGCTCATGTTACCCCTCCCAGCATGATTTCAGGCATACGTGCCAGCGCGGAAGTGGCAGTTCATGCCGGCTTTAAATTTATTCAATTCAGCAATATTCCAGTCAATATTCTGGAAGATGTGAACACCTATTTAAAGGCGTTGAGACCCTTGCCAAGTCCTTATCTGGAGAAAGATGCCTTCTCTGTGAAAGCGGTTAAGGGACGTAAAGTTTTTGAAAGAATGCGTTGTGATGAGTGTCACAGCGGAATATATTTTACCGATATGAAGATGCATCGCATTGGGGAAAAGATTGAATTTGAAGCCGGATGGGATACCCCAACACTCATTGAGGTATGGCGCACTGCTCCTTATCTTTATGATGGGCGCGCTGCCACTTTAAAAGAAGTTTTTTCAGTTTTTAAGCATGGAATCACCGGGAAGATTTCTGATCGCGATGTTGAAGAATTGGTAGAATATGTGAATTCATTATAAAAATATTTCAGGAATAACAAGGAGAAAATGCTACAGAAAAATTATACTGTTTATACTACTGAGGATAATCCATTCGATCAAATGTGTCAGTCGCTGCTTTCGCAAATTGACCATAATTGTAATGTGATTAAGATTGTTTTTTTTGGCCCTGCTCAAAATAACAACGAGTATCTTAGTCAATTTCAGACTTTAACTAACTGCCTTAACGAACACTTTCCTGAAAAACTGCCTGTGATAAGTTACGTTTCTCAGAAACCCCTTAAAGGAATGCTGAATGCGGAAGTTGTCAGTATCGGATGTGAAGAAAATGCGGTGATTAGTTATGGTGACAACTATATTGTTCTTGACAACGGAATTTGTCGTGAACTTATTTCCGGAGGAATTCTTCCCCCAAGTCTTTCTGCGACTCATTCTGTACAGTCAAATGCGGTATTCGCGCAGATTGAAGAGCTCCTTATCCGCGAAAATTTTCCGGTAAACAGTATCGTACGGCAATGGAATTATATCGAAAATATCTCCTTGATAGAGCGTGATCATCAAAATTATCAGGCGTTTAATGATTCACGTAGTCAGTTTTATGCAAATGCCGATTGGAGTCTGGGTTATCCGGCAGCAACGGGTATTGGAACGCAATCGGGTGGTGTAATGGTTGAGGTAATCGCGATTAAGGGCAATGAATTGATTAATAAGGCATTGGATAATCCATTGCAGATTGCTGCTCATAAATATTCGCAAGGAGTTCTGATTGGAGCTGTAGATCCTTGCTTCAAACAGCGGACTACTCCCAAATTTGAACGTGCACGTATTGTGGGATATCCTGACAGACAGGTAATTTACATCTCCGGAACTGCCGCCATCAGGGGAGAGACGAGCCTGATTTCTGATGATATTATGGAGCAGACACAGATCACAATGCAAAATATAGACTATCTTATCTCACCCGAAAATTTACCGTTTGAGGGCGCTTTACGCGTGTATAAAATGTTGCGCATTTATGTTAAGAATCCATTGCAAATGGAGGAAGTGCGCACCTGGATGAAAGCCAACTATCCGGATATAATAAAGATTTATATCTGTGCAGACATTTGCCGGGAGGAGCTGTTGCTTGAGATTGAAGGCATTGCAGAATTATGTAATAACTAATATATTTTAAAATTATGAATTCACTTAAATTAATTCTTGTCGCTGCAGCAATAGGTCTACTTGCGGCATGTGGTCCAAAAACAGAACAAAAAAAAGCTATGAAACCATTCACGAAAAAGTACACGAATGCCGACTTCTACAAGGATGGCAAGATCCAGCCTGAGATTGCAAAAAAAGCATACCTCGAAATGCTTGAATACTATGGTGTCCCATTTAGTCCAACGCTAAAGGCCGGAATCTGGATGACCGATTTTAATCTTGGCGATTTCGAAAACGTAGGAATGGCAGGCATTTTTTGGGTCAACGACTCCGTCCATGGTTATTTTGGTCATGAAATTTACCTTCTGCCTAATCAGATGATCCCTGAGCATCTCCATCTGGCAACTAAATTCCCGGCCAAATTCGAGTCATGGAAGGTTAATAATGGCTCCTGTTTTAACTTTGGAATTGGTGAACCAACCGCAAATCCACCGGTTTTACCGGCAAGTCAAAAGGATTTTATTACATCACTTTGTTTTGACAATCAAAATATTGACGAGGTATTGTCATTGAAAAAGGCTGAATCTCCTCATTTCATTCTGGCTGGTGACAATGGGGTGATCATTACGGAATACGCAACCTATCACGATGGTGCGGGTTTGCGTTTTACCAACCCTAATGTGATTTTTACCGATATGCTTAAACAGAATTAGTTGATTTAATATTTATTCAAACTACTATTAATTATGAGAAAATTCAACCACGTGGGTATTCCCACAACAATACCTCAAGAAGGTGAGT
>CAYHDA010000076.1:0-4836 GCA_964355145.1 uncultured Mariniphaga sp.
ATGAGAAGTTGATGGGTTGATAGGTTGATAGGTTGATAGGTTGACAGGTTGATGGGTTGATAGGTTGACAGGTTGAAGGTGCGGAGCCGTTCTCTGTTTGCGGCGCGGAACTGAAGCAAAATCTCCCCTGGCTCTCCTTTTTTTCAAGGGGAAATTCAACCTTATTTCAAATAGGCTTTAGACTATTAGCCTAAAAGCCAAATAGTCTAAAGCCTATTATCTCATCAGCACATTTTAATTGCCGAATTCTCAAATTATCGCATTGCCGAATTACACGCCTTTTTCCAGTTGCAATGTTTTGGTTGGTGCATCGCATACGGAAACTGGTCCCCAGTATTGAATCGGACCAGGATAGACAAATGAAGTTTTAATTGCCCACTCGTCACGTTTTTGCTCAAAAGCTTTAAACGGCGCCCCATCGAGATGAACCAGCGCTTTCTGGATAACCGGTTTCATTTCGCCATGACGACGTTCCATATTCATCATCATCGTAATTGGAACTCCTCCAGGGATCCACTCTGCCGCGGGGGCTGTAGTATTCCTGACAGATGCCATATAGCCAGTTTTGCCGTTTCCGATTAACAAAGAAGCAACATAACCCAATGTGTAGCAATAGTCAGAATCAAAATTGGATGGTGCCGCACACCGGCCTTCGTAACCAAAAAAGTGGCTTTGCGCAGAAAATTTAACTTTTATTCCGCTTCTTACCATTTCAGCCAGGCGTTTCTCAACCATCTCGATCAGGAGGCGCTCGGTTTCGATACGCGAAACCTGAACATTTCCGTGAGGATCACGATCAAGAGTGAGCTGACGAGCGATACGGGTGGGAAGTGAAGCATAAACTTTCGAGGATTCATAACTTAGATTATCAATAACAAAATCGCGTTTCTCGGTATTGGTTGGCAATGCCTGAAATGCTTCAGCAGTGTCATGTCCTTCGGCAAGCAAGTCATTTAACTCTGAAATCAATACTTTCATCTCAGGGATAAATTCCACAAGACCCTCCGGAATCAAGGCCACACCAAATGTTTCATCATTTTTGGCACGCCGGGTAACGATATCAGTAATTTCATTGACAATCTGTTCCAGCGTTTGTTCTTTTGCTGCTACTTCTTCCGAAATAATACAAACATTAGGTCTTGACTGAAGAGCACATTCCAAACCGATATGAGAAGCAGAACGTCCCATTAGTTTTATAAAATGCCAGTATTTTTTGGCTGAATTGGCATCACGCATGATATTTCCAATCAGCTCGGAATAAACCTTACAAGCGGTATCGAAACCAAAAGAGGCTTCAATCATCTCATTTTTCAAGTCACCATCAATTGTTTTAGGACAACCAATCACCTGAATTCCTGTATTTTTCTGAAGATAATATTCAGCTAATACGCATGCATTTGTGTTGGAATCGTCTCCTCCAATAATAACTACAGCCTTTATTCCCAGCTGTTTACATATTTTAACCCCTTTGTCAAACTGGGCAGCATCCTCTAATTTAGTTCGTCCCGATCCAATAATATCGAAACCTCCGGTATTGCGGTATTCATCAATTATTTCAGCAGTCAGTTCAAGGTATTTATGATCAACCAGACCGATTGGGCCGCCAAGGAACCCATATAATTTATTGGAGGGATTCAGCTTTTTCAAACCATCAAATAATCCGGCGATCACATTGTGTCCGCCAGGTGCCTGTCCGCCCGATAAAATAACGCCAACATTAACCTCCAGAGATTCAAGACCTGCGACACCTTCTTCAAATTTGATGATCGGCATACCGTAAGTGCCAGGGAAAAGTTCCTTAATCTCCTTCTGATCAGCGACAGAATCTGTTTTTTCGCCTTCAACAAGTTTTACTATACCTGCCAATGCTTTGGGCATCTTGGGAGAATACTTTGCACGTTCGATCTGAAAAATACTTTTTAACATTGCTATGATATTATTATTCAAGACTATAACACTTTCTAAACTTCTAAAACGCAGTAAAAATAGATAAATAAATTCGCCTTGAAAAATAAGAGGGATTACTTTAAATAAAATTTAAAGTAAAATTAATATCAAATTCGTGGCATAAAAAATCTAAACAATTAGATATCAATTCTCAACAGCCTTAATATTTTCCGGATTTCTCTTTTTAACCGGAAGCCTTCGTGCTTTTTTCAACCCTTGAGTTAAAATATATTCGATCTGTCCATTCATGCTGCGAAATTCATCCGCGGCCCAGCGTTCAAGGGCATCAAACACCTCCGGACTGATTCGCAGCACAAATGTTTTTTTCGTTGTCATTCCGTCAATTAATATAAGGAACCTGCGTTAATCACAGGCCGGGCTGACTCGTCGGCGCAAAGAACGACCAGTAAGTTGCTCACCATAGACGCTTTTTTCTCATCGTCAAGTTCGATAATATGCTGGTCTTTCAGCTCATCAAGCGCTAATTTAACCATTCCCACCGCTCCTTCAACGATTTTCTGACGTGCTGCCACGATCGCAGTCGCCTGCTGACGACGCAGCATAGCGCCGGCAATTTCCGGAGCATATGAGAGATTCGATATACGCGCCTCAATTACTTCTATTCCAACCAGCAAAAGCCGCTCACCGATTTCAGATGCAAGGGAACGGTTTATTTCATCGATCCCTGAGCGCAGACAGATAATTTCAGCCCCTTCCTTATCCTGTTCAATATTGTCGTAAGGGTAAGTATGAGCAATTTTTCGCAATGCCGATTCAGTCTGAATCTTGATGAATTTCTGGTACGACTCCTCCGATTTGGTTTTTTTCATTCCCGTTTTGGGATCAACCTCTTCGAGTGCTTCGATGTCAAAAACAGCTTTGTAGGTATCAACAACCTTCCACACCACTATAGCGCTGATCAGAATTGGATTCCCCTGCTGGTCGTTTACCTTTATCACATCCGATTCAAGGTTGCGGACACGTAACGAGACTTTCTTTTTCGAATAAAACGGATTAAGCCAGAAAAAACCGTTCGTCTTAACTGTACCCTGATATTTTCCAAAAAATACCAGCACACTTGTTTGGTTTGGCTGTATGATAAATAAGCCGGTAAGCCAGAATATTCCAACTAAAGCAGTAAAAATAAATACCGGTATACTCCAACCTTCACGAGTAAAAATCAACCCCAACGGGGCAAATAATAACACCAACGCGATTAATAAATGTAAGAATCCGTTGTTCGCCAATCTAATTTCCTTTTCCATGATTTATGATATTAAAATGATATCACAATGATATCATTTTAAATATTATAAAACAATGACTTTTTACAGATCACATGAAAACCCACAGCTTTCGCAAATAAACAAGGCTATTCTGCACAAATATGTGAAACTTTGGTTTCTGCAGTCAACAAACAGAATCTCACCCTATTTTTTCAACTACAACAACAGCGGTGCCATAAGCGAGTACTTCGGTGAGGCCGTTCATTACATCGTTGGCATCGTAGCGCATACTGATAATGGCATTGGCGCCTAATTCGTCGGCATGCTGAATCATCAGTTGTAAAGCTTCTTCGCGGGCATTTTCGCATAATTCGGTGTAAATAGTGCTTTTACCTCCAAAAATAGTCATAAATCCACCTGCTATATTCCCCAGTATGCTGCGTGAACGAACTGTAATTCCACGCACCAGACCTAATTGTTTTACAATCTTATACCCTTCAAGAGTGGTACTGGTCGTTATCAATGTGTTGTTTTTCATAATTATTAATGATTTAATTTGTGAGAAATAATTACCGCGAATGCAAATCGCGGAACCCGTGATTTTACGAGTTGTTCTGTAAGTTACATATACCGGGATTTGAAATCACGGGACCCGGAATTCCTCGTGCGACTATCAGCAGCCAGAACTTTACATAATTGATATTCAATCATCTAATGCCTGACCGATTAGCTGACGGAATTTCCATCCGGTATTGTCGTTGGTCGGCCCCTGGGTCTGTTTCAACAGAATACCTATGATTTTCTCTTTAGGATCGGCAAAATACGAGGTATTAAAATAGCCACCCCATTCGAAAGTTCCGGCACTGCCCAACCCTCCAAGTTCTTCTCCTTTTTGTGTCATCACAGAAAAAGCCAATCCGAAGAATTTTTCAGGTCCGCCCCAGATATTTCCGGTCTGGTTGCTCAGAATGGTGGCGACAGTAGTGCGGCTCAGAATCCTGACACCATTCAGTTCTCCCCCGTTAAGGTACATTTGAAGGAATGTGGCGTAATCTTTAGCGGTACTGGATAATCCGGCACCTCCTGAAAAGAAAGTTTTTGCCCCTTTAATCGGGTAATCGGGATCGTAGAATGTGGCAGGGTACCGGGTCCACTCCCCTTTTTCATTCTTCTGCTGTACCGAAACCAACCGATCGGCCTTTTCAGCCGGCAGGTAAAACCAGGTGTCGTTCATACCAAGGGGATCGAAGAGATGTTTTCTCAGGTACTGATCAAAGGGCATCCCCGAAACTATTTCGATCAGATAACCTAATACATCGAGCCCTTCGCTATAGGTGAATTTCTCTCCGGGATTGTGATGCAAAGGCAACTTAGCCAGCTTTTTAACACTCTCGGCAATCGTAATATTTTCAGCACAAAAAGCGTCAGTAACTCCCGCTTTGTGATAGATCATTTTCATCCTTTCGTCCGCGTCGATAACGCCATAACCAATGCCGGAAGTGTGGGTCAACAGCTGCCGGATAGTGATCTCACCAGAAGCCGGGGTGCCGGTGAACGTGGTGTCACTGTACTGAAAATTTTTGAGCACTTTAGGATTTTTAAATTCTGGAATGTATTTCGAAATCGGGTCATCGAGTTTAAATTTTCCCTCTTCCCACAGTGT
>CAYHDA010000076.1:4846-16049 GCA_964355145.1 uncultured Mariniphaga sp.
GTGGCGGTAATCGCTTTACTCTGAGAGGCAATCCGGAATATATCATCCCGTTTTAAATTCCGGCTGCTTTGATTGTCAGCCTTTCCATATGCTTTGTAAAAGACAATTTTCCCCTGGCGTGCCACAAGGGCAACAATTCCGGGTACCTCGTTGTCGGCGACTGCCTTGGCGCACATCGTTTCAATGCGTGCCAATCGCTCAGCTGAAATTCCAACGCTTGCAGGCGTACCCTCCGTCAAAGCAGGGGAATTCTTTACCGATTTGGTCTGCGCATTGATTGATAGCGCCATTCCCAGGAAAAAAACAATTAACAGTTTTTTCATAAAATAATAAATTAGCGAATATTTATTTAATTCGGTTGAAGCAAATTTAATGATTAATTGAATTGTCTGAACAACGGGATTTAATTTATTCCAAATATCGCTGGACATTATCGGTTGATTGTATTAAAGTTTTCCGCGAAAATCGGTAACTTTATATGCCGTATCCAAGATTTTGTGATAATTGTATTTCTGTGTCTTCAAATCATAACGTATAATAGAACAGAAAAAGACATGAAAATCTCTCATTTTATTCCGCTTTTTCTATTGTTACTTCACCTGAACGCAGCAGGATTGAATAATTCAGCATATGACCGGAATCTTAATATTACAATAGCGCACCAGTATTTATTTGCTTTCCGAACTGTTTCATGTGAAAAATTGCTTGATGCCGAAGAAATTAAAAATCCCGGCAACGGTTATGTGACCTTCTACCGTTTGTATCGTGAAATCATTGGCTTAACCATTTCAAATTCTGAAGAAGAATATCAAAAAAAGTATCCATTGCTGCGTGGATATGTCGACAAGCTGGAAAAACTGCCTGATAATGCTGCGGAATACAGAATGTTGCTCGGAGAGGCCAAAGTTTTCACTGGACTGATGCGTGTCAAATACGACAGTAAATTATCCGGATTGATTGAATGTCTGAAAGGTTATCGTCTTTTGGAAAAAAACGAAGAAAAATATCCCCTTTTTGAACCAGACTGCAAAATTCAGGGAATGGTACAAATAGGAGTTGCATTTATGCCTGGCATATTACAGTGGGGGATTAAGTTATTGGGGATTAAAAGTGATCCGCAGGGAGGTTTGAAGAAGCTCTCCGATTTTACAAAATTTGCAAAAGGCAAACCGGGATATGAAGAAGAGGCATTTCTGTTTACAATAGCAGCCTGTAAACTGATGAATCAGGACGAAGAAGTTATGAAGTTGATTCATCAAAATCAGGAGCACTTTAAGGAAATGGCTTTGCTTAATTATATGGCCGCCACCATTTGCCTTGAAGCCAATGATGCAGAGACCGCTTTGCAGCTCCTGTCCGGTATTGTTCCTGAAAAATTGGAGCTGTCTTTCCCTCCGCTCCATTACCTTACAGGAAAGGCAAAAATGATGCGGCTTGACGATGATGCATATATTCCGTTTCTGAACTATTTAGCAGCGCCCCCCGGAACTGATTATTTAAAAGCAACCCTTTATGAATTAGCTTGTTATTATTATATTTCAAGAAAACATATTGAATATCAGAATTATATGGAACAGGTAAAGGTAAAAGGAAGGGAGTTGCATAACAGGGATATTGAAGCAGCCTTTGAGGCACAAAAAACAGAACAGCCAAACATCTTACTGATGAAAGCTGATTTTTTGGTCAGGGGAGGATATTTCGCAAGAGCGGAGGATGAACTGAAGAAAGTAACTGGTATAAACTCGCTCGCTGAGTCTGTCAGGGTTCATTATTATTATTTGACAGGAGAATGTAATCGATTGAAAAATCATATCAAAGAAGCCGAATCTGCCTATTTGATGGCAGCAGCTATCGGAAAAATCTCAGATGACTACATGGCTCAAAAAGCACTGGTTCAAGCTGGTCTGATGATGGAAAAAAATGCTCTTAAAACCGAGGCAGAAAAATATTACCGTTTGTGCCTCGATTTTAAGACCAAAAACAATCCTTATACCGGGTTGTATCGTAATAAAGCGAAGGCAGGTCTTATCAGGTGCTCTTTCCCTGAATGATTTTTTCTTCCTTCCCCGCCATTAATCTTTCTGCGCGTAGTTTCCAGCATTTTAGAATTGTTACCACGAATATCCAAAAAAGCGCCAATCCGCAGCAAACTCTCACTTCGACTAAAGGGATCTTACGCAAGATAATCAACGACAAATTCAAATAGCAAAGTCCCCGCTTTTCGTTTAAAATAGGATTTCATGGTATAATTATTAAATTAGACAATTAAGAAGCAGGCTGTTAACTATCTAAACAAACAACTTTTCCGGCAACTATTTATCAGATTTTGCAATTTAACGAAGAATTTAAATCTGTTTATACATCTAATATTCAATAGTTTATATTTAGTCAAACTACAAATGCCTGTACATAAAAAATCCAGATCAGGATAAGTTTAAACCTTCGGAAATTTGATCATTTATGGAAAGACCATGAATTAAAGCTAATTTTGTACAATGAGAAAATTAGCCGATTTTGCAGAATATGTTAGGTCCTGGCGTTTGAAACACCTCAATGAGCGCGAGATGTTGCTTATTTTAAGCTTCGTCGTTGGACTGCTAAGCGGATTTGCAGCTATTATCCTGAAAAATCTAATTTATAATCTTGGAAAATTACTGACTCAAAACTTCACATCCTACTCGGAAAGCTATCAGTATTTGGCTTATCCCGGCATTGGAATACTGATCACTGTGCTGTTTGTAAAGTGGTTTGTAAAAGATGAAATCGGTCATGGTGTAACCAAAGTACTTGAATCAATTGCCAATAAAAAAGGGGTGATGCGTGCTCATAACATGTTCACTTCCATCATTTCGAGTACTATCACTATTGGATTTGGCGGATCGGTGGGAGCAGAAGCGCCGGTAGTTTTGACTGGTTCATCAATTGGGTCAAACATTGCAAGGCGGTTTAACCTCAGTTATCATACCATGACTGTTTTAATTGGATGCGGAGCAGCTGGTGCGATTGCAGGAATTTTCAAGGCACCGCTGGCTGGAATCTTATTTGCCATTGAGGTATTGATGCTGGATATGTCAATGGCCTCGCTCCTCCCCTTGTTAATATCAGCTTCGACATCAGCCTCATTAGCCTATTTCCTGATGGGAAGTGCTCATCACTTTGATTTTCAGATAGATAAAGCATTCAATGTTTCCAATATTCCGTGGTATATCGTATTAGGAATATTTTGCGGACTTTTTGCCATTCTCTTTACGAAGGGTAACCTTTTCGTTGAAGGGCGGTTTCAAAAAATCCGTAATCCTTATTTAAAGGTGCTTATCGGCGGAACGATGCTGGGAATTTTCATATTCTTATTCCCTTCACTTTGGGGGGAAGGCTATTTTAGCATAGATCAAATACTTACAGATTCAGGCTCCAGCATTCTTAATAACTCTCTTTTTGTAGGATTAAAAGACGATATGTTTATCCTGACCGGGATGATCCTGCTGATTATGCTGGTGAAAATTGTTGCTACAGCTACAACGACAGGAGCCGGAGGCAGCGGTGGCATTTTTGCACCATCCCTGTTTCTGGGTGGAATGGCCGGATTTTTTGTATCATCGGCACTTAATTTAAGCGGGAATATGGTGCCATCCCGGAATTTTGCCCTTGCCGGTATGGCCGGAATGATGGCCGCCGTGATGCATTCACCAATGACAGCGATTTTTCTTATTGCAGAGATCACCGGAGGTTTTGGTTTGCTTATCCCTTTGATGATCACTGCGGCAACAGCCTATCTCACCATAACTCCGTTTCAGCCACATTCACTTTATCATATGCGGCTGGCACGCAGCGGAGAACTCATCACTCATAATAAAGACAAGGCAGTTCTAACCCTGTTAAAATTAAAAAATGTCATTGAAAAGGATCTTTTAACAGTCGACATAAATGACACCCTCGGTGAGTTGGTACGAATAATATCAAGATCGAAAAGAAATATTTTCCCTGTCATCGACCTTGAAGAAAATTTCTATGGGGTGGTGCTTCTCGATGATATCCGCGAGTTTATGTTTGACAAGGACCGTTATAATCAAACCCTTGTTAAAGATTTGATGACCATGCCTCCTGCCATTATTTCACCCGATGAAAAAATGGAAAATGTAATGAAAAAATTTACGGATAGCGGGGTATGGAATCTGCCGGTCGTCAGTAACCGGAAGTATATTGGTTTTATTTCCAAATCAACAATTTTTAATGCCTATCGGGCAGAATTGGTTAGATTTTCGGAAGAATAATTAACAATCGTTGAAATCTTCGTTAATAAAGAAAAATCAATAACGACGAGTGTTTAGATCAGAAACAGTAAATTTGCAGCTGATTATTTATCCAAAAGGTTAAAGAATGAAAAGGGATACACAGATTTTTGAGATTATCGAAAAAGAAAAACAAAGACAAATGCACGGTATTGAACTGATTGCATCCGAAAACTTTGTTTCTGATCAGGTAATGGAAGCGATGGGATCGTGCCTGACCAACAAATATGCCGAAGGTTATCCGGGCCACAGATATTACGGAGGCTGTCAGCACATCGACGAAGCGGAGCAGCTGGCAATCGACAGGTTGAAAACACTTTTTGGCGCCGAATATGCGAATGTTCAGCCCCATTCAGGAGCACAGGCAAATATGGCAGTTTTAATGACCGTATTGAAACCCGGTGATACTTTTATGGGACTCGATTTATCTCATGGAGGTCACCTTTCACATGGTTCGCCGGTCAACTCGTCAGGATTACTTTACCGTCCGGTAGCCTATTCTGTAAGAGAAGACACAGGACTTGTCGATTACGACATGATGGAAGAGACCGCATTAAAAGAACTTCCCAAGCTGATAATTGCCGGAGCTTCGGCTTATTCGCGCGAGTGGGATTATCAGCGGATGCGAAAACTGGCCGATAAAATTGGAGCCATTTTCATGGTTGATATGGCTCACCCTGCAGGTTTAATTGCTGCCGGACTGCTCGATAACCCGCTTCAATTTGCACATATCGTCACCTCAACCACTCATAAAACATTGCGGGGGCCACGCGGAGGAATTATCATGCTAGGTAAAGACTTCCAAAATCCCTGGGGACTTACCACCAAAAAAGGGGAGTTAAAGATGATGTCGTCGTTACTCGATTCAGCAATTTTCCCTGGAATACAGGGTGGGCCACTTGAGCATGTCATTGCAGCCAAAGCAGTTTCTTTTGGGGAAGCTCTTGCACCTGAATACAAAGAATACCAAACACTTGTTCAGAAAAATGCAAGGGTAATGGCTAAAGCGTTTATTGAAAAAGGATACAAAGTCATTTCAGGAGGTACTGACAACCATTCAATGCTTATCGATTTGCGGACCAAATTTCCTGATCTTACCGGAAAAAAAGCCGAGAATGCGCTTGTTCTTGCCGATATTACCATTAATAAAAACATGGTTCCATTTGATTCGCGCTCTCCATTTCTCACCTCAGGATTAAGGGTTGGAACACCGGCTATTACCACCCGTGGTCTAAAAGAAGAGCATATGGGATTAATCGTCGATTTAATTGATGAAGTACTTCAAAATGCAGATAATGAATTGGTAATCAATGATGTCCGTAACAGGGTGAATCAAATGATGGAGCGCTTTCCAATATTTGCCTGGTAGATTTACAATTCACCATAACATCCCGGATTAATAGGGAAAGATGGCGGCCGGCAATTCCAGGTCAGCATCGCATCAACATTTAAAATACAAAACGGGGTCGGTAACGCGATCCCGTTTTGTATTTTACAAACCCCAATAAATCGCTTGAAAACGCAGAAGCAAGAGCTAAAGATTTGACTTATTCAGAAAGATTAATCTTTTTCGCCTTCAGGTTATACGCTTTTACTTTAATGAAACTCTTGAGTACGGCACGGCGTCATGACCTGCAAATTCACCCTTTAAATATTTATAATAGCCTGTAATAGCAATCATTGCAGCATTATCAGTCGTAAATTTAAAAGGCGGGATGTGCATATCCCAGTTATACTTTGCAGCAGCAGTAATTAAAGCCTGCCTTAAACCCGAATTAGCAGAGACACCACCAGCAACGGCAATTGTCCTGATACCTGTCTCTTTGGCTGCCTGAATTACCTTCTGCATCAACACATGGATAATCGTTTCTTGCAATGATGCACAAATATCTGCTTTATTCTCCTCGATAAAATTCGGGTTTTCAGCTATTCTGTCCCTTATAAAATATAGAAATGAGGTCTTTAAACCGCTAAAACTGTAGTCTAAACCCGGCATTCGTGGCTTGGCAAAAATAAAAGCTGCAGGATTACCCTGTTTAGCCAATTTATCAATCAATGGCCCTCCCGGATATGGTAACCCTATCACTTTGGCACATTTATCGAACGCTTCTCCTGCAGCATCATCAATGGTTTGTCCTATTACTTGCATATCGAGAAAATCGCGCACTATAATTATTTGCGAATTGCCTCCCGACACCAAAAGGCATAGAAAAGGAAATTCGGGCGCCTTTTTTTCGACTGATGGTTCTTTTATGAAGTGGGCTAATACATGGCCTTGAAGGTGATTCACCTCTATCAGCGGAATTTTTCTGGCTAATGCAAACCCCTTGGCGAATGATGTTCCAACCAGGAGAGAGCCCAATAAGCCCGGTCCACGGGTAAAAGCCACAGCCGAAATATCAGCCATCGATATTCCTGCATTTTTAATTGCAAGGTCAACAACGGGGATAATATTTTGCTGATGAGCCCTTGAGGCAAGTTCAGGAACAACGCCGCCATAGGCCATATGAATGGTCTGACCAGACACTTCATTACTAAGGATCAAATCATTACTGGTTATAGCAGCAGATGTATCATCGCATGAAGATTCAATTCCAAGAATTATTATAGCACGGCTTTTACCCATCTTTGTGTTTTATTCATATTTGTTCAATTTCTGAAAAATATCTCTTTTAGCAGACCCCAAAAAATGCTATTTTTAAAAAATCAAATAGTACTTGCTTTCCGAATTTTCGGATGTTCAAAAATAAAGTATAAAAGTATCAAAAAAAGGCTTAAAATATTACTTATCCCGATAATTACACTCGCCTCTATTTATGGCGGGGTTTACCTGCTCTTTCGATCCGAAAAAGTACAAACAATTGCAGCTCAATGGATAACATCGCATTTGTCGCAAACTTTTAAAGCCAGAATCAGTGTTGGCGGGGTTAATATCTCTTTATTCAAAAGTATAATTCTCGAAAAAGTTCTGATCGAAGATCAGGAGATGGATACTTTATTTTATGTTGGCAACATCAAATTGCCAATCGACAGTCTGAAGCTATTCGAACGAAAAATTCATTTTGGAGACCTGAACTTTGAAGATTCAAAGATCAACATTCAGAAAAATAAAGCAGGATACAACTATCAGTTTTTGTTGAATGGTTCCGATTCAACATCCGGCTCCAAATCTGATTCCATTCATCCGTGGCAATTTACTTTCACTAATTTGCATTTACGGAACTCAGGTTTCAGGTATAAAAATCTCGAGGCAAAAGACACTTTAGTCAATGGAGTAAATTTCAATGACTTGGATATCAAAAAACTAAATCTTTCCATAATAAATATTCATCATACTGATTCCGGAACTACTTTTTTTGTTGATAATGCTTCGATCAATGAAAAATCAGGCTTTGCAATCGGTGACTTACGGTTTCAAGGACGAACGGATAGCACTGGATTTGAAGTTTCCAACCTGACTCTGGTGATGAACCATTCACATATTGAGGCTAATAAAATTAAAATATCCAAAAACGCACTTTTTGCCATCGACTCTTTGTATTCAGAAAGGAGTCTTACTATATCGAATCGCTACGTAATTGACAGTGATTTTAAAGAATCAATGATATCATTAACAGATTTGGCATACGTTATTCCTGAAATATGGGGAATGAATGAACCAATTCTTTTTTCAGGCGGTATTAAAGGATCGCTTAGCAATTTAAAATTCAAAAAGATAAATTTCAAAATCGGGAAAGAGACTCAAGTAAATGCCGATCTCGAATTAAAAGGTCTGCCGGATTGGAATAATACCTTCATATTTTTTAAATTATACGATAATACATTTAACTTTAATGACTTGGCTACGATTCGGATGCCCGATTATTCGAAGCAAAGGTACCTCAAGATCCCGGCAGAGCTGCTTTCCAACTTAAAACTTACTTATCAGGGAAATTTAACAGGCTTTCCTTCAGATTTTGTGGCTTATGGCACTCTTGGAGGAAGTCTTGGCAAATTATCCACCGATATTGCCATCCGTCCCAAAAAATCGGGCGTAGTTGATTTTATCGGAAATATTAAAGCCACATCGTTTCAAGCTGGAAAGTTATTGGGTTACGAACCTTTGGGTGCTGTTACATTGTCGATCAAAGTAAATGGATCGCGTTTGGGAAGCAACAAATTTAATGCATTGATCAATGGGGATATTGACAGCCTGTACTTCAATAATTACAGAATTGATTCCATATATGTAAATGGAAAGGCGCGTGACCGCAGTTTTGAGGGAGAACTGAAAGTGCAGGATTCAAATCTGAAAATGGATTTTTCCGGCAAAGCCGATTTCACTGCTAAAATTCCGGAATTTAACTTTGCCTCTACAATAGAAAAAGCCAATTTGGTGATACTTGGTCTCGAAAAGGAGCGTAAAGTGGCAGACATAGCGCTTAAGGTAAGTGCTAATTTTAAGGGGAACCATATTGACAATGTTAATGGTCAGATTGATCTTCAGAATTTTCGGTTTATACGCGATAATAACTCGCTTGTTATTCAAAAACTAATGCTCAAAACATCGAACAGCAGAGAGAAAAATAACATTACCCTAAGGTCGGATATTGCAGATGCAACAGTAAACGGTAAATACCTTTTTGGAGAGTTTGACCTCACCTTCAGGGATTACCTTCATCATTTTCTGCCATCTGCACAATTGCCTTTCTCAGACAGAAGCTCCACAGGTAAAAATGCCTTTCAATTTGACATTCGTATAAAAAAGGCCGAAGAACTGGGGAGTTTTCTAGTTCCGGGATTAGTTGTTAAATCGCCGGTTGTTTTCACCGGCAGTATCGATTCGGAGAAAAAAACCCTTGGTCTGGATGGATCCGTCAACGAATTGCTTTATAATAAACATCAGGTGAGAGGACTTACCATCAATTCCCGCAATACGAATAACAACTGGCTGGTCAGAATAGGAACCAAAGATGCGCTGGTAGGCGGAAATCTTGCTATTGAAAATTTTTCGGTTAACAATACACTCGTTCATGATAGCCTCAACACAGCAATCAGCTGGAATAACACTGCCGTGCCAACTTATTCGGGAAAAATCAATTTTCTTGGGTTATTTTCCAAAAATAAAACAGGAAATAATGTGGTGGATCTCTATCTTAATCCTTCAAAAATATGGATTGCCGATTCATTGTGGCAAATAGAAAAAAGTCATCTGCATACTGATTCCACCTCAATTGCAATCGACAACTTCAGTATCCACCATAATCAGGAACGATTCAGAATTTATGGGAAAGTAACCGACAATACAACGGATAAGATTAATATAGAATTTGATAAAGTAAAATTAAGTAATCTCGATTTACTGCTTGGAGAGGAAATTGGCATTTATGGTGAATTAAGCGGAATGGCTGCTATTGCTGATCCTTATCACTCCCTTTTTCTCACAAGCAGACTTAAACTATCTGATTTTACCTATCTTAGTAAAAACTTTGGAGATATTCTGTTGGATAATAGCTGGGATCAGGAGAAAAGGCAGCTTAATTCATCACTTAAACTCATAAAAGACTCAAAGGCAGGTCTCGAATTGAAAGGTTACTATAAACCACGAAGTGACAGTGTCGACTACCATGCCTCATTTAAAGATTATCCACTCGAGTCGCTGCTGCCCATTCTAAGCAGCTTTTCTGATAAGGTTGAAGGTCTTGGAAATGGAAATATTAATATCACCGGTAGACTTTCCGAACCTAAATTCAACGGAAATGTTGCGGTGACCAATACAAAGATTGGAATCGACTACACCAAAGTTGTTTATTCCCTGAGTGATACAGTCAGGTTCTCAGGCGACTCGATTATTTTCAGGAATATCCAGGTAAACGACATCGAGAATAACAAGGCAAAATTCAATGGAGTGATTACCCATAATCTATTCAATCACATGACGTACAATATGTTTGCCACTACTGACAAAATCATGGCCTTGAATACAAACAGCAGTGACAACAACATTTTTTACGGATTGGCACATGCTGCCGGGATGATAAAAATATCTGGTAAGGCGACTAATATCCTAATGGATATCTCGGTTATTACGAAACCAGGAACACAGATCAATGTACCTCTTGAGAATCCCGAATCGGTAAGTGAATATGATTTTATCCGGTTTGTCAATCCCGACACTCTTGAACAAAGGAAGAACACGATTCAAAGGGTGATAAAATCAGCTGGTTTCGAGATGAATCTTGACGTTACCGCCACCCCTGATGCGAAAGTTCAGATGGTCTTTAATTCAACTGTCGGTGATGCGATTAACGGGTCCGGATCTGGAGATCTCCGGTTTATTTACGATAAAGAGGGTAACTTTTTCATTTACGGTGACTATAAAATCGATAAGGGAGATTATATGTTTACGCTCCAAAACGTTCTTGTGAGGAAATTCCGCATCCAGCAGGGAGGGTTGATTTCCTGGAACGGTGACCCGTACGGAGCTATTGTTGACCTTGATGCCATTTACACCTTGAAGGCTCCTGTCAATTACCTGCTGCTCAATTACAACCAGAATGACAATTCGCGAAGGATTCCGGTTGAATGCAAAATAAATCTGTCAAAAAAATTATTAAATCCATCGGTAAAATTTGACATTAACTTTCCAACGGCTGATGAACGGACCAAAGATGAACTTCAGCAGTTTATCAGCACCCAGGACGATATCAACCGGCAGATGGTTTCGTTGCTGGTTATGGGTCAGTTCTTTACTCCTGAATACCTCAGGGGCAGACAGGATTTTCAGTCGAGTACCGGAAGTATAGTGGGCTCAACAACCTCGGATATTCTTTCCAATCAACTTTCCAATTGGCTTTCGCAGATCAGCAACGACTTTGATATTGGTTTTAACTACCGTCCAGGGGATCAGGTAAATGCCAATCAAATGGAATTTG
>CAYHDA010000077.1:0-15823 GCA_964355145.1 uncultured Mariniphaga sp.
ATCCCAAAAAAGCGCCAAAATTTAATAGATCACATGCTCGTTCCAAAGGAAGAAATACAGATCCGGTAAATGCAATAGCACCGACAATAAAAATATTATAGGTTGGGTTTTGACTTCGACGGCTTAAAAATCCGAACACCTTATGGGGCAATACATTGTCGCGTCCCATTCCGTAAAGAAGTCGTGCAGCGCCAACCTGTCCGGTTAGTCCGGCACCAAACTGACTGATGCTCATAATGACAGAAAAGATACCAAACAACAGTCCGCCACCAACAAGTTCCATAATATCAAGGTAGGCTGTGTCCAAATTTTTAAAAGTGGTCCAATCCGGCCATGCTAACTGGAAGAGATATAATTCAATACTGCTCACCAAACCGGTAATTAAGCAAATGAGAACTGTTGCTAAAACGATATTCCTTTTCGGATTAACAGTATCCTCGGCAAGGGTGGTTACTTCATCAAACCCAATGTAGGTCAGTGCAGCCAGTGAAGTACCGGTAAGGATATGACTAAAACTAAAATTTTGAGCATCATAAAGTGGGGTAATGGAAAAGACACCTGTCCATCCGCTTTTAAAATATAAGAAACGCACAGCCATTATAACAAAAATTATTACCGCTGTTCCCGTGACGAGCAATAACAATGAATTTGCCTTGTTGGTTGCCTTTATTCCACCTAAATTTAAGAGTGTCATAGCCAAAATTACTATCAATGTAAGAATTGGGAAAGGGATGCCAGGCAACAGATGTTGTAATACTAGTGCCGGAATAATAATACTGATCAATGGGACAATTAAATAGTCCAATACCATTGCCCAACCGACCAAAAAGCCTAAATGGGGATTCACACCGCGTGCAACATAAGTATATGCCGAACCTGCCATTGGATATAAAAATGTCATTCTTCCGTAGCTCAAAGCAGTGAATAACATTGCAACCATTGCAAACAATATTGTAGGGAGGGCATTTCCATGGGACCTCAATTGTATTAACCCGTAAATTGGTACCGGGGCAACCAATTGCATCAATATCATGCCATAAATAATTAAATCCCAAAGACCTAATACACGTTTTAAACGGGGCACGGTATTTATTCCGGTTGAATTTTCCAAAACTTTATTGATTTAGAATTTATGAAATTTATTGATAGGAAAATTTGTAAAAATTAACCCTTTCTCCAGCGTATGAGAACCAGAGTACATGCTCCTTCGCTTAAGTTAAGGCATTCATATTTACCAAAACCTGCCGGAATCATACAAGCCTGCCATTGATCAAGGTCAGTTTCGTATTCCGGATTGGTGAGGGAGCGGATCTTGATCTGAGAACCAACTGTCAGGGTTGGTATATGCATGAATTTATTGAAAGTATCGTATTCGGCCCTTTTAGTAAAGTGGATACGCTCGATTTCAAAGGGCATTTCCTTTGTCATCCTGTAACGGTCTATGGCATATTCTTTTGTCCATTTGATAACATCAGGCTGACGGACATACAGATTTTCCTTTACATAAGCTTCTGTGCGCCATTTGTCATTATCAAAACCATGCTCCAAATGCATGTTCATTGGATTCGCAGTCATTGTTTTGGAATTATCATCCCATGACGGGCGCATGAAATCGTATGTGAAGAATGAATATTCAGTACCACACGGAGTGGCGCTTGTATCCATTTCAAGGACCATTTGGTTTCCGCCATGTCCGTGTGTTGTTCCTGGAGGAATCAGGTACAAATCTCCAACATTACTTGGCCATATTTTAATAAATTCTTTCCAATCGGCAATAGGTTCCTGTTTTTCCCATGATTCACGGCATTTACGCTCCCATTCTTCCAAATCAGCCCCATCTTTAAATCCCATCATCGTGTTGGCCCCTTCATAAGCCTCTGCTATATAATAAGTTTCGTATCGGCCAAGCGGCTCATTAAAATGGCGTTTTACATAATCTGTACCCGGATGATTGTGGACCGGCATGCTGCTTCTTTCCTGCGGAACAGGTTCAGGGAAGTAACCATCATTCAGCCATACATCAAAAGGAATCATCCCGGTAAGATTCTTATGGATAAAAGGGCCGACAAATTCTTCTGCATGTTCAAGAAGGTTTGTTACGGGCATGTTGATAAGAAAATCCTCTTCTATATCAATTAAAATATTAAGCTCAGGTCCGGCAAGCTCGTTCCAGGCATTACATTCCAAACCCTCTACTTTAAATAAGTCCCTGTACCGGTAGGCTCCCCAGGGTCCAGGTTGAAAGATCTTTACTTCCTTTACAGGCTGTTTAACCAAAGTTCCAATAATATCATCAAATGCAGCTTTGGGCAGAAGTTTGATCTGATTCATGTCGGTGACATCCAGATAGTAATGCATGCTTCTAAATGCATATGGCTTGTGATGGTGGAGAAGATAGAAATCACAGTAATAGTACTCTTTCCAGAAATAGTCGCTTTTGGGTTCGTCTTGCCCGAATGGAATCAGCTGGCTGACCCACATTTGCCAAAGTAGCTGCTGCTGGGTCATATCTGCATAAAAACGGATGTCATACTCATCACTTATTTCCTGAATAGCTGATCCATATCCATAAACTACAATTGCATCCAAATCTTTGCAGTTACCTATCTTTTCTTTCAGCAGACTGAGTTTTGACAAATCAATAATGTCAATTATTCTACCCTCTGTATTGGACCAGCCAAATGAATGATCATCGGTCAGGAACTTCTTCTTATAGGCCGATATTTCCGGAAATGTTTTATATACTGTGGAGAACTTTTCAAACAAGATCTTTAATCCACCGGTTTTTGCTTTTTGAGATATTTGGGTAATGATTGAGTCCCAATCCACCCCATACCAGCCGTCAATGGCAATTTTTTAAGTTGTACCTGGTTTTTCCTTACAGGACTTAATTATTTCAAATATCGTTTCAGATACTTTGTCATTTCCTGAAATTACCCCTTTCCGGGTTTCAGTCTTTACTTTAATTATATTTTCGGATTTTGTCCGATCTTCATAGAGAGGCATAATTATTTGAATTTTAATACTTTATTGAAACAGAGTAACTGAATATTTTAGCTGATTAACAGTATATACTTTTTCAAATCTCAATACTTACCTGCGAACTCGTTTGCTAAATCATTAATTTCAGGATCGGTTAAATAGGAGCCTGAATTAACTATGATCCTGTATATCAACGTTATAGATTTTCCGGCAGGAATAGTATAATTCAATACTTCTTTACCAGCGGTGAAAGCCTTTGCACCAAAAGGGTTTAAACAAAATAATCCATACCCTCGGGCCATCCAGTAAGTCGGATAGCTTACGTTTTTAGGGTGGTCACAAATAACAAGAGATATTTTTTCATCCCCTATATTTCCATACAGATCCATCCATTTTGCACGCGTACCCCAGGCTGCATTGCCGGTAACTCCTTCGCTGCTTCTGTAATTGCCTGTAACACCTTCGGTTGAGATTATTTCGTCGGGTGAAGGGTTTCCCTTGTCGTTTGTCATAGTACGCTTTTCCTGAGAAACCAATTCGAGTTGGCGGGCAACACGTATTCCAAACATACCTTCTTTCGTATCATTGAAGGTTATGGAATCTTCTCTGGCAGTCAGAGTTGTGATCCTATCAATAATACGGATTGATCCTTTGGCGATAAAATGATATTCTGTTCTTTCTCCCATAATTTCTTTTCCTGAATTGACGATCCAACTTTCGTTGGCAACCAATACCCCTTCACCGATTCCTCCGGATAACATCTCAAACTTAAGATGCTTAATTGATCCGAGATTACTGTTTAGATTGATAGCTGAGGCACTGGTATCTGCAGGGTTTGAGCCTATGTTACCCCAGAAATTATAACCGTTAACATCGCCATAATTTAACCAGCTACCGGTATGATGAGGATGGTCAGTAGTTTCGAATGGCCTGTTTCTTAAAGGATATCCACGTGTAATTGTAGTACCTGCTGAAGTTATAACTGGAAACAGAATAGGTTTCATTACATTATCAGGCCAGCAATAAGAAGTAAAGAGTTGTCCGTCAACCAAAACATCAACTCTTTTTTGGGCTTCCTGGTCAACGAATGTTATTTTATAGGCAGATTTTTTAATACACGATATTGAGATAATAGCAACCAGAAGTATAATAATAATTGATTGTGGTTTCATAATTATTTATGGGTTAATAATTGTTTAATCTGATGTCTTTGAATAATCATTAATTTAAGCATCAACTCATATTATACTTTATCAGGAACAACATAAGGTTTACGGTACTCCTTCCGTGTCAGCATAGCGGTTGCTTCAGGATCGTTTACAAACTTTTCCTCAGTTCCATTAAAGTTCAATCTTCGTCCGAGGCGATAAGAGATATTCGCCAGGTGTGGAAGTGCAGTTGAATAATGACCACTAGCGACTGGGTTGATTAAACCATCATCATTACCTGCGCGTATAGCCTCAATAAAATTGGCAAAAGTATTTGGGCCAGGTTCTGCTAAGACTTTTCTGTCACCTATTCCTTCTCCTGCGAAAGGTTCTTTTTCCCATTTGCGGAATGCTTTCCAGCTCTTACCATATTCCATGTACCCTTCAGTACCGTAAAAAATATTACCGGTAGTAATATTCGTAACTCCTTCTGAATTAGAATATTTTCCTCTAGTATCAAACGCTATCATTTTATTGTTGCTGTATTTAAATATTGAGCATTGGGTATTCGGAGTTTCCACGATTGGCATCCAGCACCAAATGATTTTTCATCTTTTGAAGTGTTTCGCTCAACTTCACGTTTTTATAATCAATCCATTCCGTGGCAACGACAAGCGCATCTGCATTTTGCACGGCTTCATCGGCGGAGGCGCATAATTGAATTTGAGAAAATTCTTCGGGCAGGGTTGTAAGCGAAGGGTCGTGCGCCTGTACTTTGGCTCCCTGCGCCAAAAGCGACTGGCATAATTCAATGGCACTGGATCGTCGCAGGGTGTTTGTACCTGGCTTATAGGTCAAGCCCCAAACGGCAATTGTTTTATCGCGCACGCCATCCAGCGATCTTTCCAAATGCCGAAGATGCCATAACTTATGAGCATCATTGCTGGCTTTGACAGCGGGGAAAATATGAATAGGCTGTTGATATTTCTCTCCAAGTTGAGTGAGGAAGGCAATATCACGCGCAAGGGTTCCGCCTGCAAAAGCACCGCCAGGTCCAAGGTAGGCCTTAGGGCCAATGCGCGCTTCGGTTTTGAGTCCGCGTTCCACTTCCTTGGCGTCTGCGCCGACCTGCTCGCACAATACAGCAATTTCATTAATGAATGTAACCGAAGTAGCTAGGAAGGCATTCAAGGCATGTTTGGTCATCTCGGCAGATTCAACACCCATCCACTCGATACGGTCTGTAAATGGAGCCAGCAGTTCTTTGAATATGCCCCGGCTTCTTTCAGTGCGCGTGCCGATGACAACACGGTCTGGTTGTGTAAAAACAGAAATGGCTTTGCCGAGCCGCAGATTTTCGGGCGAACAGGAGAAGCCTACGGTTCGACCCGGATATTCTTTTTCAAACATTTCCTGTAATCGCATTGCGCTGCCCGCTGGCAATTGCGAAGAGATCAGGACTTCCTGACCGTCTTTGAGGTATGGGAATAAGCGCGACATGCGTTCAATGACATAATCAACATCGGCGCGGTCGTCTTCGTCCACGGGCGTGTCATACGTCAGCCAGATAACTGCCGCGTCACGTACAGCAACTTCAGGGTCGGTGGTGAAGCGAAGAGTCTGGGCTTGGATTCCCTTTTGGATGAGGTCATCCAGACCAGGTTCAAAAAGAGGCGCCTTGCCGCGATTCAATCCATCGATAACCTGCGAGTCAAAATCCAACCCGTAAACCTGGTGCCCACCCGACGAGAGACATGCCGCTGTGACAGACCCCAAATGCCAAAGTCCAACTACACAAACTTTCATCTGCGCTCCAATATCCATTGATTTTCTTGCAAGTATTCCAGTGTTTTGATGATACCTTGTTGGATGGTCAGCTTCGGCTTCCACCCCAGTGCTCGGACTTTGGCTGTATCGAGAAAGATGAATGGGTTATCGCCGACCCAGCCGCGCTCGCCACCTGAATATTTTCTTTCAGGATTCAAACCCAGGTGGGAACAGATCCAGCCGATGGAATTATTCACTTCGCAATATTCATCCGCACCGAGGTTGTAAATGTTAACTTTCTCCTGCGCTTTTTCGATAACACATAACATCGCATCTATACAATCTTGAATGTATAAATAGGATTTCCGCTGACGACCGTTGCCGAGTATGGGAAGTTCGTTTGGGTTCTCCAAAAGTTTTTTGTAGAAGTCAAATACGTGGCCGTGTGTATAGCGTTCGCCAAGTATGGACACAAAACGAAATATATAGCCTGTAAAACCAAAGCCTTCGCAATATGCGGCAATCAACCCTTCGCCCGCGAGTTTTGATGCGCCATAAAGGGATGTTTGCACAGGAAAGGGTGCTTCTTCGGGTGTTGGGATGACCTTTGCCTCTCCATACACCGAGCCTGTGGAAGAAAAGGCGATCCGTTTCACATTGTTGGCACGCATGGCTTCGAGAACGTTATAGGTGGCAATGGTGTTCTGCTCAAGGTCTTTGCGCGGGTGTTCCGTGCCAAAGCGCACATCTGCATTGGCGGCAAGGTGGAAGACAAAATCAGCGTCGCGCATAGCTTCTGTGAGCGCTGGCAGGTCGAGCACATCCGCACGGATTAGTTGGAATTTTGGATTCTGGAGCGCAGAGGCAACAAAGTCTTCCTGCCCGGTGGAGAAGTTGTCGTAGCCCACTACTAAGTTTCCCATCCCCAATATACGATCAAGGAGACTGCTGCCGATAAAACCAGCGCAGCCGGTAATAAAATATTTCATAAGGTTTCTGAACCATCCTTTGTTATTTTGGCAAATCGATACTTGAAAGATGCTCTGACCCAAGTTAATGGATCACGAAACATATCCACCTTTTTACCTTCTTTAAAAGATCGTGAATAATAATTGACCGGGATCTCAATTGGAACATATCCCTTCCTGATCAATTTAATAAACAGTTCAAAATCAAAATCGAAACGATCACACTCAAACTTTAAGTTATACAAACAATCGCGGCGAAAAACTTTAAACATTGTAAATGGGTCTTTCATGCGTTGCCCATATAATACATTTAGCAAAGTCGTAAACAGAACATGTCCAAAATTAAAATAAGTGGAGAGCTGAGCCTGATCACTAAAATGGCGCATCTTCCATTTACCTCCGTGCCGCGCGCCTAAAACAAAAGGTCTCCTATACGTTAATATCGGCTCCAATAGCGCGTGGTAGTCATTCAGATCATATTCAAGGTCAGCGTCCTGGATCAACAGGATATCGCCAGTTGCATGCTCCATACCTTCACGTACAGCATTGCCTTTTCCACTTGCTTTTTCCTGCAAAATAATTTGCACATCAGGATGATCTTTATATTTCAATACCAGATCACGGGAATTATCCTTGGAGTTGCTCTCAACAACAATGATCTGTTTTTGGATATTGGCTAATTCCAAATCAAGAAGTTGTTCCATAAGAACAGGGAATGTGGAACTCTCATTGAAAACCGGCAATACAATTGACAATGTAGGAAGCGGCCGACGTTCAACCTTGCGGGCAGTGACAATAATTCCAGATGAAGGCAAACGAAAATATAAATTATGGAAAGTAGAAGGCAAAATTTTGTATAAAGTACGTATCGCACGCGTAATCCAGGTTTCAGGAAAACCAGAAGCCCGTTCATTTATATGCGCTAATGTATAAAAGCGTAGATCCTTATTCAGCCACAGATCGCAGAATCCATAGCGCCAAAGCAATGATTGAATATTGGTATTGTCAAAATAATATTTATTTTCAGGGCGCCAACCAACCCACGATTGGCCAAAAAAGCGGGCGGATCGAGAGTCCAGCGAAAGCACAACCAAAAACAACTCTCCACCCAGTTTTAGCACCGAATAAATCTGATCTAAAACCTTTTCAAGTAAAGAAGATTTTTCAAGCTGATAAATAATAACAACGGCATCAACTTTTTTAGGTAGGTCAATTCCCTTTTCAAGATCCCCAACCGACACGTGTAGCGAAATAGTAAATCCAAAATCCTTCGCCATGGCAGCAAAATAATGACCCGGCTCAGCAATCAGCAATAAATTATGTATATCATTGGAACGCCCGGCAAGCATTTGGAGGTATTTTTTACCCGCTTCGACTTCAGTTTTGCCTTCGGGCAAATCTTTTTCTACTTCCTCAAGGCTAATCATAAAGTGATCACTTACCTGAGGTAAATTCGTTGAAGATGTAGAAGTGAGTCCACATCCCTCACAAAACATGAGGGAATAATTATGAATTTCAAACAAATAAACCTGTCTAGTGCCACCACATATTGGGCAGGGACTTATAGTATGATTCTGATCCACTTATAAATTCTCCAAACAGGTCGAATCTAATTATCCCGCTTCTCGGCGATCACCGCCATGCCGCTTGCAATTATTTTTACAGGCATATATGCCAGTTTGTCAGGGGTAAGTTTGCGGGCAAGATTCAGCAACGGGCTGAAACCTGTAACTGGAAAACGCACAAAATGACGATTGATATAATCAAAATTCAAAATTTTATAATTGGGCTGGAATCTGATTTTATGAAAACCTGTTTTTTCCAGCAATAGCGTAATGGCTTTTTTATTGAAGTAGGACAAATGCTCAACTTTATACTCCATCCAGTTTTTTCCTAAAAGTTTCGCCGACCAACTATCCAAAGACGGCGTCACAATGTAAGCATTGCCTTTTATTTTCAACAAGCTATTTACACGCGTCATAAAATCCACAGGGTTGCGAACATGTTCAATTACGTCAAAAAAGGCAACTGTATCAAACGATTCCTTTTGAAAATCAGATGTCTCAATAAACCCTTTGCGCACACATGATGCACCAAGACGACGATTAGAAAAATTCACGAGATGGTCGGTCACTTCCAATCCAGAGACTTTAAATCCTCTTGACTGTGCCTCGAGCAGGAAATCGCCCATACCGCATCCAATTTCTAATAAGGATAATTCCTTGGGAGAAGATGAATTTTCTCTAACGAGTTGCTCAAGATATAGACCAGCAGTAGCACGCTTCAACTTATTGACTATTTCTGTGATTTCAACATCGCCCTCATCAAGAAAATATTCCTTGGAATATATCTCTAACAGCTCTGCGTCAGTAGGCTGGGGCTGTAACCATTGAAAGCCGCAATAGTCACAAAAGCACACTTTACATTTATTGAATGAAAAACCTTCCGATGTCTTATTTTCTTTACAGATTGGGCAAGTATACATTTATAAATCAACTCCTATGTTTTAACGATTTTTTTTGTCAGGCTGGAATTACTATATGAATTTCATGACGAAGACTCCCGTCGCTTCTCCTTGGAAATTGACTTTCTAAAAATGAATGTATTCAACCAACCAATTAAATAGAGTGGGGTTAGTATCCTTAAATAAGGTCTGCCCTATTTCACTGTTTATTCCTAATAAAAAGCCAAATATTGTTGAAACAACTGCCAGAAGTAGAAAAATAAAAAGTAAAGAATTTCGCGCTAACGGATGATCAATAAAATTAGAATATGTAAAACAGAAAATAAAAAATGATAATAATCCCATTCCGGGTAAAAAATCAGCAAAATACCGCATTGGGGCACCTAAAAAAAGTAATTGCGGCAACAATGCCATAGTAGTGCTTAATAAACATAAGCCGAACCAGATTAGTTTTAATTTTTCATTTGTATTCGTATATACCATGAATCTACTAAAATAAGATCCGAAAATTATTGAAGTTGGTATTATCCAAATAAATGGAAAAACAAATATTAAGCCTATGTTGTCGGCATAAACATATGACTTGGGTATTGAAATCAGCTCTGATTGAGCAATCATTGTGTCTATGAAAGGAAAATTTGCTTGGAATTTTATTGTTGAAAATCGAACAAAATAATAATACAAATTTGGAATGACATGACCCAATTCAAATGTGTTTTCTACCCGATGACCTGCCACCACAAAAGTCATTCCGAACTCCGTGACTGATCCAAACCTAATATAGTTGTACCACAGCAAAAAGAACATTCCTATTATCAACGGCAAAGAAAGAGCCAATAAATGTTTCCACTGAAAAGAAAATCTCTTATCGAAGGGGTGTAAAATTTTCCAGGAAGTTAAAAAGAATAGACAGGCGACCGTAAATACCTGCGTGGCTCTGGAACCGACTGCAAGTGCCCAGAAAATTCCCGCGAGTAACAACAAAAATATTTTTTTATCCGCTTTTTCGAAAGCGTTATAAGCGAAAAATAAACCTCCTAACAAAAAGAACTGCCCTCCTGAAATTGCAGCTTCGTAAATAAACGGCCTTCCAAGCAGCCAGGTTTGTGAAACAGCAAGCCCCAAGACCAACATACCCAGGACGATCACCCATTTGGGGATGTTCATAAATAACTCTCTTGCGATGATCAAAACAAACTTAATTAAAAAGAAAAGTATACCAAGTACAAATCCCAATACCACCAACTGATCTCTTACCATATGCCCCGGAACCAAATATTTAAATACTAACAATACCAGAGCAGGGGCCGGTCCCCAATAAAGGTAGTATTTTCCATTATAGAGAGAAGCATCATGCAATCTCCATTTAACGTTAGCCAAAGGATCATATGGGTCAGGGAGTGCCAACATTTCCTTTGCCGGTTCTACCAATAAATAAGGTTGCCCATGCAGGAAAGCATTTGCCAGATAATCATAATAATATGTGGTGGAATACAATTTATACATTGTTCCACCGGTTGAAAGCCATAAATAAATGAGCGCTATAAGTAAAAAAGGAATGAGCACAAGCATATCCCACTTGTAGCCTCGAAAAACACATAACCCGACTCGGAAATTACCGAAAAATTCCGTCAACCTGGCTCGAAAATTATAACTAAAAGCTGCAAAAAGCAGCAAACAAAAAGCCAACATACCCAAAGAAAATCCAACCATCAACCTTATCAGTCTATGATCAACCCAAAGCACCATAAATAATATGGATCGATTTTGATATATATTGTTAAATGAAATAAAACTATTTTCAATGTTGAGGGTAGATGATATATAATCACTTCTTGTTTGATCAAACAACAGAATATTAATGGGCGCTATCGTTCCATCACTGGTCTCACTTATATACTTAATGACCGACGCGCCTTTACAAATTATTGGAAAATTCTTTGACGGCCTACAGCCTTTCATAAATTGAATATTACGAAAGTTAAAAAATTGGTTTCCATTTTTTACTTCAGCGATCCAAACCTCCTTATTTTTATCCACACCAGAACCAGGCCAGCCGATAAAAACCATGAAGTTATTGAAATTTAGTTGGGGAGACGGAATTATCTTTAACAACAAAACACTCATCCCAACACAAAATATAACCAAGATAAAGGCATTCCCTTTCCCAAACTGTTTAATTTTTTGATAAATTAATGGAATAACAAAAAAAGAAACCACTGTTAATAACAACACAAGCCCCCCCCACATTGCGCTGGTAAAAAGCAGTGAATGCCGGCTTCGCAAAGCAGACTGGCTGAACAGGCTGATGGTGGTGGAAAAAAACAATCCACATACCAGGCTGGATATTATTCTTGGAATTGAACGTGAGGTCACTTAATTCTCTTTTTCATTGCCGTTATTATTGTTTCCCAAAAATGATGATCACTATTCGATGACCTGTCAGGTCCCATTTTGAATCTCCTGGTAGTCTATCTGCGGATTATCTGGAAGGCTACGAAAATCTAAACGATACGCCATTATAATTCACCTTCACTAAAAATATGATTGGGTGATGATATCCAAACTTATGCGGAGATTGTAAAAACTATTATCCATAACAAACGTAGTGACCGTCTTTCCCAATACCTAACTCGGACAAACCGAGACCAAAAAGCGTAAGCCATACCACGAAGACACAGCGAAAATAATTTGGAAAAATCTTTGACTTGGTGGCTCCATGGTTAGTATAATTCTTGCTTTTTGTACAAGGATTTAACTTAAGTTCCTAATAATTTAACTACAACAGACTCACTGATTCTGTTGTAGTTATGAAAAAGAATCATGCCAGATAAGCATACAATTTATTACTTGGTTGATACGAAAAGAGCTTTCGTAAATACTATGGAATTATTATTCTTTCGTTAATTTCAATGATTAAGGTTGAATTCCTTAATGATTGCGTCCTGACAGGATAAGCCAGTGCGGTTTTCTACAATATCCTTTAATCCGATTGATCCCCCATAAGCATCGCATAAACAAACCAAATTGCCTTCGAGAGAATTTCCATACTTATGTGGACAAGCCAATTGAGAACTAATATTAATTAATGGGATTAGCCTAAAAACTAGCATTCCAAGGATAACAATTGTCAATAATGGGGTTTGAATGAATCTTTTCTGAAAATTAATATCAGGTTTCCTTATTTCGGTAAGCAGGCATCCCATGCAAATGCCAACGCTTATGATTATGGGGACGTCTGCGTATAACTGATATTGCTGTTCAATATTCCTTAAAGAGCTAAAGTTGATTAAAAGGATTCCTAATGCAATAAAATATAATGACGCAATTAATTGAGTTGTATATTTTCTCCATAATAGTATGTATGTAATGGTAATAAAACTAATTTCCAGCCAAAGGTTTGATACCAGGTAAGATAAAGATAATTGCAGAAAGTGCCAGTCGATAGATTGCCAAACACTTGAATAGATCATCCGGGAATTAAGAGAAGGCGCATACTGAACAAAAAGATCAAAGTTTGTATAAGCCCTATATGCAGACATGGTGTTGTAAAAAATGTTTTCCGAACTCAAGATACCCGTCACATTTTTCATCCAGAATAACGAAGGAAAAAGACTAACTTGCACGGATATTTCCAGTCCCGCTGAAAATAACAAAAAGAAGAACAACGAATTTTTGAGTATTATTCTGAGCCAACCTGATTGTAGTTTTATGGAAACATGTTTCCAATACCTAAAAAGAGCGATAAGCATCGGGGTAATAACGAAAAATAAAGGAATAAGTCTTACCAGGAATATTTTGGAGTTGAAGATGTATTGTAAACCCCAATAAAATAACGCATAGGTGCTTGGAAAAAGAAAGACAACAAATAGAACAAGTCGTATCAGCATTAATTTCGAGATTTTTGCGAAAGCCATACCTTTCATAAATACAATAGAGATCAACAAAAAAAAGCACAGTGGGATCAATAATATTTTTGTAAGAGTAGCCTGCACAAAAAAAACAATTGATGAGATAAACGTCAAAACAAACCATCGATTGTCTTCTAGCATATCCATTGAGCGAATTAATAAATAAAGAGAAATAAGGCCTAAAAGCATGCTTAATAGCTCTGGCCTGATTTTATAAATAAATTGGTAAGTCGAGTATGAGAGATAAGATACAATTCCAGCAAAAAGTCCAATTATTCGGCTTGATGAAAAGTAAGAAACAAATTTATATACAATTAAACCGTTGATGAAAAATAATAAGGAATTAAAAACCCAACCAGACCAGACCAATATTTGTAGATATCCAAAAAGATTATGCGAATTTACTAGTGATTCATAACTTACCTCAGGAAGCGAAAAAACATGGAGCCCGGCCAAAATATTGTAAAAAGCTGCTAGTAACTGAGAAAAAGGATATCCGGGGTGGTCAAGATATGAAATGGGCAAACCGCTCAGCAACCTAACAGCCGACATCACATAACAAAAATCACAATCATTAAATCGGTAATAGCAGGATAATGCCCCCGGATACAGATAAATTCTGGCGATAACTAGAGCTGCCCCAAGAAACAATATTACGAAATATTTGATATCCTTTGTTGTAGATTTGACTATATGGGCAATCACAGGATTTTTCAATGCATCAAAATTATCAAAAAGGCTCGTCAAAAGCAACATGCAAAAAACGAATACACTTAATGAAAATCCAACCATCAACCTTATCAGTCTATGATCAATCCAAAGCACCATAAACAAGATGGATCGATTTTGATATATATTGTTAAATGAAATAAAACTATTTTCTATGTCGAGGGTAGATGATATATAATCACTTCTTGTTTGGTCAAATAAAAGGATATTTATAGGCGCTATCGTTTCATCACTGGTCTCGTTTACATATTTAATGACCGACACACCTTTACAGATTATTGGATAATTCTTTAATGGCCTGCAGCCTTTCATAAACTGAAAATTGCCGATATCTAAAAATTGGTTTCCGTTTTTTACTTCAGCGATCTGAATTTCCCTGTTTTTATCCATGCCAGTACCAGGAATGCTGATAAAAGCCATGAGGTTGTTGGGGGGAAAATGCGGATACAAAGTTGCTTCTAATATCACAATACCCACCCCAAAACAACATATTAACAAGATGAATGCACTTGCTTTTCCAAGATTTTTAATTTTATTGAGAATAGAAGGGATGATAAGAAAAGAAACTACGGAGAATAACAGCATAAAACCACCCCCTAGTACGATGGCAAAAAGTAACGAATGCTGGTTTCGCAAAGTAGATTGGCTGAACAGGCTGAGGGTGGTGGCAAAAAACAATCCGCTTGCCAGGCTGGATATTGCACGTGGAATTACACGCATTGCTATTGGATCTCCAAAATAAGCGGGTCTACGTATTATTTCTTGCTACACCAAACCTGCCCCTGATAAGTACAACTTCATTTACTTTCGAACAATATCCATCCCTTTTATTATAACACCTGCACTATTCTCCTGAATAAACTTTACATCAATTGCAAATAAATAGCTATTTTTTCCCTTTTTTACCGGCAACAATATCGGTGTTGATTTTGGCCAAACAACAAAAGTGTTTTTAAAGTCCCCATTTATTTCTGTAACACTAATGCTTACAGGATTGCGCGAAACAATATTGGCAAACTCATAATTGGGCATGATCTGTATCCATCCTGTTTCGTAAGCAAATATCTTTAATGTTAGAGCGTCTTCCGCCAAACGAACCTGCGCTTCAGCTGCAGGCACCTCATATTCATAATATTTTCCAGAATAAAACGGTTGAACAGTGATCACTCGAACATCATCTTTTCGGGAATACAAAGATACTAAATATGGCACAAAGTCAAATCCGCTCCTGATATCGGCGTACAACAAAGGTGCGTTAGTCTTCAACAACGGCTCTTCAACACCTTCAATACTAATACTCAAATTTAATAACGAACTATACAGAACACACAAAGACACGATTGGATAAAATATTTTATATAAAAATCTGTTGTTTTTTAGGCAAGAAATAATAGAGAAAAAGACAATACAACTCGCCAACAAAATATAAGGTAAAAAATCTAAAGAATAGCGTAAAACATGTCCAAACATTTGAAATACGACATACATATTGCCAACAGAAATAACAAGAAGAGCCACACAAATAAGGAATAACTTATAATCAATAGCAACAGAACCTTTCAAAATCTGACTAGGCAGGCGTTTACCCCACAACAATAAACCTATACTACTAAAAATAACGACCCATAAAAAAGGTGTATTTATAATAATTCCAAAATTCTTACATCCGATACAATTTCGGAACCCCGGGACTGGAATGAAAGAGGGCACTAGACCCATATTGTCACTCTGGAGATGAAAAAACGGAAAATAAGAATTTAATTTTACAGGCAAAAACAGATACAAATATGTATTGTAAGGAATTTGCTTTATATCCTGCAATAAATGATCTGAGTTTTTAATTGAGTCTAGCTG
>CAYHDA010000078.1:0-15456 GCA_964355145.1 uncultured Mariniphaga sp.
TGGCTTTTGTATAAAGAGAATAAAGATCATAATTATAAAACATAGATGCTCCCATCAGATAAGTCTGCTCGAGCCAACCTAGTTTTTCACGGTGGGGACAGTCGGTTACCACACTCTGGGTATTGCTGCGAACTGCCCAGTCAATCAGGGTGTAAATCTGATTAAAGAGCTGGTTGGAGGAGGAAAATTCGCCTGCTTTTGGTGATGAATTGCAGGTATGAAGCATTTGTATGTCAATAATTTGTGGCGTATCACCGCTTTGTTTTTGTGATGCAGGAGCAGCACCTTCCACAGCTAAGTACCGGAATCCGTAATAAGTAAACCTGGGCCTCCAGGTCTCAACTCCGTCCCCTTTCAACGTATAGGAAAAATAATAGGGTCCGCCTGAAGCGCGCTGGTTAATCTCTTTTCCAGGGGTGATGAGTTCTCCGGGAGTTAATAGAATGACTGATCCTTTTTTCCCTTTTACCTTGAGCTCGATAATTCCTGAGCAGTTCTGACCAAAATCGTAAAGATATTTCCCTGGCTTCGTTTGTTCTGTTTTTTTAACTTTAATTACCTCACGGACTGTCAGCGGAAAATCGGTTTCAGCAGTAATCCGCTCTGACGCGACATCAGCAGCAATGGCCGAAGCCCATTTGGAATCGTCAAATTCAGCGAGGTTCCACCCTTTTTGTTCGAGCGTGGCGTCATAATCCTCACCCCCGAAAATGCTTGAATATGTGATTGGTGAAGGGGTGCATTTCCAGTCAGTTCCTGAAACAATTGAGGATGAAGTGCCATCGGTATAATCGATTTTTAGTTTGCTGATCATTTTGGGATAACCGTAGGCGATCACCAGCTTGGTATACCTTTCGCGGTTAATGTTGTAGAATCCGTTGCCAACGATCACCCCAATTGCATTTTTACCCTGTTTTAGCTGATTGGTTACATCATAACTGTTGTAGAGACACACTTTATCGTAACTGGTCCACCCCGGGGCAAGAAAGCTGTTCCCTGTTTTTTGTCCGTTAATGGTGGCTTCATAATGGCCTAATCCGCTGATATACAATGTGGCATTTTTGATTTTCTTTTCCAGGACAAACTCTTTTCTAAAGAGAGGCACGATACTTCGCTTAATTGCTTTTGACCCCAGCTTTTTGCCATCACCATGAGTCCCCGGAACTACTTTCATTGAGTCCGAAAGGTTTTCAAGGCTAATCCAGGCAGCCTTTGACCAGTCACCTGATGAAAGCAGTCCCATCTGCCATAACGCAGTGTTACTCCATGCTGACTCCTTGCCTCCTTGATTCACTATTTTAACTTTCCAGTAATATTTTTTTTCCGCGCTCAATGGGGCTCCATTGTATGCGACCTGCAAAGATTGATCTGATTTTATAACATTGGAATCCCAGATATTGCCAATATTAGCCTTCAGCTTTTCGGGAGTGTCTGAGACCAGAATATGATAGGCCGATTGGTAAGTGGCTCTTTCAGTCGAATTTATTTCCCAGCTAAAACGGGGATTCTTAGCTTCAATGCCCAAAGGATTGATTTTTGATTCACATTTTAAGTTGTTTACAGAAACCAAATTCTGACCATAGATCCCCAAGGTCATTAGCATGGCAATAAGCGAAATTGAAAGCTTTAGTCTGATCATTTTTGTTGAATTAGGTGTTTAAATATTTTAGCAGATACTTTAAAAGCTGTCCCATGACGGACTCCCGCAGGAAAAATTACCTGATCGGAGACATCTTCCCACTCTTTCAAGTCTTTTGACCTTACTGCGCCATATTTATGTTCTGCATATTTGTCGAAGTAAATGTAAACATAATCATCAATTTCCAGCGCTGTAGGTCCCTCTGCCCAGTATTTTCCCGTAATTGGGGGGGGAACCTGAGTAGGAAAGGGGCCGGCTGCAAATTTTGATTGGGTCATCCTTATGTTTTTCTCGGGCGGATTGGGGTTCTCGTTTTTCAGAAACATATAATACGAATCACCTTTTGGCAGAATGGTGGCATCTATCACGCTAAAATCAGGATTGAAAAACAGTTTTGCAGGACTGAAATTTTGAAAATCGGCTGTTGTGGTGCAATACATCCGGTGATTGAGTCCTTTTTCGCGTTCGGAAGCGGCAACCTCGGAGTGACGACCCGGAATGGTGGTGGCCCAGAAGACGATGTAATTTCTATTTTGCGGGTCATACACCATTTCAGGAGCCCAGCAGTTTTTGGCGGTCGGTTCGTGTGCCATCACCGGAATCGCTTTCTGCTCCGACCAGTTGATCAGGTCTTTTGATGAGGCATAACCTATTTGCCGGTCATGCCACCCACTGGTCCATATCATGTGAAAGAGTCCGTCATTTCCATACAGTATAAAGGGGTCGCGCATCAGTTTATCGTTTCCAACTGTTGGAGTGACAAAGGATTTTCCGTCTTTTAATTTTTTCCACGTTAAACCGTCATTGCTGTAAGCCAGGTGCAACCCATCCTGTCCATTATTGGTAAAATACGAAAACAGAAAAACTTGTCTTTGCCCACTGCTTTGAAGGGTCAAAAATGTGAGGATAAAAAAGAGATATCTCATTGTAAATATTGATGTTAGGTCGTTTTTTAAATACTCTTAAGGAATAATAATATTGTCACGTGACTTTAAGTGATTGTAGAGTTTTTTCTGAAGCAATCTGACGACCTCTTCACTTTGGGGTAATTCTGAAATATTCACATTTTCTTCAGGATCAGTACGATGGTCGTAAAGCATTCGGGCATATGATTTGCCGCTTTTAGGATTAATCCATTCGGTGTAGGCATACGTTTTGGTCAATATTGTTTCACCTTCATTCAGTCTGTAAAACACCTCCTCCTTCCACGTCTGATCAGGATTCTCTAATAATGGCACAAAACTTTTCCCTTGTAAATGAAACGGTCTATTTAGACCTGCCAGGTCACAGAGGGTCGGATAAATGTCTACCAATTCAACCAGTGCGGATGATTCCTGGCCCTGTCTAGTCCAGGGTACTTTCACAATTAATGCGACGTGAGAACCTCTTTCGAGGTTTGAATGCTTGCTCCAGAATCCGTGTTCACCCAGAAACCACCCATTATCACCACAGAGGAGGATGATTGTATTTTGTGCCATTCCAAGCTCTTCTAACGCATCAATTACCTTCCCAATTTGGGCATCAACGTAACTTACACACGCATAATAACCATGAATCAGGTTTTTTGCAATCGTATCCGGCAATGGTCCATCTTGAGGAATACCGTAATAACTACGTAATTCGCTCCAATTAAACAGAGAGGCTTCCGGGGAATCCTTTGGGAAAATACTGTTTTGAGGCAATTTTATATCCTTATCGTCATTGGTGTTCCAATATTTGACCGGAGCATTAAACGGGAGATGAGGCTTCATAAATCCAACCGCCAGAAAAAATGATTGGGAAGAATTTCTAAACTTCTGGAGCGTTTCAATTGCACGAACGGCTATTCTTCCATCTTCGTAGGCAATATCAGGGATTTCAGCTTTTTCATAAGCCGGTCCTGGTTTAGGGAGATTGGAATTATTTCTTATTTTAGGGTTTTTAAACCGCTCTTTATTCCTATCTTCAAATATTTTTATTCCTTCTTTTGATTGGTAATCCCATTCAATGGTTGTTTTTGCAGGCCTCCAGATTTCGTCCCAACTTCCTTTCCCATCTTCGAAATTGTTATATACTTTTCCCAATGAAACTGTAAAATAGTTATTATTTCGAAAGTGCATCGGTAAACTAACAACGCCTGGAACATCCTTATCCTGTGAACAGTTCCATGGAATATAGCGATTTTTCCCAGGGTACAGACCTGACAGGAGTGAAGCCCTTGAGGGTCCGCAAACCGGATAGTTGACGTATGCTGATTTAAATACTATACCGGACCTAGTCAGTCGGTCAATATTTGGAGATTTGATATAACTTTTCCCATAACTCCCCAGCTCAGGACGGAGGTCATCTACTACTATCAATAGCACATTGGGCTTATCTGGCTTTGGATAACTAATTTGAGCGACCAAGGGTGAAGCTGAGAGAAAGAGCAGTACTAGGTTTACGTTTCTCATTTAAGACAATTATTTTTTGGTTATTTTACCACAATAGTTTTGATATTTACAAATTCACGGATACCTACTGCAGATAATTCCCGTCCGTAGCCACTCTCCTTCGTGCCTCCAAACGGGAGTCTTGGATCTGATTTTACGAAATCGTTTACAAATACACATCCGGCTTCAAGTCCCTTTTCAGCAAGTTGCTTGCCTTTGGAAATATCCGAGGTAAAAACGCCGGCTCCTAATCCAAACACAGTGTCGTTGGCGATCCTGATCGCATCATCTTCTGTGGTAAATCTGAATAACACGGCCGCCGGACCGAACAGCTCTTCGTGGTAAGCCGGCATGCCGGGAGTGACATTTGCCAGGACTGTCGGTGGATAGAGTGCCGCTTCCCCTTCCGGAATATATCCGCCAAGTAGTACTTTTGCACCCATTTCGCGGCTTTTCTCTACCTGAAGATGTAGCTCGTCGCGTAAATCTCTTCTGGCCAAAGGTCCGATTGTTGTGTGCGGATCGAGCGGATTCCCAAAAGTAGCTTCACGCATCAATCGCACAAATTCGGTTTCAAAAGCGTCATATATTTTTTCGGCGATGATAAATCGTTTCGCACCAATACAGCTTTGGCCGGCGTTCAGAAGCCGGCTGGTGACGCACAGGCGGGCAGCGGTTTCAATATCAGCATCCTCCAAAACCAGGTAGGGGTCGCTTCCTCCCAGTTCAAGTACCGATTTTTTCAGTGCAGAGCCGGCTGCCGAAGCCACTGCTTTCCCGGCAGGTGTGCTACCTGTGAGAGTAACTGCCTTAATCAATGGGTTTTCTATGACTTCCTTCACTTTAGAAGACCCAATCATTAATGTTCTGAATACATTTTCAGGGAATCCGGCTTCCCGAACCAGTTGTTCGATCGCCAATGCGCAGCCCGATACATTCGACGCGTGTTTAAGCACTCCGGTATTGCCTGCCATGAGGGCAGGCGCCAAAAAACGGAATACCTGCCAGAAAGGGAAATTCCATGGCATCACTGCCAGCACAGTTCCAATGGGCTGATACGAAATATAGGCTTCTGAAGCTTCAGTCTGAACAGGTTCATTTTTCAGGAATGACGCTGCATGATTGGCATAGAACTCACAGACCAGTGCACATTTTGCAATCTCTCCTTCAGCTTCACGCGTTACTTTACCCATTTCTGCAACCATTATTGCGGCGAGTTCTTCTTTTTTTTCAAGAAGGATAGCCTGAAGGTTTCTCATCAGATGTGCACGGTGTTCAAAAGTAGTCAGCTTCCACTGGTGAAAGGCAGTATCGACCTGATTAATGATAGTATTTACTTCTTCGGAAGTGTGCTCCTTATACTCCGCAAATACTTTGCAAGTGAATGGATTGATCGATTTCATTGTACAATATCTTTATGAACTCAAAAATAACACTAATTTTGATTAAAATATGGCAATTGTGAGAATGGGAAAGCTGATCAGATACGACTATTTTGAAACATGGAAATCAATTTTGGATATTGATATTGATGCCAGTTTTTCAAGTTTTCAAAAAAGGGAGTTAGAAGCTCATAGTTTTACTTTTTATACATCTGTTTCGGTTATGTCATCTTCGAAAATTGAGGGAGAAAAATTGGAGGTGGACAGTTATGTAAAGCACAAACTATTGAATATTGAGTATTTGCCGGAGCTGACCGAAAAGCCAAACGATTTATATAATGCTTACCTTTTTGCAAAAGAACGCAAGTTAAATGAAGAGAATTTTTCAGAAGCACATAAAATAATTGCTTCTCATTTACTTCCTGAAAAGCAGCGAGGTAAAGTCAGATCAACTGAAATGTTGATTTTGGAGCATAATACCGGAAGGATTCAATATGAAGCATGTCATTTATTGCTTGTAAATAAGGAATATACACGCTTTTGGCAGGAAATCATTGATCTCTTGGGTTGTGATTTGTCGAGGGAAGAGATTTTTTACTATGCGGCCTTTATCCATTTGGTTTTTGTAAATATCCATCCTTTTAGTGATGGAAACGGACGTTCTGCCCGGCTACTTGAAAAATGGTTTTTGGCGGAAATGTTAGGAGAACGTGCATGGCTAATACAATCGGAGAAATATTATTATAAAAATATTGAAAGCTATTACAATAATTTGGCTCGTCTGGGAATGTTTTATGTTGAACTTGATCATGAACAATCGTTGCCATTTCTTTTAATGCTCCCACATTCTTTAATTTTTGATCTGTGATTTTTAATCAAAGTATAGGATTGAATTAATAAGAACTATTTTGCGTTACTTTCTTCATATTGCTTATAATGGAAATAACTACCGGGGTTGGCAAAAGCTTCCGGGAATTGCTAGTGTACAGCAGGTTATGGAGAGTACAATGAGCCGGATTTTTAAGCGGTCTGTTGAGGTCGTTGGTTGTGGCCGCACAGATGCGCAGGTTCATGCCAGCCAGTTTTTTTTCCATTTCGATGCCGAAAAAGAATGGAAGTTCGATTTGCTGTTCCGGCTGAACAAATGCCTTCCGCACGATATCTCCGTTTATGATTTAATTAGAATGGAGGGATTGCCACATGCCCGGTTTGATGCCATTCAACGTTGTTATGATTATTATATTCATACTCACAAAGATCCCTACCTGATCGGCTTAAGTTCTTTTTATCCGTCGGAAAATCTTGATCTGATTAATATGAATGCAGCAGTCGGTTTGCTCACCAAGTACAACGATTATGGTTGTTTTTGCAAATCACCTTTAAAATATGAACATACTATCTGTCATGTTTCTAAGGCAGTGCTTTTTACGAATGCAGAACAGACAAGACTTAGATTTCACATCTCCTCGAACCGTTTTTTGGCCGGAATGATCAGAATTATCGTTGGCAAATTACTCGAAATAGGTACCGGAAAACTTAGTGTCGCTGATTTTGAACACTTTCTTCAATCAAAAACGACCCCTTCAACTATCATACCTGCTTATGCACAAGGTCTTTACCTTACGAAGGTCACATATCCTTATCTCGATTTATCTCCCGGACCGATTTTCAGCCGGATTCTAATGAGCGGAGTTGATTTAACTATTGAGTAAAAAAATAAGAATTAAGAGCTAGTGAGTGGTAAGGCGATTGGAAGTCGCGTGACCCGTCTGGCTCTTAATTCTTTTTCTTTCAAATAATCCCGGACTTTGAAATTAATTCATCCGGATTAGACTAAAAGGTTCCATTAAGCCATAATCCATAAAGAAATACTCATCAATTCCCGCTGTTTTGGCCGGAGCAGTGTCCCAATCACCCGGTCCATTGATCCAACGATTATTATTCTTGTAGAAATAGCCAAAAGTATTCTTCAGACTGCCCATAATTTTAACCGTTATTTCATTTTTTCCTTCTGTAAGCAAAGTGCTGATATTTAATTCATAAGGAGGATATGCGATCATTCCGGCTTTCTTATTGTTTACCATTACTTCGGCAAGAACTCCACTCCATTTATTCAGTTTCACCTTATATTGTTCTCCTGTTTTGGCAATTTCGAAATTCTCGGAATAGGCGGCTTTTTGAGCAAAAAATGGATAACCCATTGACTTCCATGAACCAAGTTTCGAAAGTGTTCCTGTTGAAATTTCGAAGCCATGCTTCAGGGGATTGAGTACAAAATCTCCAACGATATAAGCAGGCATCAGTTCGGCATGTACCGACATTTTTGGCGCTTTCAGGGTGAGCGTATTCAACCCTTTCTGAGCGATGTCGCCAATCGGAAATTTATAAAATTCGCGGTCGATCCACCAATTCGCACTCTTCTCGATCTTCTTACCGTTGAGCAGCACCTCCCATAATTCAGGCTGTTCTACTACCGCCGAGAGTTTGCTCATCGTTTCAGCAGTTGCATGCTCACCAATCACAAAATGATAATTTACATCAAATGCGGAATTGGTTTTAAACGTATCCAATTCCAGATACTGCTTCTTGTACTGAATCTTATGCTGCCAAGGATTTCCCATTGGAAATCCGTTACTGTCAAAGAGTTTGCGCATCGCTTTCATGAAATAAATCTCCTTCAGATCCAGTTTACTTGATTTCACATCCATAAAATCAAGTACTAGAACATTTTCGCCTTCAGGGTGGATGCTCATTGTTCCTGAACCTGCAACGGGCTGCTCATTTGTTGGTGCGACGGGAGCCGGGGCCTCTGCAATTTCATTGTCCGAGAGGTAATAAAGTGCACTGCCTATTGGCGAAAGTGAAATCTCAAAAGTGAGCATTCCTTTCTCTTCCTTGGCAGGAAGTTTGAAACATTCTCCATTTAACAGGTCCATCTTAATCAGACTCTTTCCCTTTGCATTGACTGTAGCTGTCGCATTTCGCAAGGTATCTGTGTTTACAAAAAACAGCAATTGACCGTCTTCCATCATTCTCCTTTGGTAATAGAGCTCTCCTGCTGCCGGATCTGATTCCCTGACGGAGAAATCCGCTAATGCAAACAGCTGTTTGACTGAGTTTTCGTCTGTTTTTTGAGCAAAGGTCCATTGACTTGAAAAATTCTTCATCAATTCATTTACAGCATCAGATTCGGAGCCATCCATAAAGGCAATTGTTTTGGCGAACGAAAGTATTTTGCCCCCTTCTGACAAGTAGTTTTTTAGAAGTGCAACCGTATTTTTGTCAAGATTCTGCATCGATTCAGGTAGAATAACCAGCTGGTAAGTGCGCTTTCCTACGATTAGATTCCCGTTTTTTACCGAACCGATTGTTTTCAACACATTTTCTGATCCAAGATCATACTCGAAATGGTTGCGTTCCAGCCTGTAAACAAATGATTTAAAGCTGTTCTGGATTGAATCGGGCGTTGGATTTTTGGTAGTACGCGAAAAATACATCCAGGCTGTAGTATTAGGTTGAATGACAATTGCTTTGTTGATTTGCTCACCTGAAGCCATCGCCATTGAAATGCGCCCTAAGTAATCGCCCATTTCTTTGTAATCTTTCCACCATGGTTCATGATAGGTAAATGATGGCGGATAGTCGAATTTACGAACCCCTTTTATTGTATAATAGGAGAGGTGCTGGTTTACAAAATTCACCCCCATTACCCCTTGCCAGTCGGCGAGTTTTTTGAGATTGGCAAAGGAAATTTCCCAACCTGCACCTCCATATGTTTCGCTGAGTGTGCGCTTATGACCGGTCTGGTTGGCGGAACTGCCTAACTCCCTAACAGCACGTGTATTCCCGAACTGACCACCTTGTCCGCCTGGAACATATTCATTACCAAGCATGTCGACGCCTGGCATCTGATGATAAAGATAAAAGGAGGCTTCGTCAGAACCATCGGTTGGCTTTGGCCAGCCATGTTCCCAATAGTGTCCTGTAAATTTTAATCCGTTATCTTCACAATATTTTCCATAGGGTTTTGCGAACCGGTCGATAAACATTTCAAGCAGTAATTCGTAGTAGTCGTGCCTGACTTTCTTCCAGTCGCCGATCTCATCTGCAACAGAAGGGAGATTAACTTTCAAATCGTATCCCCATCTTTTTTGAAATTCTTCGTACAAATCCGGTGTCCATCTGAATGCAGTTTTAGGACCCATTGCAGCCTCAAGGTTTGGCTCATCAGTAAAGCTGCCCATCAGTGTCTTGCCAAATTCATCCTTATCGTATTTCTCGTAGCCCTTCATGGTGATCTCCAGAAATTTTTGAGTCACCCCTTTTTGAAGAAGATCCACGTATGGAAAATTGCCGTACCAGTATGATTTGGACCCATAGGTTTTTTGAAAAAGATAGAACACCCCTTTCTTGCCAATATAGGAATCTTTGGACGAGGTTATATCAATAAACTTGTTGTTCTCCTGAGAAATTATTGCCTCATATAATACTGTGTCAGGTTTAAAGATCTCCTGAACCTCGTACTTTAATCCAGTGCCATGAATGTACGATTCGGGCATTTGAGCAGGAACGTGACCGCCGGCAAAACCGCTTGGATAGGAATTTTCATCATATATCCACACTTTCATATCCAACTCCTTAGCTTTTCTGACGGTATAATCGAACAGATGATGCCAGTCCTCTGAGAGATATTCGGTAAGCAAACCGGGTCTGGGATGAACAAAGACACCACCAAGTCCACCTTCTTTGAATTTTTTCATGTGAAAATCGATTCCTTCTTCTGTGATCTTATCGTTCCAGTCCCAGAGAGGAGCACTGCGATAATCAGCAGGTGGATCCATAAATAATTTTTTAAGTTCAGTAAAGTTTTGAATACCTTCACTTACAGGTTTTTTGGCGCATCCAATGGCAAGTGCGATCAAAAAGATGCTGCCTGCCGTCCTGAGTAAAAAATTGGTTTTCATGTTGATGATTTAGTTGTTTTATTTTTGTTGTCAGTTTATTCCGAGTAAAGATAAATAATTTAATTATTTGATCAGCAAATCTGAACTGTGCCGATCCCTAAAATCTGACCAAATTTGTGAATTTTTCCGGCAATATGGCCTACCCCGATAGCGCAATGGTGAGCAGGACCTTGTTTCGACCACTCATTCATAAATTTTTTGGCTCCGACCGAAAATCGATATCTGCTGTTGGTATTGCCAATCTCCAGTACGGGTCCTGCAACTGATTCCCCTTCAGCAACGAGTAAAAAAATGCCGTCTTTTCCTTCAACAACTGAAAGTAATGTCACCGGTCCATGTTTTACAGTCATCTGGATGGATAAGCCTTTGCCTGGTTTTCCGTGAAAAATCGGGAGGGGAACAAGTTTTACCGGGCCTTCAGCAATCGCGAAATGAGCCGGTCCGTCGTGCCCGAGCATCACCACATCGTCTGCGAAATCCATCAGATAAAATTCGGAGAATGACCCGCCCGCACCAAATTCAGCCATAATTTTCATTGCCTGAGCATTTTTTACTTCACATTCTCCGGCGACAGGAATATTTTTGCCTGTCAGCAATGTATTTCCAGCAATTACTGAGGTGACTATGTTTTCGTAATCATTGCCCGATTCGCCTTCGTAATAATACGCCATTGCACCCAGATTGTGATTTTTTACCAATTTATCCAATGCAACTGAAGTTTGAGCAGCCCGCTCTATTTCTGCCGATTCGCATTCGGAAGCAACTTCAAAATTTAATTTAAATTCCTTGATTTTTTCTTGAATTTCCAAATTTGTGGTTTCATCGCGGAATTTTTTCAGCTCGCACATTTCGAGCATCTCAATATGGGTGCCAAACACTGCCGATTGTTTTGTCAGGTCAGTGTAAACATCCAGCATGCCGCCATAATAATGCCCTAAAACACCTAGCCGGTTGTTTCGCATCGCGTTTGCTACATGTGCAGCTTCTGTCCAGGCGCCAATCTCCGACCAGGCCTCCTCATCCTGCAAATAGCCCGTGACAATGTCGTACTTAATTCCGGTCCGGTTAAAAACACTGGCAATTTCCGGAACCGAACAGGCCTGACAATGCTCGAGCCAGATTCCCGTCATTTTTCCCCGATCACCGAGTTTATTAAATGCCTCATAATCGAGTTCGGCAACCGGTTGCAAATTTAAAATGACCACCGGAACCCTGAGTTTCTGTGCTACCGGCAGAACGGTGGATGAAAGCGCATAAGTAGAAACATAAAGAAATACAATTTCAACATCCTGACTTTTTAGAAAATCCGCAGCCTCACGTGCTTTGACAGGATTATCAACCATTCCGGCATCAATAACTTCAACTCCAAAACCGGCAATTCTATTTTTAACCTGCGACTGATAAGCTTTTAGATTGTCGAGTAATCCGTCAAACTGTGACCAGTATGTATCAAGGCCAATTCCAAATAATCCTACTCTAGTTTGCATGTTTATCTGATATGTTAATATTATTTCATTCTTATGACTTAATTCCTTCCATCAGCTGGCGGACTTAATTCCTAATCATTGTAAATCAATCAGTTATAGAGCTGTTCGCTATTCTTACCGGTCCGAGCAATCCCGACTCAAGCAATGGTGTATCCGACTTGAGCATTTCAAAGCGGAAGGCATCGTGAGTTTTGGTGTACCGTTTATCTTTCGGCAAGTTCAGATCGCCAACAACGCGGTTTGCCCAGAGGTTTATGATATCTATCTCCAAACTATTACCCGTCGGCTTAACCGAGTTTGTAATCTCGACACGCCATGGGGCACACCACAGAATTCCAAGATTCTTGCCATTTAGCCTTACTTCAGCAACATTTTTCACATTGCCGAGATCGAGAAACAGTCGTTCACCCTTATGTTCAGCTTTTACTTCTCCCTTGATTTTTGAATTCAGATCAAAGTCTTTACGATAGGTTGCTTTTCCTGAATAGTACTTAATTCCATCTTCGGTACTGTTTATCCAGTTGATAAGTTTGGGAAATTCCACGTTGCCCGGGCCGCCCCAAAGTAGATCGAATGTAACTTTCCAGGCATCACCAAGGTCAATCAATTCGGTAAGTTTTGGAAAGTTTGATTTCGTCTTTTCCATAGTGCCAATCGATATTGGCTTCCGAAATACGATGAACCAGGACTCGAACTTATCGAATTCCAACGAAAGGGTGGTACTCCTGTCAGTTGCCACAAAGTCACCTGCCTGCCTGATTTCACCCGTTACAGCATTCCATATCTCGGGTTGCTTTCCGCTGACACGGAAAGTGAAATCACTGGTTTCCTGCTTATTTGTGCGATTTATAACGAAATAAATCTCATCATCACCATTTTTCCGATGAATATAGTCGAATTTCTCAGGCTGTTCTGTTTGCCCGGTGTATGAAAAGTCAGGCTTCACCCCATCGGCCAAAAGAATCTCCCGTGGTGTTTTACCCCAAATCACTCTTCCTTTGCCGAACTGACGCTCAGTTCGATCTTTGCCGTCGAGATTACCCCAGACTTCAGCAGCGATTTTTTGGACTTGAACATCACAGTCAGGGAAGTTTTTCAGTCCTTCTGAATATTCAGGTGGAGAACCTACTACTGTTGCGCCATTAAGAACCAGTTCGCGAATCTTTTTTACTACTTCAATAGACATAGCCTTCGACGGAATGGGAGAGACAGTTAGTTTCTGGTACCGACTAACTTGTTTGCAGATCTCAGGGGAGGTAGAAGTACAGTTTTGTAAGACCAACAATCGATAACTCATGCCGTCGGGTAGCAGAATCTGTCCGTTTTTAACTGACATACGTGTGAGCAGAACTTCGGCATTAGTATAATCGCAGTCATAACCGGGGCCAAGCGAAGGGATGATGTATTTGGGTGGTACCAGAGTTGGGGCTCTTTCACCCAAATAAAAGCAAACATCCCCTACAAACTTACCCTGTTGAAGCATATACTGACAACGTGAAAGCCAGGTAAAGAATGGCTTTGACTGCTCCCACCAGGTGATATTAGGTGTCCAGTGCTGACCTGCACAAAACTCGTATCCTGGTTTGCCGTCTGATGGGGGCTGACACGTAGCCTGGTGTAACATAATGCGGTTTATTCCCTCGCAGAAAGCATCGTTGGCGTAAGGTTTTAAATCGGATGGCCCCAGTGACCAATGTGTACGATCTTGTTCTTGTTGAGTAAAGGACTCAGCCATAGCCTCCTTTTTACCATAGATATGAGAGGCTGTTGCGGTTTGTTTAAGATTGAGCCGCAGGTGCCTGTCGGAATTGTATCCGTCAGGAGCTTTGAAATGACCATTTACCCAGAATTCGCCGGCAGGGATATCGCATCTCCCGAGGTTCTTAAGTACATCCTGAGGCGGAATATCATTGGGGCCACCAGCCTCGTTACCCACTTTCATTCCATATTTATGACACAGATCATTGAAATGACCATAATAATTCTCTGCTATGCAATCCTGAATTGTACGGTCAAAGTCTTCGCGAAACCGATTGGAGATCAAGGAATCGCCTATGGTGAAGCCTGCCAGAACAGGGAGGTAGGGTTTGAGATCGTATCCCCTGAATCTTCGGAATTGGTTTGGAAAATCCTGTGTCCAGGTTAACTTACCGCATTCCCAGCTGTCGGACCAGAGATAGGCTAATTTTCCACCTGCATTTTTCGCCTCTTCAATAACCAGTTTGCCAAGGTGGTCAAAATGATCATCAAGTGATGCGGTACTTAAATAATCAATTTCATAACCTTCGCCGCCCTTGAACGTGTCCCCTTCCGGATAGGCATGCCATTTACTCCAGGTCGCTCCGGTCAGTGTGTATCCGTTGCGTAAGATCACCCATTTCCCCTCAGGAACTTCCCATTCAAACTGACCGTCAGGTTTTAAATTATTTGTCAGATCAATTAATGTTTCAGCAACAATTTTATTCTCATCATCCTGAATGCGGAAAGCCTGGACCCACAGGTCGTGGTAATACCCATCAATGGTTAATGGTTGGGCAAGTTTTGCTGAGAATTTTCTGCCACCTTCGACCTTCAGTTGGATCTGAACGATCTTTTTCATCGCATTATCGGGTGTAACCCATGGTCCCATCATGGTCCATCCGCCTGCAAGATTAAATCCAATTTCGATATTTAACCGTTTGGCTTCCCGGACAGCATGCCGAAAGAGATCTCTCCATTCAGCTCCAAGAAAATCGACCCCTAAAAGTGGAGTCTTCCCGGCATATCCTCCCGTGCATATAAGATTAACACCGCTTATCCCTTTTGCCCTGAACTCCTCCAGATCCCTTGTGATTCCCGCTTTATCTACCCGATTGAAAAGCCACCACCAATAAACCCTGGGTTTGGCAGAATCAGGTGGCGAAAGGAACGAATTTTTCAAGGAATCCGGATCTTTTTCATAAAGTGAAAAACTGGTTAATGTAAATAGAACCAGAGAAATAACGAATATTAATTTGAAATTATGCATCTTAGTTAAATTTCACAGATTGCTTATCTTAATAACAATAGCCTCCTGTTTTGCCAATTTGGTTCTTAAGTTCTGAGGTATAGATATTGTTAGTCCACCCTCAGTTACTTTGCTGCCTAATTTTTGATTTGATTCAAGCAGACTTACCTTTAATTTTCCCGTTAACTGCGTTTTGATAATTATTTCAGAAGGTAATTCTTTCTCGTCTTTTGCAGGCATATAAATGGCATAAATAGTATTATCCCCTTTTGAAGTATAGGCAACTTTACCATCTAGAAAAGGCGCTGCAGGATTAGTTTTATAAATAGCTTCGCCATTTACCTCAAGCCATTTGCCCAGTTGGTTAAGATTCTCATACACTTTAGGTTCGAAGTCTCCTTGTCCGTTTGGACCAACGCCGAGGAGCAGGTTCCCCCCTTTAGCTACAATATTCACCAGTAACTGCACAAGCTCTTTCGATGATTTATAATTATCATTTTTAACCCAGCCCCATGCGCCACCCATAGTGATACAGCTTTCCCAGGGAACAGGCAATGCTTTATCGGGCGTTTTTTGTTCAGGAGTTA
>CAYHDA010000079.1:0-15403 GCA_964355145.1 uncultured Mariniphaga sp.
AAAAACGCCATAATTTGCGCAGAATGGAGAGAGAATATTCATAGGAATGCTTCCGGCCGTATGGACGATCAATGCTTTTTTACCGGCAAGCTGGGCGCACACTGTTTCTATCGCATTGTCATTCACTGCGATGATGTAAATATCCGGATCCGGTGACAATAGCATTAATTCTGTTGTGAAAGGACACTTCAGTTTAGATGCCAGTTTAGCCGCGTTTTTCGATGTTCTAGACCAAACTTGTAAAATATGATGCCCTTTTTCTGAAAGAGCCGTTCCAAGCTGAGTTGCAAGGTTTCCGGCTCCGATCAAACAAATCCTCATGCAATTCGATTTTTTTACAAAAATATCTTTTAATAGCTATAAAATCGAAACAACTGTGTTACATCATTCAAACATTTAAAAAATAACCTTAAATTTGCTCCCCGAAACGGAAATTTAAAATTATTCTCAATTTAATACTTTAATTATGACCAAGTACGTTTATACATTCGGTAACGGACAAGCTGAAGGCGGAGCAGGGATGAAGAACCTGCTTGGAGGAAAAGGTGCCAACCTCGCAGAGATGAACCTTATTGGCGTTCCTGTTCCTCCGGGATTCACTATTACTACCGAAGTTTGTACGGCTTTTGTTGACAAAGGGAGGGTTGCTGCTTTCGAAATGATCCGTGAAGAGGTCCAAAAAGCCGTAGCCTATGTTGAAGAACTGACTGCAACACAATTTGGTTCGAAGGAAAATCCTTGTTTGCTTTCAGTACGCTCAGGTGCAAGAGCATCGATGCCGGGTATGATGGATACCATCCTTAATCTTGGACTTAACGACCTTGCAGTTGAAGGTATTGCTAAAAAATCAGGTAATGAAAGATTTGCCTGGGACTCTTACCGCCGGTTTGTTCAGATGTACGGTGATGTCGTATTAGGTTTAAAACCTCACAGTAAAGAAGATATTGATCCATTCGAAGAGATTATCGAATCGATGAAAGAGGAGCTTGGAATTAAACAAGATACTGATTTCACTGTTGCCGATCTTAAGGTCTTGGTTCTTAGGTTCAAACAGGCAGTTTTGGAAAAAACCGGTAAAGAATTTCCTTCCGATCCATGGGAGCAATTATGGGGTTCTGTAGGAGCTGTATTCGAAAGCTGGATGAACGACAGAGCGATTTATTACCGCAAATTGAATAACATTCCTGTTGAATGGGGAACTGCTGTTAATGTTCAGGCGATGGTTTTCGGAAATATGGGAAGTAATTCTGCTACGGGTGTTGCGTTTACACGCGACGCTTCTACAGGTGAAGATATTTTCAACGGCGAATACCTTATTAACGCTCAGGGCGAAGATGTTGTGGCCGGTATTCGTACCCCGCAGGAAATTACCCTCGAAGGATCACATCGCTGGGCTGCTCTTCAGAATGTAGCTGAAGAAGAACGCGCTGCCAATTTTCCTTCTCTCGAAGAAGCGATGCCGGTTGCATTTGCTGAGCTGATGGTGATTCAGCAGAAGCTCGAAAACCACTACCACGATATGCAGGATATTGAGTTTACAATTCAAAATGGTAAACTTTGGTTGCTCCAGACTCGTAATGGAAAACGTACCGGTGCTGCAATGGTGAAAATGGCCGTTGATATGCTGGAAGAAGGTTTTATTGATGAGAAGACAGCATTGATGCGTGTTGAACCCAATAAACTGGATGAATTGCTTCACCCTGTTTTCCATACTGAAGCGCTGTTGTCAGCAAAAGTGATCGCTAAAGGTTTGCCAGCGTCTCCGGGTGCTGCAACGGGCCAGATCGTATTTTTTGCCGATGAAGCTGCAAAATTCGAAAACTCTATTCTTGTACGTATCGAAACCTCGCCTGAAGATCTTGAAGGGATGGTTATCGCAAGGGGAATCCTTACTGCCCGCGGTGGTATGACTTCTCATGCGGCTGTTGTAGCCCGCGGAATGGGTAAATGTTGTGTGTCAGGCGCCGGATCCATGCGTATCGACTACAAAACCAGAACCTGTGAATCAGGTGGAAAATCATATAAAGAAGGCGACTGGATTTCGTTAAATGGCTCCACAGGAGAAGTTTACGAAGGAAAAGTTAAGACTCAGGAAGCGGCTTTAAGCGATGATTTTGCGAAATTAATGAGCTTGTCTGACAAGTTTTCCCGCATGAAAGTCAGGACCAATGCAGATACTCCTAAGGATGCCGTCATCGCAAGGCAGTTTGGAGCAAAGGGGATTGGTCTTTGCCGCACAGAGCATATGTTCTTTGAAGGCGAAAGAATCAAAGCAATGCGTGAAATGATCCTGGCATCCGACATCAAGGGTCGTAAGCTGGCATTGGCAAAACTATTGCCTTATCAGCGCTCCGACTTTGAAGGTATATTTGAGGCAATGGCAGGATATGGCGTTACAGTTCGTTTATTGGATCCGCCATTACACGAATTTGTTCCTCATCAACAAGCTACTCAAAAAGAACTGGCTGACGAAATGGGTATTTCTATCGATCAGATTCGCATAAAAGTGGCTGAACTGGAAGAGTTTAACCCTATGTTGGGTCACCGTGGATGCCGTTTGGGAATCACTTATCCTGAAATTACAGAGATGCAGTCGCGTGCAATCATTGAAGCCGCACTGAATCTTAAAGCCAAAGGAATTGATGCACGTCCGGAAATTATGGTGCCGTTGATTGGTACAGTTGCTGAATATAAAAATCAGGCTGATATTATTAATGCTACTGCCGAAGCTGTATTCGCTGAGAGAGGCGCCAGGATTGAGTATCTTGTAGGAACGATGATTGAAGTTCCCCGTGCTGCTTTAACTGCAGATGGAATTGCCAAAGAAGCGCAGTTCTTCTCTTTTGGAACAAATGATCTTACACAGATGACAATGGGCTTTTCGCGCGATGATGCCGGAAAATTCTTGCCTGCTTATCTTGATAAAGGGATTCTTAAACAAGATCCTTTCCAGGTTCTCGATCGTCAGGGCGTTGGCCAGCTGATCGAAATGGCAGTTGCAAAAGGGCGCTCTACCCGTCCGGACATTAAATTGGGAATCTGCGGTGAACATGGTGGCGAGCCTAGTTCTGTCGAATTCTGCGATAATGTAGGTCTCGACTATGTAAGCTGTTCTCCTTTCAGGGTCCCAATCGCAAGATTGGCTGCTGCTCAGGCAAACCTCAAAAAACAATAGGGTCAAACGACCTGTTTATCATAAAAAAAGGTGCCTCGGCACCTTTTTTTATGATCTTAAACTTCATAAGACAACAACCTTATTGATTTTTCATCACTTTATTCCTACCTTTTCTTTTTCTGATCGTCCGGTGTTTATATTCGTTCGAAATGATGCTTATATTACCATCTGTTTCAAGCACAGCTAAATCTACTTCACGGATTTCAGATACACCGTGTTCCCTTACTGCCTCCAAAATTTCCTCGCGGGTAATACGTGCCCGATTCATATTGGGTTCGTTCAGCTGCCCTTTATAGATAAGAAGGATCTCTGCACCTTGAACCATCGTATTCAATGCAGGGAATCGGTACAAAAGATATTTCAACATGAAATTAGCAATAAAAAGGGTAGAGGCAGCCACCAGACCTCCGGCTAATGAAGAATCAGAGCCGACCATTGCATTTTGAACTGCGTTGCTGATTAGTAAGATGAAAACTAAATCGATGATCGACAGCTGTGCCAATTCCTTCTTTCCAAACAGTCTGATTGCTGCAATAATAAATACATAAACAGCAAGACTGCTTAGAGCAATTCTGAAGTATCCTTCCAATAATTCCATATACCGCTTTTTTTACTGTTGATTATCATTATCCAATCACAGAAACTCCGATTAGTTTGCCAATTCCGAAGGTGATAGCCGCTGCCATTAATCCGAATATTACTTGTCTGAATCCTGAATACCAAATGCTTTTGCCGGTGAACAAGGTGATGGAGGAGCCTATCAGGAATAATCCTAATCCACTAAAAACAGTGCTGATAATGATTGCCTGAATTCCTCCGGTAAAGAAAAAAGGGATAACCGGAATTATAGCTCCCAGGGCGAATAAGATGAAAGACGTAACAGCCGCTTCCATGGCCGACCCTTTTAAGTCTTCTTTATTAATTCCTAATTCTTCCTTTATCAGAACTTCATGGGCAAGATCTTTATTTGAAATGATCTCTTTTGCCATTTTTTTTGCCTGTTCTTCAGGTATCCCCTTTGATTGGTAAATCAGAGCCAGTTCCAGTTCTTCACCTTCAGGGTTGTTTTCCAACTCTTCCAACTCGAGTTGCATTTGATTTTCATAGAGCTCTTTGGAACTTTTTACCGAAATCCATTCACCCAAAGCCATCGATAAGGCGCCGGCCAATAATCCCGCAATTCCTGTCAATAGTACTGAAGTGTTGGATCCATTTGTTGCACCGGCGATTCCCATCACCAGACTGAAATTCGAAACCAATCCATCATTTCCTCCCAGTACTGCTGCTCTGAGGGCATTTCCACCAATTGAACGATGGCGCTTTTCGAATCTTGCCAGATTGGATCCTGATACATTGGGGTTGTTGTATAAGATGTTCTTTAGAATAGTAACGTGAGCGGTATCGGAAATTGAACTTGTTGCGTTATTATTTTTTCTTGAATTAACCAGCGATGAGGAAATGCTCTTTTCAGTGTCCAAAAGGACACCTAAAACATAGTCGTAACCCATTATTTTCCCTATGGTATTCAGTATTAATGCCCTGTTAGAGGGGCGTGGTAATTTAGAGGTGTCTAAATTGTTTTTCGTCATAAAGGCAATGGCATGCCCCTGTTCGATTTCACTCATCTGCCGAAAAACATGCGCAACATTTGGATCTTCCTCATGATCGGCAAGCACTTTATAAAGAAAACTAGCGTCAATTTCGGTTTGGATATTTTTAAAACTTATCATCTTATATCTGATTTGAAGTCAACAGCGGATGCTATTGATCAGACAAATTTATGATAAAATTCTAAAGGGGAACAATCCGTTTTCCCAATACCGGTTTTTGGGAGGGTTTTTATGAAACCGGCAAGTCTCCTTCAACTTTATTATGAACATAAACAGCATATTCGAACTATGATCCGGGAGGAAAATTAATTTATAAAATCAACCGCTGCGAAGGTTCTTTTTATTCCTTTTGAATATTTTACCTTGGGATATCCGAATATTACAAATAATCCCTCACGGCTTTGGTATTTAATTCCATATTTTTACCTGAATTTTTTTGACTTCTGACCATATTGGATAAAAGGGTGAATGCCACCCAGCATACAGGTCCCCAATCCCAGTGATTCTCCTGCAATCATTGCATAAGTTGCTGAAATCAACGAGTCAGCAGGGTCGGCAAAAGGAGAGCCATAGAAATACATCGCTAACGGAGCATCATAAGTAACCACATCAATACCGTCTTTCATACTGTTGGTATAAATATGTAAAACGGGTTTAATAAAATTACGAAACATTTCGTCATTTGGTTTGCCCCAGAAAATTCGCATTACAGCAAGAACCCAATCTGAAACGAACCACTTTAAACTTTCTAAAAACCCGCAAAAATCTTTCGAGAAGTTCCGGACCTTCTCCTTCGAATCTAAAATCATGACATGTACATCCGACGGAGGAATACCCATGGGAGCAGTAAGCGCTGCGGCAAGGATTTTTTCGACAATTTCCTTTTCAACCGGTTCGTCTGTAAACTCACGGATACTTCTTCTTCGTTTGAGCAGATTAAGCAATTGGTCGTAACCGGCAGATGATTCCTTTTCCGGCAGATCGAACAGATCATCCGGTGTTAATTCCCTTCCGTGAATTTCAATGGCACCTGTGGGACAAATTGCCATACAATGACCACAACCGACGCAGCCGAATAAGGGATTGCTGGTCAGTGCAACCTTTTTATTAATAATTTGATAGCCAAAATCCTTGCAGACTGTAACACACAATCCGCAACCATTGCATTTAGCCTGATCGATTTTGATTTCAGCTCTTTCTCTGGTTCTTGAAGTTGGAATAGCCATGATTTTCACTCCTTTCTAAAGGTTGGGCAACAACAAATTTAAACCAAATAATTCAATTATCTTTGCAGTTTAACAACATAAACTTTGATGGGACGAGTTTTATCCATCGATTATGGGAATAAACGGGTTGGATTGGCAGTAACTGATCCGCTGAAAATAATTGCTTCGAGGTTGACAACTATTGCAGCAGAAGAGGTGTGGACATTTTTGGCTGATTATTTTACGCGTGAGGATGTAGAGCGGGTACTGGTTGGTTATCCAAAGCAACTAAATAACGAACCGTCTGAAGCTATCCGGTACATTAATCCTTTCCTGAAGAAATTTCAGAAAATATATCCGAATATGCCATTACAGCTTATGGATGAGAGATTTACTTCTAAGATGGCATTTCAAACCATGATTGATGCAGGTGTAAAAAAGAAAGATCGTCAGAACAAAGCGACTATTGATGGTGTTAGTGCTACAATAATCCTGCAGTCGTATCTTGAAGGACAGAAATTTTTAAAGTAAAAAAAGCATGATTTATCCAATAACCGTTTACGGAGACCCCGTACTTCGAAAGATAACCACCGATATTGCTCCTGATTTTGCTGAGCTGGATAAATTGGTCGGTGATATGTTTGAGACGATGCATAATGCTGAAGGCATTGGTTTGGCAGCTCCTCAGATTGGCCTCACTTCGCGTATTTTTGTGGTCGATCTCTCGCCGCTTGGAGAGGATGAACCTTTGTTGAAAGATTTTAGAAAGGCATTTATCAATCCGTATATTATTAAAAAAGAGGGAGAAAAGGTATTGATGGATGAAGGTTGCCTGAGCATTCCGGGAATGCGCGAAGATGTTCTTAGATTCGATACCATTAGAATTAAGTATTTCGATCAGAACTGGGTAGAATACGATGAGGTCTATTCCGGATTTACAGCCCGGGTTTTGCAGCACGAATACGATCATCTTGAAGGAATTATGTTTGTTGACTATTGTTCTCCGTTTAAAAAAAGAATTATTAAAGGAAAGTTAGCTGATATCTCAAAAGGACAGGTAACAACGAGTTATAGAATCAAAGTGCCCAGGACTTAAAAACTCCGTATTTATAATTGTTTTATCCTGGTGCTTGTGGTCTTTATGAAAATATTGATCATTGACCATATATCATTGAAAAAAGGATGAGCAAAAATACGATCTCACAAATTTTAGTCCAATCTTCGTTGTCGCATTCCGATCTGGAACAACTCCTCATGTGTGAAGGAGAGGATAAGCTTCTGGTTTTTAAAACAGCGGACGAAATCAGAAACACATTTGTTGGCAATAAGGTTTATTTCAGAGGGCTAATAGAATTTTCGAATGTTTGTGATAAAGATTGCTTTTATTGCGGAATCAGGCGGTCGAATACTTCGGTCAGGCGCTACAATCTTTCAGACAATGAAATCCTTGATGCCGCTCACTTTGCCGATGAGAATAAGTTTGGCTCAGTTGTATTACAATCCGGTGAAAACAGCTCCCCCGCTTTTGTGGAACGGATTTCAAATTTGGTCACCAGAATAAAGCAATTGAGCAACGGCCGGCTGGGCATCACTTTATCTGTTGGTGAACAATCCGAACAGGTATACCGGCAGTGGTTCGAAGCAGGCGCTCACCGTTATTTGCTGCGCATCGAAACAACAAATCAATCGCTTTACCATAAATTACACCCGGAGGATCAGCTGCATGATTTTGATCGTCGGCTCAGGTGTCTGAACTCGCTGCAGTCGATTGGTTACCAGACCGGTACCGGAGTGATGATAGGCTTGCCATTTCAAACGATTGGTGATTTAGCAAATGATCTCCTCTTTTTCCAAAAGTTCGGAATCGATATGGTTGGGATGGGGCCTTATATTGAACATTCTGAAACCCCTCTTTATGCCCTTCGTCATGAGCTTTTACCGATTCAGGAGCGGTTCAGCCTTTCACTGAAAATGATCGCGGTCCTTCGAATCCTGATGAGAGATATTAATATTGCAGCCGCTACAGCACTTCAGTCAATCGATCCGTTAGGCCGCGAGAAAGGGATTAAGGCAGGAGCCAATATTATAATGCCAAATATTACCCCGGGTTTATACCGCAACGATTACAGTTTGTACGAGAATAAACCTTGTATCGACGAAGAACCCGCTCAGTGCAAGGGCTGCCTCGATGCCCGAATCGCACTTACCGACAGCGAGATTGGTTATGGTGAGTGGGGTGATTCAATACACTTCAAAAACAGGAAAAACAAAGCCGATAACGGTCTTTAGGTATCAGGCCGATTGCGCCAATAATTTATCTGAAAACTATAATCCAGTCGGTTTTTTAATCCCCCAATGGCCCTAACTTTTGCGTCTGAATCACTGATTTCTCTTTGAAATTCATTATATTTGTTTAACAGCAAATATCTGGCTGATTTCCAGTCTATTATTCACGTAACAAATTTATATCATGGGACCTTTTTTAACCTTTCTGAGTATTGCATTGATTTTGTTATTTGTCGCCGGAGTCCGTATTGTAAGACCCACTAATCGTGCATTGGTTGAGCGGTTCGGTAAATACCACCATTTTGCCGGATATGGATTCAACTGGATCATACCGGGTATCGATAAGATGTATAAAATCAACATCACCGAGCAGATGATCAATGCTGAGCCCCAGGAAATTATTACAAACGATAACCTTAATGCAAAGGTTGATGCTCAGGTTTACTTCAAGATAAAGTCTGATGAGGAGAGCGTAAAAAATTCACAGTACAATGTTAATAGTATTGAATATCAAATTGTAAACCTTGCGAGAACCACTTTAAGAAATATTATCGGGACAATGACGCTGAAGTCGGCCAATAGCGAGCGCGGCAAAATTAATAAGGAACTTCATGCCACACTTCTTGACGAAACGATGAACTGGGGAATTGAAATTGTCCGTACAGAACTTAAGGAAATTGACCCGCCAAAGGATGTGCAGGAGACGATGAATAAGATCGTGAAAGCCGAAAACGAAAAAATTGCTGCCATAGATTTTGCTACAGCTACTGAAACAAAAGCTGATGGTGAGAAACGGGCCGAAATTCGTCGCGCTGAAGGAATAAAGCAAGGCGCTATTTTGCGTGCTGAAGGCGAAGCTCAGGCTATTCAACTGGTAAACGAAGCTGCCGAGAAATATTTTGTTGGAAATGCTCAGCTTTTGCGGAGGATACAAGCCATGGAAACTTCGTTGAAAGATAATTCAAAAATTGTTGTCCCTACTGGTTCCGACCTCGTTAATGTGATGGGCGAAATGGGAGGGGTACTCCCGATTAATACAAAAAAAGACAGACCCATTCCCTCTTCTGAGCAGATGAAGAGTTGAAATAGCGGATAAGTTCTTAATTGGATTGATTTTTCTGCTTTTGATTAAAATATCCAGGATCGAAGGCTTTGTTTAAACCTTCCTTTGTTTGCCTGAAAGTTATTTGCACGGCTCCATTTGTTACGTTCAGAAATTTCTCCATGCTTAGAGCGATAATGGGATTTTCCGATAACGTGCTGTTTTCCGGAGAAGGTCTGTTTTCGACAATTATTGCAGCAGGGAAGTACTTACGCAATACTGATGGATTTGTTACGGATTCCTTACCCAGGACGAATAAATCCGATTGTGGAAAGTGTTCCCAACCATTCTCCTTTACTTTTCGATCATTCAGAATGCATAAAGAAAAACCTTTGAAGTTCAGGAAGTTATTCTGATGCACCATCGTTTTGGAAGTGTGAATTGCCGGATTTGACAAACAGATTATTGATGATTTATTTATACCTCGAAATCCTTCGTATGGCTTTGTGTAATATATTAATTTTTCAATATTGCTGCGGTTTTCAGATGTAAGCCAGATTGTTTCACTTCCGGCTGTAAGTGCTATCAATGTTTTTCCCTGAAGGTTGAATAAAACAACTTCATTACGCGACAGCTTTTGCCAAAGTGATATGTTGCTGAATGTCAGCAAAATAATTATTGATATTAATGCACCAGTCAAGGCTTCCCGGCTTTTGTATATTATAAATAATGAAACCATAACTGCGAAAAGAACAGCTGTAATCAGGCTGAGGTCTGATGGATATAATCCGTCTATAACCGAGTAAGGGAGCCGCTCGACAAAACGGACAGAGAAGAGCAATCCTTGTCCGGCCCAATCCAAAACATGTGCCATTAATATTCCGAGAAAAGGGATCAAGGGAGCAACTGCAAAAACGATAAACGACAGGTATAGAATCAGTGTCACAAGTGGAATAACCATAAGGTTGGCGAGCAAAAACCAAATCGGAAACTGGTGAAAGTAATGCAGTAGGAAAGGCAACGTTCCGATCTGAGCAGAAAAAGAAACCGTAAGCAAGGCCCAGATCTGGTCAGGAATCCAGTATTTGAAATAGCATAAGCCATATATGAAAGGATGGAAAAAAACGATTGAAAAAACCGCCGCATAGGAGAGCTGAAAACCTACATCGTAAACCAGAGACGGATTAAAACAAAGTAAAACAAAAGCCGACGCGGCCAAAGTGTTGTAGATATTCGGATTACGGCTAAGGCTTTTCCCGATCACGATAAACGAGAACATCGCAGCCGCCCTGAGTACCGATGCTGACAATCCTGTAATGAGCGCATACCCCCATACTGCAAGGAGAATAATAAGCAGATGCAGAATAATTCCGTACTTTTTTCGTTTCAGAAATTTCAATAACACATCGAGCACGATATAGATAATCCCAACATTCATACCCGAAACGGCCAGAACATGGATTACTCCGGTTTTGGAAAAACTTTGCGTTGTTTCTGGTTCCAGCTCTTCACGAGCCCCTAAGGATACTGCAGATACCAGATGAAGTACTTCACCTGTAAGACCGCTTTTTTCAATTATTTTAAGTAAACGGTCACGTATGATCAATGAGTATTCTGCAAGATCCGGAATTTTATCTGCAAGCAGAAAATGAAAATCACTGTTCTTCAGGTAGATGCGATGTCCTATTTTATTTCGGATGGCATAAGCCTGATAATCAAATTCAAATGGGTTTCCTGTTTTTTGAAGCAATTCCGGTTGGCCCCGAAACCAGACCACTGTTCCCGGATCAATATTATTGTCGAAATCGGTTTTATCGAAATACGCGAGTATTTTAATTTTTGGTTCGATCAGACGGATTACAGCACGAAAAGATTTTTCCTTTTCGATGGGATACTCATCAATTACGGCGAAATATTCACCTTTTGGTAATGGTTTCGGGAGGTATTTTCGATCAGCAACGATAAAAAGACCCATAAAAAACAAAGCGGGAACGAGCAGAATTCCAAACAGTGATCTTCTATTAAACGTAATTGTAATGAAGAAGATAAGGAGAAATGAAAAGCCAAGTGAAACGGCCAGAAACAGCCATTTGAGTTCAGGCGGAAAGCGGTTGCCTAAAAGAATTCCTGCAATAAAAGGGACAAGAAGCCTGATGAATGGTGCACTCTGCAGCTTATCGCTGAAATGGCTCATTGGATGGATGAAATACAGATTAAGTTACGATAAATTTCGAATAGTTGCATTGTCCTTTTTTGTTGATTTTCGTGCTAATTTTGCAGACGTAATTTTTATTGTTTATGATCACATACCTGCAAGTAGAAAATATTTCAAAATATTGGGGAGAACTGGCTCTTTTTGATGGGATTAGTCTCTCTGTTTCCGAAGGACAAAAAGTAGCGATGATCGCTAAAAACGGTGCCGGAAAATCAACATTAATGGATATAATAGCTGGTCTGGAGTCTCCGGATTCGGGGAAATCAACCTTGTCGGCTAATATTTCGATAGGATATTTACGCCAAAATCCTGATTTAAATCCAGAGGATACAGTTTTAGAGGCTGCCTTTAACTCTTCGGGAGAATTAATTCAAGCTGTAAAAAACTATGAAAAGGCGCTTGAGAATCACGATCCGCGACTTTTGGACAGCGCTATTGAGCGGATGAATGTGTTGAATGCCTGGGATTTCGAGTTGCGAATAAAACAAATTCTGACCAAGTTAAAGATCACGAATGTTAATCAGCAAATAAAATTTCTTTCAGGCGGGCAGAAAAAAAGGGTGGCGTTGGCCCATATTCTAATCGATGAGCCTGACTTTCTTATACTTGATGAGCCTACCAACCACCTGGATCTGGAGATGATTGAATGGCTTGAAAAATACCTTGAAAATGCGAAATGTACCTTGTTTATGGTAACGCACGACCGGTACTTTCTTGATCGTGTATGCAATGAAATTGTTGAACTGGAAGATAATACGATCTACAAATACAAAGGCAACTACTCCTATTATGTTGAAAAAAGGGAAGAGCGCATTTTGACAATGAATGCTGAAATTGACAGGGCAAAAAATTTATTTCGCACTGAGCTGGACTGGCTGCGCCGGATGCCCAAAGCCCGGACACATAAATCGAAGTACCGGACCGAGGCAGCCTATAAATTGCAGGAAAAAGCTTCTCAGCGTCGTGTTGAAGACGAAGTGGAACTTACCGTTCAGGGGAAGCGTCTCGGAAGTAAAATACTCAATGTTAAAAACCTTTCTAAAGCTTTCGGCGATCTGGTAATCTTGGACCAATTCAGCTACAATTTTGCGCGGCTCGAAAAAATTGGAATAATCGGGAAAAATGGCAGCGGCAAAACGACTGTTTTAAATATGCTGACGGGTGCAATGCAACCCGACAGCGGAAGGATTGAAGTGGGCGAAACAATTAGTTTTGGTTATTACCGGCAAGACGGGATTAGTTTCAATCCAGGCGACCGGGTAATCGATGTTATTAAAGAGATCGCTGAAGTAGTTGATATGGGGAATGGCAATCGGATGACTGCTTCCCAATTTTTGAATTATTTCCTTTTTCCCCCTGAGACCCAATATAATTTTGTCGAGAAATTAAGTGGCGGTGAAAAACGCAGACTCTATCTTTGCACCATTCTGATGCGCAATCCTAATTTTCTGATTCTTGATGAGCCAACGAATGATTTGGATATCATGACATTAAATGTTCTTGAGGATTATTTACGGAATTTTCAGGGTTGTGCTATAGTGGTCTCTCACGACCGTTTTTTTATGGATAAGATTGTCGATCATTTATTTGTGTTCGATGGTGACGGGCAGATTAAAGACTTTCCGGGAAACTATTCCGATTACCGCGATTGGGTAGAAGAGAAGGAGAGAGAACAACGTACGCCCGAAAAGCGTGAAAAGGCACCGAAGATTAAGCCTTTAAAAGAGGGTGCCCGCAAAATAAGTTTTAATGAAAAACGCGAACTGGAACAATTGGAAAAGGACATAGCCTCACTCGAAACAGAAAAAAGGGAGATCGAAACAGCAATGAATTCAGGCGATTGCCCCTCGGAAGAGCTGGTTATTAAATCGCAGCGGCATGGTGAAATCAGAATATTGCTGGACGATAAAGAGGGGAGATGGCTGGAGTTAAGCGAGTAAAACAGTTAATTTAATTCATTCCAAACCGGTGACCCTTAGTTAGGTCAGAAGTTTTGTGGTTTTCCCGTTCCATTGTAAAAGAGCCGCCTGTTCCTTCAGCATCACGACTGTTTCCTACAATCTTTCCGTCAGGCAACAGTTCACCTGTCCAGGTGTCCAGCTCATATATAATAGACTCATCGCTGAATAATATTTCGCAGGAGTGGGATTTCAGATTCACTTTATTGCCATTTATTCTACCCGCAACTTCTTGTTTTACAATGAAAGTTTCTTCACCGTCTATTTGTTCCGAAAAGTGCAGAACACCTGCAAGTTGTTTCCCTTTTTGGTTAATTTCTGCGTAACCGCTGTCTTTACCAAATCCGAAATCTTCCTCAAATCGCCAACGTCCTGTAAGATTTATTTTATCCGGCATATCTAAACTATTTCGATGGTAAAAATAAAATATATCTGCAAAATATCATTCAAAAAAAGAATGATATTCGTAAGTATTTTAGGATCGGCTCTTTGTCAGGTATTTAACAGAGGCTATCCTGCCAGGATAGCCTCTGTTAAATCAGGCTTCTTTAAAGTTGTTTATTTTACAAAAGGAGCATTGTTGAGGAAGTCAAAGCTTTTTTGGGCACTTACAAGTGGTTCAAAATCATATTGTTCAATCTCGATGATAGAATATTTTGTTCCTGCTTTCGCTCTGCTTTCATAGATTGGTTTAAAATCGATTAAGCCACTTGCTCCGATTTCTTTTTCATCTTTAATATGTAAAAGCTCAAATCTTTTTGGATATTTATTGATGTAGTCAACAGCTTGTTTTCCTCCTTTGTAAACCCAATAAACATCCATTTCAAAAGTCACTTTTTTGGGATCAGTATTCTTGATCATAAAGTCATAAACCAACTCATCGGAATCAGTAATCTTTGTAAATTCATGGCTGTGATTGTGATAGCCGAATTTCATTCCTTTGGCATTACATTTCGCTCCGATTGCATCGAAATATTCGCAGGTTTTTTTCAATGATTCAAGATTCTTATATGGATATTCTCCCATCGATGGTTTTACAATATAGGAGCATCCGGCCTTTTTATGGGCTTCGATGGCCATATCCCACCAGATCATAGCCGCATCCCATGAGGCTTGGTCACCTGTGTAATTTGGTCCCGCGTGCGAGCTGACCAATTTCATCCCGTTTGCTTCTATAAAAGCTTTAAAAGCTTCAGGTTCCATTCCATAAAATTTACCATTATCGAATCCCGCTGCCTCTAAGGAGTAGTAACCGATTTTGCCTAACTTTTCGATTGTTCCTTTTACATCTTTTTTCAGATCATCCCGGACAGAGTACATCTGTAATGCAATATCTTTCTTGTTTTTTGCCAAAGACTGCTGCGATGTTCCATTAACAAAAAATGTCGCTAATAATATAATTACAAGCAGTTTAGATGAATTTGTTTTCATGTAATTTAAAGTTTTAAATAAGGATTATAATTGTTTTTAAAAGAATAACGTATACGACAAATTTAAAGTTATAATTGGGTTTAAAAAACTTAAATTGAATTGGAATGCTCTTCCTTTTATTTATTAAGTTTAAGCCATTGTTCAGCTGGAAGTGAATGATCTGATTTGATCTAAAAAAAAATATTTTCAATAATAAACTGTGCTTAATTAAAAAGATGATGAATATCAAAATGATGGCAATAATGGGAATCTGTTCAGCCGGTTTAGGTCATGAAAGTGAAGGACAAACACCTGTGCAGAAACGGCCCAATATTCTTTTTATTATGAGCGATGATCATGCATATCAGGCGATTAGCGCGTATGGTACAGGATTGAATTCAACTCCTAATATTGATCGGATAGCCAAAGAGGGGGCGATCTTTACCAAAGCATTTGTTACCAACTCCATTTGCGCTCCCAGCCGGGCAGTGATGCTTACCGG
>CAYHDA010000080.1:0-15386 GCA_964355145.1 uncultured Mariniphaga sp.
AATTCAGTTTATCGGCACTATTTCAATTCCGGCATAGCAGGTCCATCGTATGGTTTGGCACCCTGTATTTTTGGTATTGAATTGGTTACAGAAATCAAATCAGGATCGGATGTTGCCGGAGCTGCTATAAACCCATGATAACGGCCCATCCAGTAATCCCTTAAAAATCCCGTTGGTTCCTTTACAACATTACCGTTCGCTCCACCATCCAAAAAAGTGGCATTACGACTTCCGGTCATTACTGAAGTTTCACGTGGCGAAACAGCACGTAATCCTCCTTCGTAGGAAGTATATCCGGGTTCTACAAACAGATCATCACGGTGAGAATTCTGATAATTATACAATGTACAATCGAGCGTCCATTCCCGCAAATGCTTCACGGATTGTTCTGTTTCACAATCGTTTCCCGCCAATGCACCATACGAAAAATTAAACCAGGGAATATGCTCCATTCTTTTAACCTCCCAGGTACGCTCGAGACTGCGAAGATAAACCGACCGCATTTTAGGATCTGTCGTATAACGGATTAACGTATTATAGCTTTCAAAGGCCAGGTTATCGTCCCAAGGGGCGAGAGTTGCAGGCGGAAATGTATTTTTTTGACGAATCGTATTTTCAGGATAGCCAAAACCGGTCAATTGCTGTAAACCCTTGCTGAATTTCTGGTCGCCGGTGATTGAGTAAGCCGACTGCATAAAGGCCAGCACTTCGAGTCCATTAATTCCCCTGTCATTATAACCGTAAGGACGCAACAGATACTCAGGATTCCATCGTCCCCAACGGGTAGGTTTTCCATCCAAATCGGGGAAGACCCAGCCACTTTTCAAAATATAGGAGGCGATACGATTTAAATGTTCCTTTGCCATTTCTTTTTCCTTACCCTCGGCTACGAGGTCGTAAAAAAGTGTCACCGCATAAAAATGAGAAGTAACTTCGTCGCTGGATGTATCTCCTTTCCAGAACCATTTTCCATCAGCAGTAGGGTACCATCTTGCCGGTAATCCACCTGAACCTTGTGTACTCCGCTCGTCCTTATCTGCTGTTGTTGACCAGATTGCCCGGGCAAAAAATCCGCGTACCGGAGTAATACGTTCCAGCCAAAGCAGAGCGTTAAAAGAGGCAACTGCCTCGCTTCTTGCTGTTTTATCACCCGTAACGGCATATTTATAGCACATAGCGGCCAGATAAGTGGCTGTATTTCCGCCATCGTTATCGCTGACTTCTCTGACCCATTCGTTATTCTTCTTATATAGGGTATGGATAAATCCAAGTCTTTTGTGCCCCCATTCATCGATATGTTTTTCATAGAAAGCCGCTTTCTTTAATAGCGTATATGGTTCATATCTGATGATACCGATACCCTTATCCGTTGCGACATAAACGGAATGATCACCCACGGCAATGTCACTCACGTGATCACCGGGCAGCCATTGACCTGCTCCGAAATAGTGCCAGTCGTTTTTCAACATACGCACAGCACCACTGGCGGTTCCAATCCAGATATCATCATCAAATCCTTTCTTCAGGCAGGTTGTATTTTCGACAGGAAGTCCATCGGTTCCCTTCAGTACTGATAATGCAGCACCGCGCAACACACCCAGACCTTTATTTGTGCTGATAAATAACCGGCTGCCCAAGCTCAGAAGATCAGTCGTAGTTTGTGAGGGAAGCCGTCCCCAGTCTATAAAATCCTGATTGACAACCAATCCATCGAATAAAATAAGTCTTCCGGGCTGAAGGACATAAAGTGTCCCGCTATAGGATGCGATGCGCATAATTGGGCCCAAACGAACCGGATCGGCATGTATTTGCGAACCGTCTTCCATCAGCATCGTCACATCACTGGAATTATATCCCCCTTTAGGTTTTGTGGAAGTGAAATGGTCGCCTTCCAAACGATAAATCTCTTCTTTTGTAGCTCCATGCAGAATTCCCTGATGGACGCAAAGATCAACATATTCCTGACTGTCAAGCTTCAGCCATATCCGTTCTTTCATCCGGTAAATCCCGTCGGCGGCAAGTGCCCACAAAGCACCGTCAATGGTGATAAGCCGTTTTACACCAAGAGGAGCAGTTTTTTCACTGTCAATAAGATTATTGACAAGCCGGCATATTTTCCCGTCGATTACAAAAAAACATTGATTTTCAAATAAGGCGATTGCAGACACCGGCTTTTCAGTCGGAATCTTCTGTGCCACTTCCTGTAAATAAACAGCATCCTTTTCTGCCTTCCATAACCTTTGCGGAGTAACATTTTGGTTCTGTGCATTCAGAGTTCCGGTATGGAAGTTCAATAAGAAAAAGGTTATTATTATAGATTGAAAAAATGATTTCATGCGATTACAATTTGGTTTATATGGTGATAGAAATTACTCTCCGGGAAATAATCAGCACCTATGATTAATGATCTAGTTTCAATTCAAATAACTCATCATCAACTGCTTCCGATAAATCAGGAATTCTGAAATAGGTATTTTTCCCTTTGGGATCAGCAAATTCGGTAAGCGTTAACCCGATATTCCCGGCATTGTCCATTGCCCATGTATTGGAACCAGCTTTAAGCCGACAGCCTATTCCTGCTGGTCTGACAGCGTTATTTGGGACAGGCACCGGGTCAATTGATTTAAGATCAATAATAATCCGTCCAATATCAGCAGCGTCCATCTGATCGAATGACTTTTCCTGCTCAGGATTGAGACAAAACACCAAAGGGCCGCGCATAACAGCAGCACGTCCGGCCTGTCGCTCCCGCCCCTTCACAAGTCGCCAGGCCATTGGCATTTCAAGTGTTACCAGATCTCCAGAGTTCCAAACCCGCTCTAAATTTGCAAATTTACCAGGTATGCAGGTTATTCCTGATGGTATATTATTCACCATGACAGATGCATTTTTGCACCATAATGGTATTCTAAGCTTTAACGGAAAGGAGGCAGATTTTGATGGATCAATCCGAATAACAACATGACCAGAATTGGGATAGTCGGTTTCCTGACTTACCACAACTGAAACACCGTTGTCGAATTTGATATTGGTATTGGATTGCGAATAAAGATTGATTGCAATGCCATGTTTATTTTGGTAATAAATCATAGCAGGGAGTTCCGCAACAATTCTCCGGTAATTGCATGGACAGCAATAAGTATCGGTATTGTGCCATACTCTGTTTCCTTCAAAAGGGGTGAAATAACGAATCTGCCTGCCATCAGGTGATTGAGCACCAAATAGTGCGTTATAGATGGTTCTTTCCATGATATCGCCATATCTGGAATCGCCCTTCAACCGAAGCAGATTATCATACACTCTTAACTGATAAGCTGTTGAGCATGTTTCTCCTAAATCTCCACGTCCATCCTGATCATTGGTCCAAATCTCAACTTGTCCAACACCCCCGCTTATTGTCAGTCCATTGTTAGCAGTGATGAAATTTATGGCTTTCATCGCAGGAATTAAAAGATTCTCATCCGGTTGAATTCGGTACAGCTCCAATTGGGCAAGTGAAGCGGCCATATAACCATAGATATGCCCCTCAATCAGATTACGACGCCCAATAACAATTCCCGGATCCCAGCTTTTTATGAGGTGCTGTTTCAGACAAAAATCAAGATACCGGTTTTCATGAGTGATATAGAAAAGGTTGAGCATTGTTCTGTCGATACCAGTAATTGCGACATGAAGACCAACATTTGTTTTATACTCCCAACCTTCAGGCATCGATGACCAATTTTTAATAATATAGTCAGCACCCTTTTTTGCGGCGGCAAGTGATTGTTTATTACCAAATAAATTATAATCGTTGATTAATCCGAAGATAATATATCCCATTTCGTGAATATCCCAAAGCATCCACATCCGGTTTTCAGATGCCATTAAACCAAGATAGCCATCAATTTCCTGAGCCTTGATTATTTCGTCAACAAGGTGATTTTTAAGGGCAATCACCCTTAGGTCGCCAGTATAGGATGCCAATTTAACTGTGGCGTCGATCAATTTACCTAAGCCAATATAATCGGCTTTTTTGCAGTTTTTCAGCTTGAACGGGGCCAGAAAATCCTTATCTGCATTAATCTGAAGCAGGTTATTATTTACAGTTATCTGAATCCTTCGGCCTATTTCACCTCCAACCTTTACATTGTTTAATGCAAGCGAAACCAATTGGTCTTTATGGGTTTGAGCAGCTGCCGAAACAAGTATGAATAATGACAACAGGCCTAAAAAAATCGTTTTCATCAGAAGATAATTCAGGTAGTAAAGATAGACAGAATTCTATTTTTCCGGAATAGTTATTGAGAATGACGGGGTATATTTCAAAAAAAACAGCCACGATTCAATTTCAAATGGTGATCATTGAATCATGGCTGCTTCAATCTTTCAGGGCTGAAGGGTTTTTCACAAAACTGATTCCTGCCTGAAACAGTCCGTTTTATGGCAATGGTTTGACCATGATATTTTTAAAGTAGACGATGCTTTTAGGATCATGTCCCTGAAAGGCGAATGTTCCATGTGCAATCTTCCGTTGCGGGTGACCTTTATAATTTGCATTTTCAGGCTCTATAAAATCGACTGTTGTTTTACCGTTCAATGAGATTACGATGTGTTTGCCGGTTACATTGATTTGCATGGTAAACCACTCATTGTCTTTTGTTGGAACTTCTTTCAGGTCCATAACGTCGTATAATCCACTGGTTCTCTTCCAGTCGGTGTGGCTGTTGTTCACCTGAACTTCATAGCCTTTATCAGGAAATCCTTTAGGCTGAAACTCGGTATGAAAATAAATTCCGGAATTTGAGCCCGGCTCGGTCATAACATCGGCTTTGAACTCAAAGTTTGTAAAATCATGTGCTTTTACAGGTCCGTCATAATACAAATGGCTGCGCTTACCATGAACCACAATCATACCATCCTTCACCGAAAAGGTGCCATCATCTTCGCTAAATTTCCAGTTATCCAGATTTGTACCGTTAAAGAGGCTTACCCAGCCTTTTTCCGCCTTTTTCTTTGACAATTTTTTCTCTTTCTGTGCTCCGTAACCCTGTAGAAAACTGACAACCAGTACCAGTAAAATCATTTTTTTCATAATACAGAATATTAAATTAAATTAAGTCTTAAAAATAATAATTTACAGTGAATATACGACATGTTTTTGATAACCTGCCGGGCGAATTTTCGATTTTCATTTTTTAGAAGTGTCAGTTTTAAACGAGTCGGGCCAGTGACAATCCAAAACCTTGTTACCCCCTTTTTCGCGAATCCAGGTTTCGAACCGACGTTGGCTTTCTTTTAATACTATTATCCGGCCTCCTGCCATTGGATCATGTAATGGATCCTTCATAACCTTGGTAACCCTGCCATATGCAAGCGCAATCTGGTAATAAACACCAATATAATCATTAATATGATCATGCCCCGCAAATGTTCCCATTACGTCACCACATTCGAGCATGGCTGTAAACATACCTGAATTAATAGCAGGACTACATTCATCCTCATTTCTAACACCTAATGCCTTTTCAGCTTTATTATTCCACGCTTGCGTATATTCAGGAAGGGGGATATGGAAGAATGCCAGTGCGGGTAACGGGTTACCGTTATTACCCCGTGTGTATGCACTGCTATTCTTCCGGTACCATTCGATTTGAGAAAAACCGAACCAGCCATAACCTTCCACATTTGGTTTTAGAGTACTGTAATCATTTGAATCCATACAGTATAACAAAGCTTCTGCCTTTTTTGTATTTCCAAAAACAGGGAGAATAAAATTCGATTCTCCTTTGATATTGCTTTTGTTGGTGTTAAGACAAAATGGTAGTCCATGCAGAAAGCCGGCGAGCTGTTTTCTGGTATAACTGTTTTCCGATTCGTGATTCCCAAATACCACAGCCCATGGAACTTTTGCTTTGGAGAACAGGTCAGCAAAACGCCGGTAACCTTCCTCAGGATTTTTTTCAGTAATAATATCTCCCGTAAGTATTACCAAATCAGGCTTCTCTATTTCAAGTATCTCCTTAACTGTTTCATAAACAGCCAAATTGGTCTCTTTTTCAATATTGATATGAGTATCAGTAAACTGAGCAATCTTAAATTTCCCATCGACGTTGAATTTCAAACCAGCATTAGGTTTTGCTCCAGCCTGAATGAAGAGGAAAAACGATAAAAGAATGAAAATTAGTATTTTGTTCATCGGAGGTGAGTTATTTTTAAGACCCTCAAGGTTTTAAGACCCTCAAGGTTTTTAAAACCTTGGAAGGTGAGCTATTTTTAGACCCTCAAGGTTTCAAAAATCTTGGAAGGTGAGCTATTTTTAGACCCTCAAGGTTTCAAAAAATCTTGGGAGGTGAGCTATTTTTAGACCCTCAAGGTTTCAAAAACCTTGAGGGTCTCTTTTGTATTTTAAACGAATCAACAACATCATTATTTGCATTAGCTGATAAAAACGACAGCTCATTTCCGTTTATTTTCAAATACTGATAAAAATGACCTTGGGTATTCCGGACCATTGCATAAGGCTCATCGGTGATGGGTTGATTCCTGGTAGGAATTCCCACTGAAATGAGGTACGCTGTTCCATCGTTGTAAGAAGAGACAACCTGACCGCCTTTCATCGGTTTTGATCGCATATAATAATGAATATGCCCGCTCATCACCATATCAACATGGTATTTATCGAAGATTGGAATCCATGCCTTTTGAATGGTTAAATAAGGTTCTTCCCAGTTATAAGGCGGGAAATGGAACATCGCGAATTTCCATGTGGCGTCAGTATGAGCAAGCTCATTTTCAATCCATATTTTTTGGGTATCTATCGGAGCCGTTGCGTCAATCATCAGGAAGAGAGCATTTTTGTATCGAAAAGAATAGGTATGTTCTTTTTCTACACCGGCAGGATTATTCTTAGGATAACTAAACAGTTCGCGGTACATCAATGCTCCCAGACCACTTCGGTTGTCGTGATTTCCAAGGACCGACATCATCGGTTTTTTGGAAATTACTCCTTTTGAAAATGCAAAAAGATCATCCCACTGGTCGCGTTGCAGGCCATCGCTGACCATATCTCCGGCAATGGAATAAAATGCAGCATCGGGATGTGTTTTTTCTGCCACCTGAATAATCTCGCCATATTTGGGCGAATGATGTGTATCGCCAAACCAGATGAACGAAAATTGATTGTCGGAAGCAGCTGTGGTGAAAGTATTATCTGCCGGCCATTCTGTCCGGGGTGCCACCTTGTATTCGTAAGTCGCGCCAGATTTTAGATTCCGGAGTTCTGCCGTATAGCGATTGATATACCGATCATTCATTAAAGCGCGGTCTTCCATCCTGTATTTAACCGCTTTAACTGAAAATTCCTGAGTACTCCCCTTTTCGCGGTATTTCACCAATCCTTCAGCCACCGTTGTATCGGTACGCCACTGGACATCGATACCGGATGAGGGGTCAGCACTCCAGGTCAGCATCATTTGATCAGGGTTTGGTGATGATGGATAACCTGTTGACCGAAAAGCACCGGTCAGGTGGGTTTCCTCGCCCCGTCCGCGGATAGTAGTCAGTAATTTCTCCCCTTTCATCGTTTCAGGCACCTCTTCCAATAGCAGCTCGTCCCAGTCGTGGTAAGTAAAAGCCCCGTTATCCAAAATGCCAACAAATTGATTTGCAGGAAAAAAATCTGTAAGCAATAATTGATCTTTTTTGTTTTGAGGAGTTACTGACACGAAATAATGAAGCATGAAATTTTCGAATCCGTTTACTCCCAGGCCAACACGACCTTTATCGAAGGATTTTTGCCAGATTTCGTAAGTTGTTTGTTTATTTTTCAACGTCTTACCGGTTTTGACAAAACCTCTTTCAGGCAGCCAGAAGGGAATGATCTTTTGTTCGTTGCTTCGCATTACAGAAACTACGACAGGCACATTTACCGTAAACATCCAATGCCGGGCAGCCAGCACTTTCTTTTCCTCTTTTGAAAAAAGTGCCATTACCTTATCGTTGTCCAATCCGTTTAATCCTTTGGCATCCATTGTTTTGTATAAAGAGGTGATTGTGCTGTCCATCACATCTTTAACTGCTACATCATTCTGAGCACAAGAGGTTAAACCGGCAACCAGGCAGATCAGGAATAATCTTTCAATAAGCCTGGAATTATAAGCTAGGATCATGATTCTAATTAGTTTATGCATTTAGCAAGTTCTGTTGACCCATTAGCAGATCTTTAATTATCGCATTGATTGATCGTCCGGTCATTTGAGCTTGTAGTGCTAATTGACTGTGAACCTCTGATGGAATCCGGATATTAAGTGATCCGCTGTATGGCTTTTGAGGTTTAACTTCTTGCTCTTTGCAGCTTTCGAGGTATAATTCAATTCCAGCTTCAAAATCAGCCTTCAATTCATCCACAGTTTTGCCTTCATATGTAATCAGGTTTTTGTTCATCCCGATTACCTTGCCGAACAGACAATTATCTTCTTCACTATATTCAACTGTTCCTGAATAGCCTTTGTGTTTCAATGTTCCCATTCATTCTTGTTTGTACTGCAAATGTAACTAGTATTAGTTGCAAATAAAAATTAAATAATGTCGTATTTTCATCATTGATGCTTTAAAAAAATCAATTATAAAAAGCGCCACTAAAACACAAAGTCACCAAAAAGGCACCAAGGGCACACAATTGTGTAATTCTCAATTCCTTCCGTCCGCTGACGCACCTAATTCCTTCCGCCAGAGGGCGGACTTAATTCTTCTTCTCCGGCGCACTGATCACATTCAGGTAACGGCCCATCCAGTAAGGCAATAACCAAATATCACCTGCACTGTATTCGGACTGGCCAGCTCCCCGATCATTGAGATCAAAGCGGTTGGCATTGTGCCTCGAAATACCTAATTCGTCGGGGGGAAGTACCTCTGTGATGGTTTGCTTTCTGAAATTAGGTGCTATTTTTTCAATATCCTTGCGATGGCCTGCTTCAATGGTCCAGCTGACCAAATCGAGCGGATACTCCTGCAAGTACCAGATGGCCTCTTTCAAATCAATATTTTTAGCACCGGCAATAGCAGTCATGATATTCCACAATCCTTCTTTCTCAGGTCGTTCTATCTCCCAATGGTCAATGATAGCGGCTTTGTATTTTGCTTTCAGGGTGTCGTTGAACGCGTAGCGGTACAATCCCCAATAACCACAATAGTACATCTCGTCATCCGAATGGTTCCAGCCGTCTGACAATTCACGGCTTAACATATCAGCATCTTCCGGAGCACTTCCAACCTCTTTCATTGGTTTCATCAGATTCTCCAGGTATCCGTATTTTGTCATAAGATTGAATGCTGCTTCCTTATATTTTGCCTTTTTTGTAAAGTGCCAGGCCGTTTGCAGCATCCCTATTATGTTGGAGGAATTGATTTTACGGTCACCTACCATTTTAGGCCGTGCATTTACATATTCAGGATTCCATTTTCCCCATTGGGTGGGTTTACCGTTCCAGTCGATCATGTAAAGATTATTTCTCACCACATGTGCCATAAGGGTATCAATCAGCATAATGGATTTATTGCGGAGTTCCGCTTCGGGAACCAGCTCTGCAATTGCAGCAAATGCAAAAATATGACCGATTGCTTCATCACTGCTGGTAGTCGATTTCCAGTCCCATTCCGGATCCTCAGTTGGTCTCCATGGAATACTATTGTTATTGTATCCTGATCTTTCGAATGAACGCGACGGAAATCCGGAATGAAGCGGATTGATGGTGTAGAGGCGTTCCAGCGCATCGAGTGATTCACGCACATTCTGCAAGGCCTCATCCGATTTGGTGACCGCATAACGGAAAGTTTCCCCGGCCAGGTACATCGAAGTCCACAAACCATCGTTGTCTGAATTTTCCAGACTTCCTGATGTAACATCGCCATGAGTCATTCCCGAAACAGTGGCATTGAATCCTACACGGATATGACGGTCGCGAACCTGTTTCTCGAAAAACATCGCTTTATCATACAAAGTCATTGCATTGAAACAGATCTTACCCAACCCATTATTGGTAAGTATCAGCACTGAATTTTCAGGTCCTTTGGCAATATTTACAATGGTATCAGAAGGAATCCAACGCTCCGACGCATAATAGTTAAACTTGCCATCCTTGCGCAGGTTCATCGCGCCCCAGGTAGAGCCAAACCAAATTTGACCATCGATCTCACTGACTGAAGTTATTTCGGTCCATGGCATTTTTTGATGAACGCCACCAATCTGCTGCTTCGTTTTACCATCAATTTCGAAATATCCGTTTGAAGTTCCGACAAATAATTTGCCCGCTGACGGCGCGATGCAAGTGATACTGTTCCTTTCCTTTACTTTTGCAAGCGCTTTGTTATCAGTAGAAAATGTCCATACCGAAGCGCTTCCCAGAATCCAAAAGAGATTATTGGCAGCATCAAATTTGATATCTTTCACCGCTTCCCCGGAAAGGGAGCCTTCCCACAGTGTTTTTGAATCTTTTATCAGATTAAGGATTTTTCCGTCGGAGATTAAAAAACTAAAATCTTTTCCACCGGCGAAAATTCTGGCACCCGGAATAGTATGGCGGGAGAATAATTTCCCAGCCCATGCATTACTTAACACGGCTTTGTCATCGATATAAACCAGCTGATTCTGATAGGTTCCGATTCCGGCAATTTTCTTGTCAGACGTTGGCCGATCCTGCCGGTCTGTGACCAGAGTACCCGGATACAAAAACTGTCCGTCGCGCGGACGCATCAGTCCTTTCGAAGATAAAATCTGAATATAACCGTTTCTGTCGGATACAACATTACTCAGTTTGATATTTTTGTCAGCCAGATTGTACTTAATGCTGAAATCCTGAGTGAATGATTTGTCCTGATGCTTTTCAGCACCTTGCGCAAAGGTTTGATTTGCAAATAAAACCAGCGCTAACACTAAACCCGCAAGGGTCATTTTTTTTAACATGTTTTTCATTGTCGTTGTGTTTGTGATATAATAAATTTATGCCCTTATCCATAGATCGGATAGATTTGCTCCTTCACGTCAAGCTGAGCTCCCCGATTCAATACCTCCTTTACGATTTCTGTATAGTCCAGATTCCGTATTTTTGTTTTTCCAAATACCGCCAATGCAGCAGCTATGCCTGTTGCCTGTCCCATCATAGCGCATGATGTCGACACTCTGGCAGAAGTTAAAGCCAGCTGCTCAGCAGACATACACCTTCCGGCCATTAAAAGATTGTCGGCTTCCTTTGAAATAAGACACCTCATTGGAATCTGATAAGGCGGTACTTTCATTTGATCCGGAGGAAGAATATACGATCTCTTATCGTCGGTTAATCCATGTCCATCGAGGTAATAGGTACCCCGTGCAACCCCGTCATCAAAAGACCTTCCTGCCCTTAAGTCTTCCAGTTTCAAAATATAATCGCCTTCGATTCTGCACCCTTCCCTGATGCCAATCTGAGCAGCGCTGTTTGTCAATCGCCAATTCTTTTTTTCAACTCTCTGATAATAATTTAGCACATCCATTGTTCTTCTTCGGGCCTGAATCTCCGCAGCTGTCAATCCTTCAGTTGTTGTTGAGTCAAACATCGGAATTTTCAATTTGATCGCCTTTCCCCCGGGCCCATCAGGCCAGATACTGACCATGGGCAAGTCCTCTTTATTTAGAATCCGTGCCGGCCAATCTGCAGGAGTTTGTTGAACAAACCCTTTGTCATCAACTTCGCGGACAAAAAACATCTTCGACATGGGCAGTTGATAGCCCGAAATTCCATCTCCTTTGATGGTTGATACCCCGGCATACCTCGCGAGATCCGCATCACCGGAGCAATCGATAAAAACTTTGCCCCTGATCGCCTCGAGACCCGACTTGCCGCATACAATGCATTCCGCAATATTGCTTCCCTTAACCATTACATCTACTAAACGGGTATGATACAATATCTTAACCTTTCTCTTCAACACAATTTCCTGAAGCACATATGCCAATATCTCATAATTAAAAACAGAAGCCCTGGATCCCTCCCCAATGGAATTGAATTTTCGCAAATCACTTAAAACTTCATCAAAGACTTCCCCCTGGGCATCAATCTGACCACAAAAATTGGCCACTCCACCAGTTGTTAAGGTTCCGCCGAGCATGCCAAACCGTTCGACAAGAATAACTTTTGCACCTGAAAAAGCGGCAGAGCACGCCGCAGAGACGCCTGAAATACCTCCACCAATAATAACAACTTCTGCATCATATCGGACCGGGATCTCTCTTTTGAGGGAAACAGTGGATTGACTGGAAGAACCAGCAGAACCGGATGCTGCCATCAGATCAGATGAACAAGCCGTTCCGGCGGCAAGCAATAAACCGTCTTTTAGAAATTCACGTCTTTTTACCATGAGGCATTTTGTTTAATTTGATTATGCCATTATCTCTCGGTGCTTCTCACCTATTTTTTATTTCCATTCCAGCCGTTGACGATCACTGATCAATTTTTTGCGCAACGTCTTATATTGTAATTTCTGAACAGATATTTTCCTGTCAATAGCAAGGCACGCTGCCGTAGCAGCAGACTGTCCAAGCACCATAAAAACGGGTTCCATTCTGATCGATCCAAATGCGATGTGGGTGGAAGAAACACAAACCGGAACCAGCAGGTTGGAGCACTCCTCCTCCTTAGGTACTATCGACCGGTAACTTACAGGGTATGGGCCTTTTACAGGCGACTCCACATTCCCCTCATTCTTAACGTAGCCCTTAGAATTGACATAGCGTTTAACGTGATGCGAATCCATTCCGTAAGCTCCCAAACCCACCGGATCGGCTGCATTCACAATCCCTTCACAATTACGCTGGGTCATCACATAACTGCTGACCATCCTTCTTGCTTCCCTAACATAAAGCTGCTTCTGCCACCCCTTTTCATCAGTGAATTCATCTTTGCAGGTTCCCCAGCGAGACACCTCATTTCTGACCTGATCCGGAATCCGGGGGTGATTTGCCAGTGTCCACATCAACCCTTTCTGGTAATTGCGTTGGCGTTCGGCAAATTGCTCCCGCTCTGCATATCCAGCCTCAGGATAATTATAGTTCTGACCAATAAAATCGGTAGAAAAACCACGACTATTATTGGTATCAGTTTTCCGGTTAGGCATGGGAGAGTTAATCCATGGAATTCTTTTCTCACCCCCTTCATAATTGCGGAAGAGCAACTCATAATTCAGTTCATTATAATCAGCCGGCTTTTCAAATGGAATCCTGTTTTCGGACCGGTCGGTAAGGCACATCCTGAAGCAATAGGCCTGAACAGATTTATCAGCCGATCCGGGCTCACCGGCACCATTACCTTGAATACAAGGGAGTAACCCACTTTCAGCCTTTCCTTTTACAACAAAAGGGTCAACTCCATCCACAAAATTGTGATTGATGGCATTACTCGATTTGCCTCCAAGCAGATTGCTGTTAAATTCGGCAGCTTGAACCCCATTAAGCGTTTCTCCATACTGACTGTTCGCCTCACGGCCCAGGGTATAACTGACGCCTGCAGCAGCCATTAAATCACCTTCATAAGTGGCGTCAATAAACACTTTTCCGGAAAAAATCCGACCAGATTCCATTGCGATTGAAAGGATCGTGTTACCTCTTTTCTTCACTCCCGAATTTCGGTTAAGCCTCTCACTGAGAACAACTTTTACACTACTTACCGCCATCATCCGGTCAAATATCTTTACTGCCGCTGAAGGTTCAAAAGTCCACATGGCAGAATCAATTTCTTCCGGCAGGGTCTGCCCTCCAAATTTATAATCTGATTTATCCTGCCATTTCCAGTTGGACTGATCGCTATAATATTTACCGATATTCACATAAAATTCCCTGGCAATACCCCCTATTGCCGCATTGTTTCCTGTATCTGTTTTACCTAATCCTCCTGTTGTGAGGCCCCCTGTCCCTTTAGAAGGTTCAATCATAACAACTGATTTCCCCATTCTTGAGGATTGAATCGCAGCACTGATTCCGGCAGAGGTCCCACCGTAAATGACAATATCAAATGATTCTCCATTCTGGCTAAACAATGGAGTAGAAGAATATATTAAAATCAGAACAAATAAATACTTTAATAAAAGTCGGTTGAATACACCCATTTTGTATATACCTTTTTTCTATTTCAGATAAATCCCTTAAAAAAAGATCGCCGCCAAGGCACAAAAATACTAAGCCTCACAAAGATAAAAACAGAAATCACCCAATTAATAACAAATCCTTATTTTTTAACAGGAGCGCTGATCACACCCAGGTAACGTCCCATCCAGTAAGGCAATAACCAGATATCTCCCGCGCTCTCTTCGCCTGTTCCGTTGCCCCCGATTTTGTCGATGTTGAACATGTTTCCGTTGTGACGTTGAACAGGCCGCTCATCTGGAGGCAGAACTTCTTTGAGTGTCTGTTGTCTGAAATTTGGCGCAATCGGCTCAATGTCTTTACGATGACTGTTTTTAATATCCCAGCTGATCAAATCCATGGGATGCTCCTGAAGGTACCATATGGCTTCATTAAGATCGAACTCATTAGTAGTCAAAGCTGTAAATATGTTCCAGGCTCCCTCTTTTTCGGGTCTTTCGATCTGCCAGTGGTCAATGATGGCCTCTTTGTACTTCGCTTTCAGTTCGTCGTTGATGGCATAGCGGTATAACCCCCAATAACCGAGAAAATACATCTCATCGTCGGAGTGATTCCACTCGGACGATAATTCCTTACTAAACTCATCCGCATCGGCAGGAGCTTTCCCAATCGATTTCATCGGCCGCATCAGATTTTCAAGGTATCCGTATTTATACAACAACTCCAAAGCTTTTTGCTTGTAAATCTCCTTATGGGTAAAATGATAAGCTGTTTGCAGCATCGCAGTGATATTGGAGGCGCAAATTTTACGGTCACCGACATTAATTGGACGTGCATTGACATATTCGGGATTCCAACGGCCCCAGGTAGTAGGCTTGCCGTCAAAATCAATAAGGTAATAATCATGATCGACTATATGCTGCATCAATATATCGATGATGTGAATAGCCCTCGATTTCATAGGTTCCACGTTGATCAGTTCAGCCATTGCTCCCAAGGCAAAGATGTGCCCGATTGCTTCGTCGCTGCTGGTGGTCGATTTCCAGTCCCATTCAGGATCTTCGGAATGTTTCCATCTGTCGGAATCTGACAATCGGTTCTGATCGCCGCGACGTTCAAACGACCGTGCCGGAAAACCGACTTGATTGGAATTGATAGTATAAAGTCTTTCGAGGGCCTCAAGTGACTCATAGCAGTTCTGCAGCGCCTCATCGGATTTGGTGACGGCGTATCTGAAAATTTCGCCACCCAGGTACATTGAGGTCCACAAGCCGTCGTTGTCGGAATCTTTGAG